>CBFCWN010000016.1:0-49458 GCA_965601515.1 uncultured Myxococcales bacterium | reverse complement strand
GAATCAAGCACCTTCGACCGCTCGGTCAGCTCTCCGCGGCGGAAGCTAGCAAAACACCTATGGGTGTCAACGACGTTTCGGAGGTGCGCCTTTAGCGCGGATCGCCGCGAAAAAGCCGGTCAGAAGCGCACTGCAGTCGTCGCCGAGAACCCCTGAAACGCATTCGAATCGGTGGTTGAGGCGTGCGTCGCTTCCGATGGTGTAAAGCGTCTCGGTCGCGCCGGCTTTCGGATCGTTGCAGCCCCACACGACTCGCGGAACCCGCGCGTTGACGAGCGCGCCCGCACACATCGGGCAGGGCTCCAGAGTGACGTACAGCGTGGTATCGATCAGCCGCCAGCTTCCGAGCGCCTTGGCTGCTTCGCGGATGGCGATCATCTCGGCATGGGTCGTTGGGTCCTGGCTGAGCTCGCGTTCGTTGTGGCCGCGGCCGATGATCCGACCTTCATGCACGATGATGGCGCCGACGGGAACTTCGCCCTTTTCCTCGGCGACCTTGGCTTCGGCAATGGCTTCGGCCATCCATGCTTCGTCGTTCGGTACGCCGCTCATGCCGCGCTCGCGTTGTGGCGAACCCATTCCGTCAGTTCGTCGAGACCCTGAGTGCGGGTGAATATCGGCTGGTAGTTCAGGTCTTGCTTGGCACGACTCATGTCGAAAGCGCTGGTTTGCCCGCGTCGAATCACCTCGGTCGGATGAAGCGGGCTGAGACCGGTGCGGCAGGAGAAGCGCGCCCACGCGTACGGTCCTGTGAACTTCAACGGAGGCCAACCGAGGCGCTCGCTCACCTCGCCGAAGAACTCACGGGATACCGAGAGCTCCTCGTCGACCACGTAATAGACGTTGCCTGTCGTGACGTTCGTATCGAGCGCGCGTACGACTGCGTGCGCCAGGTTCCCGACGTAGGTCGTGGACATCAGCTTCTTGCCGCCTCCCACGATTCGAACGCCGCCGGACTCTGCCTCGTTTCCCCACTCGCGAAGATGCATCGTGTCGCCCGGCCCCCAGACCAGGCTCGGCCGAAGCGCGACCGTCCAAAAGCCCTTCCTGCCCGACACGCGTACGAACTCCTCGGCGTGGAGCTTCGAAAGCGCGAGGTCGCCGAAGGGACGCTGAGGCGCGTCGGACTCGGTCCAGAACGAGCGTGGGCCGTCGTAGAGGGTGACGTCCGCGCACGAGATGTGAATGAACCGGCGACAGCCTGCTTTGCGCGCCGCGTTGATCGCATTTTCGGTGCCGGCGACGTGTGTCCACCCGAGGGTGTCGGCGTGCGCACGCGCATCCGCGATGCCCGCGGCGTGAATCAGCGCGTCGCATCCTTCGGCGGCTGCTGCGAGTCGGTTGGGGTCGCCGATGTCGCCGACGACCCGCTCGAGCTCCAAGAGCCCCTGGGAGTCGGTGCCTTCGCGGACGTACGCCACGACCTCGTGCCCGGCGGCAACGAGTCCGCGAAGCACACCCCCACCGACGAAACCGGTCGCTCCTGTGACGAGGCAGCGCACGCTTCCACTTCTAACAGGAAGCGTCGCCACCTCAAGTTCTACTCATGCGGCTGTCCTCTTCGAGGTGTCCGTCGGGGTCATCGCTGCGTAAATCTTCTCGGCGAGCTTCGCGTCAGTCTCGAGGGACGCCCGCGCATTCTCTCGCCCCTGACCGAGGGATTGACCCTTGAAACGGTAGTACGAGCCGTTCTTCTCGACGACGACGGCCTCGACGGCTCGATCGAGCAGGTCGCCGATCGCATCGATGCCCTTGCCGTATCGGATGTCGAACTCCGCCTTACGGAAGGGTGGGGCGAGCTTGTTCTTGACGACCTTCACGCGCGTGCGGTTGCCAAGCACCGACTCGCCCTGCTTGACCGCCCCGACGCGGCGCACATCGAGGCGGACCGTCGAGTAGTACTTCAACGCATGTCCGCCGGTGGTGGTCTCGGGCGAACCGAACATGACGCCGATCTTCATGCGGAGCTGATTGATGAAGATGATCGTCGTGCCCGTCCTGTGGGCTGCGCCCGCGAGCTTTCGAAGCGCTTGACTCATGAGGCGCGCCTGAAGCCCTACATGCGTGGCCCCCATGTCTCCGTCGAGCTCCGCCCGCGGAACGAGCGCGGCGACGGAGTCGACGACGACGAGGTCGATGGCGCCGCTCTTCACTAGAATTTCAGCGATGTCGAGCGCCTGCTCTCCGCTATCGGGCTGACTGACCAGAAGATCTTTGGTGCTCACGCCCAGGTTGCTGGCGTAGTGAACGTCGAGCGCGTGTTCTGCATCGATGAAGGCGGCTACCCCTCCAGACGACTGACACTCTGCGATCGCGTGTAAGGTGAGCGTCGTCTTGCCGCTCGATTCGGGCCCGTAGATCTCGACGACGCGGCCCTTTGGATAGCCACCGCAGCCGAGTGCCTCATCGAGAGACGGGCTTCCGGAGGGAATGCACGGTACGCGTTCGGCCTTCTTGTCGCCGAGGCGCATCATGGCGCCCTTGCCGAACTGCTTTTCGACACTTTGGAGCAATGCGTCGACGGCTTTGATGGGTTGTTTCATCGGTTTCTCATCTCCTGTTTTTGACTGTTTCCTTGCCGGATGAATCTGCTGAATTGGCCGAATCGAAGGGGGGCTTCTAAGAAGGCTCGCGGTCGAGAACGCGATACTGGAGCGCCTCGGCGGTGTGGGTCGGAAGCACTTCGTCGCTGCCTTCGAGCGCCGCGATGGTATGCGCGACGCGAAGCGACTTCAGGTAGGCGCGTGCGCTCATCTTAAGCCGCTCGACGCCGAGCTCGAGGAGTGTGAGGGCCTGGTTCGAGACCCCGCGTGTCAGCGACTCGAGACTGTGACGGTTGCGTTTCGACTCCATGAACGCTCGGGCTCGCTCGACGCGTTTTCGCACCGGAGCGGACGGCTCACCTGGAGTGGCCTTCCGCATCGTTCGCGCGCTCACGCGGGGGACCGCGACCTGTAGATCGAAACGGTCGAGCAGCGGGCCCGATACTCGACCTCGGTAGCGAGCGATCTGAAGGGGACTGCAGCGGCATAGGCGGGTCGGGTCGCCGTGGTAGCCGCACGGGCACGGGTTCATCGCGCCGACGACCATAGGTTGGGCCGGAAGTCGCACGCGCTGCTTGGCGCGAGAAATGACGACTTCGCCTTCTTCCATCGTCGTTCGAAGGGTCTCGATGGCATCGCGACGAAACTCCGGCAGTTCGTCGAGAAACAGGACTCCCCGATGTGCGAGCGTGAGCTCGCCGGCGCGAATCGGTTCGCCCCCTCCGACGATCGCTGCGGCGCTTGCGGTGTGATGCGGTGCGCGAAACGGGCGCTGCCGACCCGCAAGGATACGAGGCGAGCGAAGGCCGGCGGAGCTCGCAATCGTTGCGATCTCGAGAGCCTGCGTGGCGGTCGGCGGCGGCAGGATTGAGGGAAGGGCGCGGGCGAGCATCGTCTTGCCCGCCCCTGGACTCCCGACGAGGAGCATGTGGTGACCTCCGGCCGCCGCGATTTCGAGCGCGCGACGCGCGGCTTCCTGTCCGCGGATGGCCGAAAGGTCGCGATCGGACTTGGCCGATTCGAGCGACTGCGGGTTCGCGGTCTGGGGCTCCGGAAGCGGAGCCTCCCCGCGAAGCCACCGAACGACCGCGCCGACGTGTGGAGCGCAATGGACCGACACCCCTTCGATGAGCATGGCTTCGTGCCGATTGCCCTCGGGAATGACCGCGTGCTCGAGGCCGGCCTCTCGTGCGCTTCGCAAGAGCGCCAGCACCCCACGCACGGATCGAAGCTCTCCTGAAAGCGAGAGCTCGCCGACCAACAGCGTGCTCGAGAGCAGCTCGGTCGAAACGCCTTCGCACGCCGCGAGGATCGAGAGTGCGATGGCGAGATCGAGCCCTGCGCCTGTCTTTGGAAGGTCCCCCGGCGCGAGATTCAAGACGAGGTGACGGGGCGGAAGCACAAACCCGATCGACGAAAGGGCCGCCCGAACGCGGATTCGACTCTCTCGGACCCCACGTTCGGGAAGGCCGACGATGTCGAAGCCCGGGAGGCCTTCCCCTAGACGGACTTCGACTTGGACCGGATGGGCTTCGATGCCGATGAGGCACGCGGCGTGTGCGGTTGCGAGCATGCCTTGTTGCCAAGCACGGCGTATGCCGCCCGGAGGCACGCGGGATCAGTCACTTCGGCAATGAGAAATGGCGGTCAGGCGAACGGCCGCCAGCGGCCGTCGATCGGCGGCTAGCCTGATAGGACCCGACGACGAAGATCTTCGTTGAAGCCCTTGTACGAAGGGCCTGCATCCCGCTCGCTTTTGAGGAGGCCCACCACCAGTCGGGCGAGCACGCCTGAGAAGGACTCGCCGTGGCGAAAGAGCGTCTTGGAACCTCCGTCGATGGGTTCGAGGATGCAAAAGTGGCTGCCGTACGCGATGCCCTTCGGGCCTCCGTGCCAGCGAAGCTCCCGCGGCTCGTCGACGGTCTTATACGCGACGTCGACGCCGGTTTCCCGTCCGAACAGCTTGAACTCGATTCGTGCCGGTGCCCCCGCGACAGGAGTGCCTTTCAGACGAAAGTGCTGACTCCACTCCGGGTGCCGCTCCACGTCGATGAGGTGTTTCCAGACTTCGGAGGGTGGGGCGTCGATGATCAGTTGGGTTTCGTAGGTGTGCATGGGCTCGGGCTGGTTAGAAGGGGAGGCGTCGCCTGACGTCGGCGTACGCGTGAATCAAAGGGTTCAGACTGAACTCGCGACCAAAGGTGCGGAACTCCTGAATTTCGAGATAGAGGCCATAGTCGTGACGCGAGTCGAAGTAGCGAAAGTCGACCGACACGACCGGCCCGATGCGCACACCGCCCCGGACCACCTCCGGGTAGCCTCGAGACTCGAGCGTCGCCGCGATGGTGGCCATCCCGTCCTGGTAGATGCCGACGTGATGGAACGCCACGTCGGTATCTTCGAGGGCGGCGGCGTAGTGCTGCGTCCCTTTTCCGGGGCCGAGAAACTCCACCTGTCGGTCCCCCGCGTACCCGAGTGCGAGCTCGAGCTTGCAGTCCTTGATGAGCCTGCCGCGCTCGACCCAGTTCGGCGCCGGAATCGTCGCCACGATGAAAGGGCCAGCGCCCAGCGCTTCGGCGCGCTTCACGCAGCCGTGCACGTCGCGGGCCGCGATGGCGTACTGCTGCGGGAACTTGAGTCCAAGATGAAAGAAGACGTCGCGCGGGATGCGCTCTTCGACGTGGGGGAGCGAGAACTCCTTCAACAGGTTGTCGAACACGCGGTTACTGGTTTCCATCGGGCGCTCAGGTGTAGCTCTTTGCGGCCTTCAACGCGCGTCGAAACGTCGTGAGCGCGCGATATGCGTTCGGTAGCTTGGGGTCTTTGCCCTCCGCCGCCGCGTACGGGCGAGAGTGTGCGAGCAGAACAGGTGTGAACACGGGGCCGATCACCTTCATCAGGTAGCGGGCAGGGCCCAGCTCAGCGGCGACCTCCGCGAAGTACTCGTCCGCCCCTCGGCGCTGATAGTCGAGAATCGGCTGCGAATCCTCGGAGTCGACCCAGTCGGTGAGGAACAGCGCGTCGCCGAAGGCTTCTTTTGGGAGCGGCGGGAAGCCCATGGCGGCAAACGCCATGTTCATGAACTCGCGGTAGCGGTATCGGTTCTTCTCGCCGCCGCCAAGGCAAAGCGTGCGTCCCACGATGTCGTCGACGACGAGGGAGTTGGCGATGGCAAGCGCCTGGTCTTTCGGGTGTGTGAACTCGACGCGCATGTCGGGGTGCATGTCGAATACGAAAGGGGAGAGGGCGCCAGGCTCTACGGGAGGCGTCATCGCGATCCGAAAGATCACCGTGTCGAGGTCGGATGCGTTCAGCATCGCTTCGCACTCGGCCTTCTGACGTGAGTAGTTGTCGCTCGGGGAGATGGGTTCGTCAGCGCGCCGCGGCCGGTCGACTTCGTCGTTCTTGCCCCAGATGGCCGCGGTCGACGTGAACGTAAGACGGGGACGTGAGGGGGAGTCTTCGCAGGCCCGCAGGATCGAGCGCGTCGCCACGACGTTCACCATGTAGCCTGCCGCCTGGTCGACGTCGGTGACCGGCGGGACCATCGCGGCGAGGTGGATCACGTGGTCGACGCCCTCGACGGCATCGCGTACGAGCGACTCGTTGCAGATGCTGCCGAACCGGAGGTCCACATCCGTGCCCCAACGAGCTGCCTTCTTGCGGCCCGCGGGAGTGTCCAAGTCGACCGCGCGGACGGCGTAGCCTCGCTCGAGAAGCTGGTCGACCACGTTCGCGCCGATGTTCCCGCAGGCGCCCGTCACCAGCACGTGCTTCACGAGAGCTCCTCTTTGAGACGACCGAGCGCAACGTGGAACGCCTCGACGGTACGAGTGATGTCTTCGTCGGTGTGCACCGCGGAGATGAAGAATTTCTCTGCGGCCTTCAGCACGCCCTGCTGGAGCAGAAGGTCAGAGAAACGGATGTTCTTGTAGAAGTCGGATGCCTTTGCGGACCGGTGGTCGTAAGGCTCGTCCCTGCAGAACCATATCTCGAAGACGCTTGGCACTCCGGTGACGCACGCCTCGATGCCCGTGTCGGCAATCGCCTCGCGCAGGCCTTGCCGGACTCGAGAGCCAACCTCGTGGAGTCGCTCGTAGACGCCCGGCTTCTCGAGCTCGCCGATGACCGCGAGTGCAACGCTCGCGCAGACGGGGTTCGAGGAAAACGTCCCGGTCTGCATCGAGTAGGGAAGCATCTGAAGGCGGCGCTTCGGGTTAGCGATCGACATGATGTCTTGCCGGCCGCAGAGGACGCCGAGCGGAAGCCCGCCGCTGATCGCTTTGCCGATGGCGCATAGGTCCGGAACCACGTCGTACTCCGCCTGCGCGCCGCCTAGGCCCGAGCGGAAGCCTGTGACGACCTCGTCGAAGATCAGCGGGATGTCGTAGTTCTCCGTCACTTCTCGGACGCCTTGTAGAAAGCCGGGCTTCGGCTCGAACGTGCGCTGGACAGGCTCGATGATGACGCCGGCGAGCTCGTCTCGGTGTTCCCAGATAATGGAAGCGGTGGTGTCGAGATCGTTGAACGGAGCGACGAGGATCTCGTCGGTGACCGAGCGCGGGATGCCGTGCGTGTTCGGGACTGCGCGTGGGAACGGGGGTGCGCCCATCGTCCACTGATTGCTCATCATCGCGTAGTCGTTCATCCCGTGGTAGGCGCCTTCGAACTTCAGAATCTTGTCGCGCTTGCGGTACACGCGCGCGAGGCGCATCGCGAAGAACGTGGCTTCGCTTCCACTGCTGTGAAGGCTCACCATCTCCGCGCAGGGGACGTGCTCGACGATCTTCTGGCCGAGCTTCACGGCCTGCTCGTTGACGATCAGGTGCGAAGTGCCGAGCTCGGGAACGGTGCGGAGGGCCTCGAGCACGGCGGGGTGTGCGTGGCCGAGAATGTGTGGCCCCGAGCCGAGCAGGTAGTCGATGTACTCGTTGCCGCTGACGTCCCAGATGTGGCTTCCTTTCGATTTGCCGACGCAAAAGTTGAGCTCGGGGTCGAAGGTCAGGCACCGGGTTTGCGTCGGGAACAGGCGTTCGGCTTCGGCGATGAGTTCGCGCTCTTCGTCGGTTCGCTTGATCATGCGGCCCTCTCTCGAAGCTCTTCGAGGACCCGTGGGTACTGCTCGATGTACTCGGCGTAGCGGTCGTGGACTTGCTCACGGGACTGACCGAAGTCGTCGCGCGTGTAGTTGTGGGTTCCGAACTGGCCCGGCTTATGAGTGTCACGCCAGGCTTCGAGTGCGCTTCGAGCACGGTCCGAGAACGGTTGGTCGAACGTCGCGTAGGCCTTTTCGACCTCGCCGATCGGGTCCGCCATGAAATCATTGAAGTAGACGTCGTGGAACTGGTGCTCGCGCCCCTTGCGGAGGCGCATGCCGTTTTCGACGGCGCGCGCCCACGCTTCTTTCTGGTCGATGGCGATTTGTTCGCGGTCGACGCTGTGCTCGAAGAGCGTGCGAAAATGTGCGCAAAGGCTCACGTAGGATGGCAGCACGTCGGCGGGGTCGCGGTGTGTCCAAATGATGCACGCGTCCGGATACGCCTCGAGCAGTGCGTCGAGGTTTCGCATGTGCACCGGGTACTTGAACAGCCATCGCTTGTCCGGCTCGTAGGAGCTGATGAGTTGCATGGCGCGTCGATGCCGTTGGTAGGTCTCACGGTGAATCGTGTTGAGGTACCAGTCGGCGTACGTCGGAATCGTCGACACGACTTCGAAGCGGTCGTCGCTGAAGTTCTGGCCAAGCAGGCGTCCCGACTCGTCGGGGCCGTCGGGCATCATGTAGTGAATCGCCTGGAGCATGCTCTTGCCGGCCTGGTACATCATGTCGAGCTCGATGACCGCGTGCTGGTAGTCGGTCGAGGCTTCCCAGTACTTGCGGGGAGGGCGCGGCTGAGGGTGGAGCGCGAGCCAATATTGGAGGCACTGCATGTCGGGGTTCGCGCCCATCAGGTAGTGGAGGGCGGTGCTTCCGGTGCGAACCATCCCGGTGATGACCAGTGGCCGCTTGATGTCGATGTCGGCCGACTCTGGCTTCATTTCGAACCAGCGCTCGGTGTGGAGCCGTGCCGCCAGCAGACCGACGGTTTGATAGACGGCAGTCATCTTGCCCATGTTGTGCAGACGCGCCTCGTTGTCGTACGAGTAGAGGAGTCGGCGCAGGCCTTCGAGGTAACTTGGGTCGCCGAAGTTCTCGTAGCCGTCGACCCCGCGGATTGCGATGTCGTGAAACTCTTGCTCACGCGAGGCGAAAGAGGCCTTGCTGAGGGGATTGAAGTGCCTGAGCGCCGTCAGCCAACTCACGGCCGACCCTCGGGCCAGAGGTAGCGCACTACTGGAGTCAGCGCCGCGCGAGCCGTGCTGAGGGCCGCCTCCTTGGCGCCACCTGGCAGCAGCCCCAACCGGAGCACGATGGCGTCCTGCTCGAAGTCGATTGCGCGGATGCAAAGGTAGCTGGTCGCGGTGGCGAAGGCGGCGCGAACCCTCTCGTCTTTTTCGATCTGTGGCACCTTCATCAGGTCGATGACGACCTCTTGGCCTTCGGCCCGCGTGATCATGGCTGGCAGCGGCATCATGTTGCCCATGAGCGTGGCCGGGTTGTTCGTGTCGATCATCCCGTTGCGAATGGCGTCCGCCAGCGGTCCCGGGGCATCGTCATCGGTCGCGAGGTCGACCTCGGTGATGCGAATCGTGACCGTGCGCGACTCGCCTTCGACGTGAATGCCCTCGGCAAGTAGGCACGCCGAGAACCGAATGGGTGCTCCGAGCGCATTCGCGCTGCCAGACAGCCCGAGCCCGGGGTCGAGCGCCGCCACTTGGATTGCGACTTTGTCGCCAAGCGCGGCGAGCTGACCCCGGACCACCGACAGTGGAATGCAGACGCGCCCGCCCAGCGCCTGCGTCACCAGAGCAACCGCCTGGCCAGGTGAAATGGGGGCCGCCATAAGCAGCGGAGAGTCTACACGAAAGCGGGACACGCAGCCCCCCTAAAACCGCAACCATTTCAGCAACCTACAGACCGACCCGCGCGCTTTGTCATCGACACGATCGAGGGCGCGTTTCGCCCGCAATTTGCCGGGTGAAACCACAAATCGCGCGGGTTGGTTTGCAACCTGCGGGGATGCTTGGGGTTTTGGGTGCCCCGCGTGTCCCCTAGTTCAGGGTGCAGGTTGGGTTGACGCAGAAGCTGTTGCCGTCGCCGCTGGCGTCGAAGCAGGTGAAGCCACCCGGACACTCGACGTCGCTCTCACACGTGAGCTGGCACGTGTTGGAGCCCGGGTCACAGGTGAGCTCGAGGTTGTCGCGGTCGTAGCGCTCGAGAAGGATGCGCGTCTCGCATGCGTCGATGTCTTCGCCGATCTGACAGAAGCGACCCTCCGACACGATGCGTGCGTCGCAGTCCGCCTGCGACTCGCCCTCGAGGCACATGCCTTCGCGTGGGTTGCAGTCGGTCTCGATCGCGCACGGCCAGCCGATGTCCTCGGCGGGAGGCGGCGCGGCCTGGAGACACTCGAAGCGAACGCGCGCCCCGCTTTCGGGAGCTGCGCCCTCGGTGAAGCTCACCCGTTGCTGATCGTCGTTGAAGCTACAGGCCGAGGTGGTCTCGCCCGTGAAGTCGTCGTAGAACCAGCCGAGTCCCGAAGGAACACCGGCGTTCGGGTCGCTTGGCAGCTGCGTCACGCGGCACACCTCACGGCCATCTTCTTCACCGACGGCTTCCGGCTCGCGACCTCGACCCGCTTCGGCGCAGGTCCGGCCCGCGGGCTGCACTTCGCGCACTTCGCAGCCGACCAGGTTGGCCGAGTTGCGGTTGAGCGGTCGCGGAAGGCAAAGCTGACGTAGCGCCGACGCGATGCGGTCGACGATCGCGTTGAGTGCAGGAGCGTAGTCGGCCTGGCAGATCGACTCGACGACGGTGCCCACACCGCTGTTCGTGTCGGCAAGGCCCTTCATCGTCTCGACGATCCGACGACCTGGCGCAGCCGCCCCGGAGCCGTCGGTCGCGATGCACGCCGGCGTGAGCTGCTGACCTTGCTCGTCGGCCTGCTCCGGATTCGGAACTTCCTGCATCTCGCCGTCGGCGAGAATCGCGTCGAAGCGCTCCGAATCGGTCGCGAAGTTCTCGCGGTCGAGCGTGGGATCCTCCGGAATGCCGGTGATCGCGGCGAACACGATCTGGCTCGGGTCCGACTTGAGCGCGGCGATGCCGTCAACGTATCGCTCGATGGCCTGAAGTCGGTCCTGATGCTCGTAGCAGCGCAGGTTGAATTGAAGCTCGTCCATGGACGTGAACGGGCCCTGAAGCTCGTTGAGGCTGGCATCACGCTTTTCGACGTCGAATACCAGCGGAGTCGTCGAGGAGCAGTCGTCCTCGTCCGTAATGAGAATCACGGCAAGAAGCGCATCTTCGCGGCTGAAGCCCGCGTTCGCACCGTTCATGTCGGACACGAGAATTGACTCGAGCTGCTGCTCGAACCCGCAGCCGTCATCTTGGCCGGTAACGCACTCGACGTCATTGACGAGATCCGCCGCAGTGAAGTTCGGCTCTGGGTAGTTGAGGTAGAACGTGTCAGCCGGCGGCGTGACCGCGGAGCAGGGGGTTCGGTCCGCGCCGGTGCCGCTCAGGCCTTCGACCTGCATCTGACCGTTGCGCCCGAACTCACCGAAGCGCGTGCACGCGCTGGTCGGGTTGAAGTTCACACCGACTTCGACGCCTGAAGGTGGATCGGGAACCGAGTACCCCATGTCAGGCGTGATGATGCCGACATGCAGGCTTTCGATCGCCGGGAACTCACCGACGGCTTCCGGCTCTGCGGCGCCCCCCGTCAACAACAGATTCACGAGACGCGGAACCTGCTCTTGCAGCTTGGCCTGTTCGTCGCGCATCGACGGCGAGTCGTCGATGACGATCAACAAATCGAGTGCACGCTGCGGGTTGACCGGCACGCTCTGAACGACGCCGTTGATCGTGCACGGCACGAGCGCGCTGAGCGGCTGGTTGGTGCAGCTGCTGACTCCGGAAACAATCCCCACGACGAGGAGCAAAAAAGCAAAGCGGATCTTCATGTCTAGTCCCCCTACCCGACTCGCAAATCATACCCAGTGGGGCGATGAAAAGCCAATCAAGCGAGAACTTTACAGCCAGCATCCCGATCCCGTTCCCGAAATCATGAAACTTTTTTCATTATCCGGGTTCTGCTATGCAGAAAATTCAGGGTCTGACCATGCGACGCATCTTGGTAGTCGACGACGAGGAAAACATCCGCCTGGTGCTCAACACGCTTCTCAAGAAGCAGGGTTACCAAGTGGAAACTGCGGAAAGCGCCGAAGAGGCGCTGACCCAGCTGGAGCGGTTCGACCCCGACTTCGTGCTCGCCGACGTTCGGATGAACGGAATGACTGGCATCGAGCTCTGCGCGGAGCTCAAGGCGCGGTCCTCGCTCGCGACCGTCATCTTGATGAGTGCGTACGGTTCGGTCGACTTGGCCATCGAGGCGATCAAAGCCGGCGCATACGACTACATCTCGAAGCCGTTCAAAGGAGACGAAGTACTCCTTGCGCTGACGAAGGCCGAAGAGCGCGAGTCACTGCGCCGCGAGAACCGCGCACTCAAGAAAGCGATTCGAGACGAGCAAACGTTTCACGGCATCCTCGGGAAGAGCGAAGCCATCGAGCAGGTGTTCGCAACGATCGACAAGGTGGCCGACTACAAGACGACCGTGTTGATCCAAGGCGAAAGCGGCACCGGCAAAGAGCTCGTCGCGCGTGCGCTTCATCAACGAAGCGGCCGAGCGGGGAAACCGTTCGTCGCGGTCAACTGCGGCGCAATTCCTGAGACGCTTCTCGAGAGCGAGCTTTTCGGTCATAAGAAGGGAGCGTTTACCGACGCGCACGCCGACAAGAACGGCCTCTTCGCCGAGGCGCACGAGGGGACGTTGTTTCTCGACGAGATCGGCGAGCTACCGCTTGGCTTGCAGGTGAAGCTTCTTCGCGTGCTGCAGGAAGGTTGCATTCGACCGCTCGGCGCAACGCGCGACCGCGACGTCGACGTGCGTGTCATTGCAGCAACCGTCCGTGACCTTCGGCACGAGGTGGAACAAGGTCGCTTCCGGGAAGACCTTTACTACCGTTTGAACGTTCTGCAGATCAACGTCCCGCCCCTTCGCGATCGGCGTGACGACGTCACGCTTCTCGTCGACCACTTCGTCGAGCAGAACAACCAGCGCCTCGGGACTGCGATCCGAGGGCTCGCCCCGCGGGCCAAGAAGCTCCTCGTCGACTACCCGTGGCCGGGCAACGTCCGGGAGCTCGAGAACACGATCGAGCGGGCGGTCGTCCTCGCCGAGAGCGACGTCATTGCTGTGGCCGACCTCCCGGAGCGCCTACGCGAGCCCCGAGACCCGGTGGCCGCGAGCCTTGCGACCGGGGAGCTCTCCATCAAGAAGACGTCCCGATTCATGGAGGAAACCCTGATTCGTCGCGCCCTCGAGCAGACAGGCGGAAATCGGACCCAGGCCTCGAAACTCCTGGAAATCAGCCACCGGGCTCTCCTTTACAAGATCAAAGATTATGGGATTCAGTAGCCCCCGATGGATAATCGGGAATGGTGAGAGAGCGGGGAGCGTTCGTTCTGTGATGTGCTGTATGCCTAGGGCCTTATTCGTGGCGTTTTTGCTTGTTTCCTTCGTTGCGACGGCCGGCTGCGACAAGAACATCCCGAACACCACGGTAAAGGACACCCCGGAAAACCGCGCCGTCATCAATTTCATGGAGAACTATCGCAACGCGGTAGAGGCCCGTGACGTGGGCGCGCTTCTCGCGATGGCCCACCCCCAGTATCTCGACGACAATGGGACCCCTGCGGGTGAAGACGACATCGATTACCGCGCCCTCCAGCAGAAGCTCGCCCGCTGGCGAGAGCGTGTCACCGACGTCCGCTACGAAATCAAATACCGCACGATCACTCGGGAAATGGACCGTGTGCTCATCGCCTACCGCTACAGCGCCAGCTTCCGCATCGCCTACGACGACGAAGACCAGCGCTGGTCGCGCCGCATCGGTGAAAACCGCCTCGTCCTCCTTTATGACGACATCCAGGGCCGCTATTACGTCCTTTCGGGCATGTAAAATTTTGCGCTGTAGTTGAATAGCCTCAGCAATTCGCGCTACGATCTCGTTCGATGCCAAGCTGGAAACGGCGCAACTCAGTGGGCCTGCTCACAAGCGATGAGACCGATGCGATTCGAGTGCGATAGCTGCAACGCCAAGTACAAAATCTCCGCCGACAAGGTTCGTGGCCGCGTCGTGCGGTTCCCGTGCCGCAAGTGCGATCACAAGATTCTCGTAGATGGACGTCAACACGACGCCGACGTCACCGTCCCGGCGGGGGAGGCGTATAGCTTCGATGACGTGACGCGTCGCTCCGAGCCGGCCAGTCCGTTCTCGAAGCATGAGGCGGCAACGGCTCGTGCGCGCCGGCCGTCGTCACCGCCGCGGAGGCGTTCGCCTTCCGTGCCGCCGCGCCGCTCGTCTGCTGCGTCACGCCGAGTGTCGTCCATCCCGACCGGCACCACGCCTGCCGCTGCTGCAGCGAGCGCGTTCGTCGGGGAGAAGCATGCGCTCACGCCGCCGCTGCCCGATGTCACCATTCCGAACGCAGCTCCGATGACCGGTCAACGGCCGGAGTGGCACGTCTCGGTCAACGAAGTTCCCATCGGTCCGATTCGACTCGAAGAAATGGGTCACAAGATCGATGCTGGCGCGGTGAGCGAGTACTCGCTCGTCTGGCGTGAAGGCTTCGAAGACTGGCGTCCGCTTGCCACCGTCCCGGAGCTCATGTCGTTGCTTCACGAACGACGACACTCCGGGCCGCCGTCGCGCTCGACGTTTTCGTCGATGCCGCCGTTCGTCGAGACGCGCCCTTCGCTTTCCGATCCCGCGCCGGCTGCATCGGTGCCCGCGCCGATGCCGTTCACGTCGTCGCCGCTTTCGTCGTCGCCGCTTTCGTCGTCGCCGCATTCATCGTCGCCACTCAACGACCCGAGCGCGATCGCGCTGCTTGCCGACGCGCTTCAACCCGAGAGCGACCTCGATCTCGACGTCGGTCTCGACGCGGCTTCGCAGCCGCCGGCATCGCTTGGTCCAGAGGACGTGTTTCATTCGTCCCCTCGGCTCGGTTCCTACTCGGGCCTTCCGCCCACGGCCGACGACGAGGTGTCGATTCCGTCCGTTCCGCCCGCTCCGGCCGCTGCCAAGGACGATTCGAATCGCATTTCGCTTGGCGTTTGGTCACTGATCGTGGCTGTCATCGTCTTCGGAGGGGTCTCCGCTTTCCTCGCCTATGAGCGTTTCGGAGATCAGCTCCTCAATCAGGTCCTCGAGTCACTCGAGTCACTCGAGACCAAGCGTGCCGTGACGCCCGCTCCCGTGAAGCCCGCGCCGCCGGAGCCTGCTGCGTCGGCGCCCGAGCTCGAGAGCGAGGCGTTGAGCGAAGCCGATGCCGAAACCGACCTCGCCGCTGACGGTGAGGAAGGCATCGACGACGCGGTAGACGTCGAAGAGGCCGATGCCGAAGCGGTTGACACGGACGAGTCCGAAGAGAGCGAGCCGAGCATCGTTCCACCGCCCAACCCGAAGATGAACAAGGCCAAGGTGGGACCCGCACCGCGTCCCAAGCCTCGCGCTCGCCGGCGACCTCGTCCGGCGCCCGCCGCGGCACCGGAGCCGGCGCCCAAGCAGGTGAGCGACGAAGACCAGAAGGTTCTCGACGAGTTCAACTCGGGCACCGAGGCGGCGCCGGCGAAGATCGCCGTCAAACAGACCGCCAACACGCAGAGCAACAAGCCGGCGCTCGATGGCAACGCGGTTCGACAAACCGTCTCGGAAAACAAGGCGCGCCTTCAGCGATGCTACGAGCGTGCGATTCGTGGTCAGACGAACACGGGGGCCGTGCGACTCGACGTGACCGTTCAGGTGTCCTCGTCCGGCCGCGTGAAGAGCGTCACCGCTTCGGAGGGCGGCCCGGGTGGACTCGCCGAGTGCATCGAAGCCTCGGTTCGACGATGGCGGTTCCCGCAGACTTCGGAGGGCGGACCCGCCAAGTTCCCGCTCGTCTTTTCTGCGAACTGACGGGACGATGCCGATTCAACCCCTCATCGACGCCGAAGCCATCGCGGCGCGAGTGGCGGACATCGGTGCTCAGATCACCGCGGACTACGAGGGCCAGGAGATCGCGTTGGTCGTCGTACTCAAGGGAAGCTTCGTCTTTGCGGCGGACCTCATGCGCCACATCGATCTGGACATGACCGTCGATTTCCTAAGCGTTCGGAGCTACGGCGACTCTCATGAGTCGAGCGGAGTCGTCGAGATCACGACCGACCTCAGCAGCTCGATTGAGGGAAGGCATGTGATCCTGGTAGAGGACATCGTCGACACCGGCCTCACCGTGGACTACCTGCGCGAGAACCTCGAGATCCGGCAGCCCGCGTCACTCAAGCTCGCATCGCTCTTGCACAAGCCCGCTCGAACCAAGGTCTCCGTAGACATCGACTACCTCGGATTCACCATCGACGATGTGTTCATCGTCGGCTACGGACTCGACTCCGCGCAGAAGTTTCGGAATCTGCCGTTTCTCGGAGTGGTGGACGGCGCCGAGGCATAGTCGGCCTATACTTCGCCCGTGAGCCACGAAGAACCAGCGGATCTCGGTCAACGCATTCGATCGATCGTGAGCACGGTTGCCTCAGAGCTCACCGGCACCGACACGCCGCCGTTGCTCGACGCTGCCGCACGCGCCCTCGGAGCCACGCTCGAGCGCTGGTCGCGAAACCCGAATCTCCGGCGCTTCCTCGGAGGCGTGCAGCGAGACGTGCTCACCGGTCAGGGGGAGTACGTCGAGCTGGTCGCGAACCTCGGCGTCTCCGCGAAGCTCGGCTCGCACGCGCGTTTCTGCATCGGCGACGAGGTGGTCGCGGACGTCGCCATCGAAGAAGGGGTCGATGCGGCACGTGCCATCGTGATCGCGCCCGGTCCTGGCCTCCATCGGATCGGTATCAAGATCTGCACCGACAAGGGAGACGAAATCTCCGAGATCGTCGGCCACCGTCTACTTCACGTCGCCGGTGAACGACCCGTCGTATTGGTCGACGCCGAGCTGGTCCTGCCGTATCCAGAAGCGGCGGCACCGCCCCCCGTCAAGACCGCGGATGCGCTTCAGGCGCTCGTCGATGCAGGATTCGAGCTTGCGTACTTCGACATCCACACGAGGAACCGCGACGCGCTGATCCACGCAGCCGTCACCGATCAGAAGCTGCCTCCCGGCGCGATCATCGCCTACTCCGCGATCGAGCAGGAGCTGCGGGGGCTCGAGCTCGGGTTCCTCGAGATGTTCGCCACCAGTGCGATTCGAAGGCTTCGCGGACGCGGCGTGCCGGTCACCAGCGTCCTCACGGAGCGAGACCCCGACAGCGACCGTGCAGCCGCCGAGAGGGTCAGCGTCTTTTCGCGAGAAGATGCTGTGGGCCTCAAGCCAGGCGATCTCCACGCCGAGTTCCAGCAGGCCAAAGAGTTCTTCGAGCGCCGCTCGGAGAGCGACCTCCTCGACTGGCGTCTCGACCAAACGACCGATTCGACACTCGTCGCGGGCAACTCGTTTCACGCCGAGCTCGACAACGAGCGCGCACGCAATCGATTGTTCAAAGTGATCGACGAAGCGACCCGGAGTATCCACATCCAGCTCTACATCGTTCGACCAAGCGATTTCGCCGAGCGCCTCATCGTGCGCTTGATTCGGCGTGCGAGGGCAGGGGTGGAAGTCCGGTTCATGGTCGACGCTCTCTATTCGGACCAAGAGGTTCTCGGCCGCATCAACCCCCTGCTGGGGTCGCTTGCCCAGGAGCCGAACGCGCTCGTTCTCGCGGTCGACCCGATTGTCACTCGAAAAGAGGTCGGCGTGTCGAGCTTGAAAAAGCGCGACCATCGAAAGCTGATCATCATCGACGGACGACGCGCTTTCGTTTCTGGGCGGAACGCCGCGGACGAGTACTACAGCGGCTTCGACGAGATCCCAGTTCACGACAACACACCCCATGAGCGCATCCCGTGGTTCGATGCGCACGTAGAGCTCGAGGGTCCGCTCGTCCGCGAGGTCCAAGCGACGTTCGTTCGCACCTGGGAGAAGCAAGGTGGCCCTCCGATCGAGCTCGACGACGACGTTTTCCCGGAGCTAAGTCCGTCGGGGCCGAGCAGCGGCAGGCTCGTCGTCCATCGTGGGCTCGCGGAGACGAACGGTCTGAGCATGTACGAGGCGATGTTCGACGTTGCTCGGCGTCACATCTACATCGTCAACGACTTTCCCGTCGTGTACGCGCTCGAGGCCGGGATCTACCGGGCGATTGCCCGTGGTGTGAAAGTGAGGCTGCTCACCGGAAGCGCGGCCGCGCGACGAGATGACGGCACCTTCTTTCCCGCGCCCATCCACCGCACGCTGTTCGAGTACATGGTGAAGGCCAAGTTCGAGCCACTGTTACGCGGCGGCGTCGAAATCTACGAGCTCGTCCCTCCGCCCTCGCCGAACGTCGTCGCACGAGGGGGTCGGTTCCGGCCCTACGTGCACGCCAAGATCGTGTCCATCGACGGAGAAGTCACCAGCATCGGCTCCGCCAACCTAGACGCGACTGCGAGCTTCTGGGAAAGCGAGGCCAACCTCGTCGTCCAAGACCCCGCGTTCGCGGAAGGCGTCGAGAGCTATCTCCAGAAACTCATCGACGGCAGCGTTCCGCTCGATCCCGACTCCGAATACTGGAAGCGGGAACGCACGCAACGTGCCGTCGTAGGTACGCTCTGGCCGGGGACCTTCTACTCCTGAAGTTCGGCCTCGACCTCTTTGGTCCTTCTCTCGGCGGACCTGCGAGTCTTTTTGGCCTGCTCGAGCTGCTTCTTTCCGGCAGCGATGGTCTCGTCGATTTCGTACGTGACGGTCATCTTCACATCGAATGCGTTGTCGATTTCTATCCGCTCGGACCCGTCGACCGTCTTCACGTTCATGAAGTCTGCCGCCTCGCCGCTGGCCATCGCGTTGGCCTCCAGCGCTTTCAGTGACAGCACGACCTCACCGTTTGCGTTCATGTTGAGGCCTTCGAGACTGAGCTCGACCCCTTCGTCTTCAAAGACGACGGTCTGTGCAGGGGCGTTCTGCTGAATCTGCACGTTGAGCTTCACGGTGTCGCCGGCCTTCTCAATCATGGTGTACGTGTCCGACTGATTGATCTTGAAGCCGTATGCGATGAGCTCCTTCTTCGCTTCCCAACGTGCTCCGATGCCCACGGGTTCGGCCGGAAGCACGACTCGAGCAAGGGAAGTCCGCGCGTTCACGATCATCATGAGGAGGCGCGCGGGCACCTCGGGGTTCTTCGCCGCGCTGTTGAGGTCGCTGCGCTGAACGATGCCGCGGTCGTCGACCTCGACCCACCCGCCGACGTTGTTGAGAACCGCAACGCCCTTGTCGAGCTCGAGCTTGATCAGCGGATCGGTACCCTCCGGAACCACCGCCTCGGCCTTTACGATCCGAACGTCGAAGCGAATCGTGCCGTTCTTGCCTTCGACGGTCGGGCCGGAGACGATGTGAAGCCGCACGCCTGGCGTGACGGACAGAGTCGCCGAGTCGCTCGTGCTCGTCAGGGACGAGAGCGAATACTCCATATTCGACGTGGTGGTCGTCCCGTGCGCGATGCTGTAGCGAAGCGTCTCTCGAGGCTCCGCACCCGCATCGATCACTAGAACCGGATCATCGCGCTTAGCATCCTTCGCATCATTCGACTTGCACCCATTGAGCGCAATCAGCGCGAACATGACGACTGACGTCCGCAAAACAACATGCCTGGTCATAGCCTCTCCTTTCGGCACCCCTCGCCGCTTTTCGCCGCTCTATATCGCAAGGTGCCTCAATCGCGTCAAGGTTGCGCCGCAGCGGAGCCCTTTACGCGCTTATATCCTTCCGGCAGGGCGAAGGCGCTCGGTGGAATGGGCACGCGCCGCACCTGCTGGACCACGAACACTACCGGAATCCCGCCTTTTTGGTCCACTCGCATCTTCATCGAGAAGCCGGGCTCGACCCCATACTTCTTCATCGCTTTGGTTCGTTCGTCGTCCGAGAGTTCGAGACCGAGGTTGCGCCCACGAAAGGCCCGGGTCCACAGGTCTGCGGGATACTCGTCAGTCAGCCAGAGGTCGATGACCGCCTCGTTGTCGGGGTCGAGGATCTTCACGTGTCGCGTCTCAACACCGCTCACCACTTCTTTGCCTAGCTTCCGCACCTCGAGGTTGGCGTTCTCGCCGGACCCCTTGACCTGCTTGCTCGTATCGGCGAGCGCGGAGTAGGGCATCTCGACGATGATGCGCTCGGCGGGCGAGATCGTGTAGTAGCTCGGTCCCGTCGCAGGCATGATGGTCGTCGCTTGCAGCGGCTTGCCGCTCTCGTCGATCGATTGGATGTCCATCCGCACGTCGCCGGTCTTCGCGTACCGTGCGTGCACCCGAGCGGCGACCCCCTGCGTCGTCGCGAGGGTGGCCTGGAGCTCCCCCTCGAACGCCCGGACCGGAACGGCCAGGAAAAGAGCAACGGCCAAAGTGACAAACCCCCTCATATTTTGAGGGTTTAGCGCGAAGGTGGGGCAGGAAGCCAGTCGACGACGCCCGGATTTGACGCGCCGGGAACCCCCGCTACACTCCGCCTCCTTTCGGGCCCCGAACGGGGAGCAACATCATGCGCGACCTCATCAAGCTCAGCTGCGAAAACTGCGGCAAAGACAACTACGTGACGGACAAGAACCGGCGCAACATGCCGGAGAAGTTCCGGATCAAGAAGTTCTGCCCCAAGTGCCGCAGCCATCAGTCCCACAAAGAGGGCAAGATCAGCAAGGGCTAAGCCCTGTCGACCAAGCGCACGACGAGTGCGCCCGTGCCGCCCAGGTGACGCGGCGCCGTGCGAAACGCCAGTACGAATCGAGAGGGCGCCCGCTGGCTGAGGGCGCCAACGACGTGGTCCTGAAGGGTGCCTTTCCCCCCCGGACTGTGGTTTCCTTTTCCGACGACGATCGACACCCAGCGCTGACCTCTGCGTTGGGCGGTCTGAACGAAACGCAAGACCTCACGCTCGGCTTCCTTGGTGGTGTGGCCGTGGAGGTCGAGCTCGGCCTCCACCTCGAGACGAGGATCTTCGAGGGCGTCGACGATGCTCCCGTGAGTCGACTTTCGCTGTCCGGTAGTGATGCCGTTGCTTTCGCGCTCCACGACTAGCGCCTCAGAGGGGGGTTCTGCACCGCCCACCGTGCGTCGCGCGTGACCGGGCTCGACATCGGTGGTTCGTGCCACGCGCTTCGGCGATCGGCTCCGAAGCGGCTGTACGTCGCCGAACGCACGCTTGAACGCGTCACTCTTCGACTTTTCGTCCTGCGACCCGGTCATGGTCCCCAGCATGCACCGCTCCGCGGACCGGTGGCAACGTGCGCAGACCCTGCGGCGATCGCCCATTTCACGAAGATTCTTCGTCCCCTGAGGCGTTGAGTGTGTGCAAAAGCACGAAAACCCAGCGTTCGAACCGTGGCACGCTGGTTGCAATAACCCACGCCGATGGACCTCAGTCGCCGGCGTCGGAGCTTGTGTCGTTTTCACCATACGGGTGGGAATCCTCCGTGCCCGAGAGTCTGCGGCGGACCTCTCGACCAGCACATCCCACTCCACGGCGAAACCGATGCTGGGGCCTGCTTTGCGTCGCGCGACTGACGTCCTTCGTTAATCTGTTGCTACTTCGGCGCTTCGCGTTTTGGCCGCCGGTTGCATTCGAGGATCTTCTTGCGCACCCGGACGGCGTCAGGAGTCACCTCGACGAGCTCGTCTTGGTCGATCCAATCGAGCGCCGTTTCGATGGTGAGCTCGCGAGGAGGGGTCAGAATCACGTTCTCGTCGCGGCCTGCAGCACGGATGTTCGTGAGCTTCTTCTCGCGCGTGCAGTTCACGTCGAGGTCGCTCGGCCGATTGTGCTCGCCGATGATCATCCCCTCGTAGACGGCGATACCCGCGCCGATGAAGAGCTGTCCGCGAGGCTGCAGATTGAAGAGGGCATACGGGGTGGTGGTCCCCTTGCGGTCCGATACGATCGCCCCGTTCTTACGGCGAAGAAGCGGACCGCCATACGGGTCCCATCCTTCGAACATCGTATTGAGCAAACCTTCGCCGCGAGTCTCCGTCATGAAGAGCGAACGGAACCCGATGAGGCCTCGTGAGGGTACGCGGTATTCGACACGCACGCGGTCCGTGCCGATCGGCGTCATCTTGCCCATGATCCCGCGGCGGTCGCCGAGAAGCTGAGTCACCGTCCCCACGTAGGTCTGCGGAACGTCCACCACCACGGTTTCCACGGGCTCGCACTGCTTCCCGTCGATCTCCCGGACGACGACCTCCGGCATGCCGAGCGCAAACTCGTAGCCCTCGCGGCGCATCGTTTCCGCGAGAATCGACAGCATGAGCTCGCCTCGCCCGAAGACCATGAACGAGTCGGTTTCGTCAGTCTCTTCGACACGCATCGCGATGTTTCTCTGGGCCTCCTTCAGGAGACGTTCGCGGACCTGCCTCGAGGTGACGTAGTCGCCCACGCGGCCCGCGAACGGCGAGGTGTTGACCACGAAGCGGATCTTGATCGTCGGCTGCTCCACGCGGATGCGCTCGAGCGGTTCTGGGTGATCGACCGGCGTGACCGTGTCGCCGATGTGAACGTCATCGATCCCGGAGATCGCGACAATGTCGCCCGCCGACGCATCGTCGATGCGCACGCGCTCGAGACTTTCGAAGCCCCAAAGCGCGCCGACCTTTCGTTCGACCGTTGCGTCCTTCCCGATGATGGCCACCGTCTGTTGGGGGCCGAGCGTCCCGTTCCGCACGCGTCCAATCGCGATGCGCCCGATGTATTCGTCGTGAATGGTGTTGTGCACGAGAAGCTGAAGCGGCTTCTCTGCGTCTCCCTCGGGCGGCGGCAACCGTTCGATCAGCGTCTCGAAAAGCGGTGTGAGGTCAGTCGACTCGTCTTCGAGCTCCCGCTTCGCGATGCCGTCCTTGCCGACGGCGTAGATGTGCGCGAAGTCTGCCTGCTCGTCGGTCGCCCCGAGGTCGCAGAAGAGGTCGAACACCTCGTTCAGCGCTTCGTCCGGCCGCGCATCGCTGCGGTCGATCTTATTGACCACGCAGACGATCGGAAGGTCGAGCTCGATACATTTCGAAAGAACGAACCGAGTCTGGGGAAGGGCGCCTTCGGCGGCGTCTACGAGCAGCAGTGCACCGTCGGCCATTCGCAGAGTCCGCTCGACCTCCCCCCCGAAGTCGGCGTGGCCCGGCGTGTCGATCAGGTTGATCTTGTAACCGTTCCAGCGGATCGACGCATGCTTGGCGAGAATCGTGATGCCGCGCTCGCGTTCGAGATCGTTCGAGTCGAGCACTCGGTCACGTACCTCCGCGTTGGCTCTGAACACCCCCGTCTGGTGCAGCATCGCATCGACCAGGGTGGTCTTTCCGTGGTCAACGTGGGCGATGATCGCCACATTTCGAATGTTGTCTTGCACGCGGATACCCCCACCGCTCGGCGGTGCGCGCGGGTCTTGTCAGATCTGCCCAGCTTCCGCCAGCCGAGCCTCGCAGCAAGCTCGAGCTAGTCGCTCAGCGTGGAGAGTTTGTCTTTGTGCTTCGCTTGCAGAGCGTTGTAGTCGTCCTGCGTGAGGCCCATCGACTTCGCGATGCGACGGAGCTGGGTTTGCTCCTCGTGCTTGAGGACTCCGTCCGCGACCCCCATCTCCACGAGCACCTCGAGCACCTCCAGACGGAGCTCTCGCTCGGCGAGGTCGAGGAGGTCGCGGGTCCAGTCGTGATCGCCAAGCAGCGTCACGTGCGCGATCTGGTCGGCCAGCAAACCGCAAATCGCATCGATCCCGGCTGGGCTGAGCCCGTGCACACGGCTGAGCTCTTTTTGGATGTTGGCCTCCTCGGCGGTGGAGTAGTGCCCATCGGCGTAGGCCACCTTGGCGAGCAATCCCGCGACGGCGGTGACGATGCGCCGGGTCGCGACGTCTTCGTCGGCGAGATACTTCTCGACGATTTCTGCGAGACGATCGCGCGCTTCCGGCGGGGCCTCTTCTTTGCGGCGAAAGATCATCTCTGCCTTCCTAGCGCAAATTAGCTTGGTTTGTAGGCCACCGCTGCCGATGAGGGGCCGGCGAGCGGAATCACCTCGAATCGGTCGAAGCCGACTTCTCGACACCATTCCTCGAAGTCGGCGGCGGAGTAGTCGAAGGCATCGCCAAACTCGATCATCATGTTGAGTGACATCAGAAGGCCAAACGCGTTCTCACGGCGCGCATCGTCGATTAAAGACTCGACCGCGATGAAAGCGCCACCCGGCGGCAGTGCGTCGTACGCGAGTCGAATGAGGTGCTTCTTGTTCTCGAGATTGAAGTCGTGGAGGACCTGGCCCATCGTGATGACGTCTGCGTTTGGCAGCGGCGCGTTGAAGAAGTCGATCGCGGCGGTCGCCACGCGCTCGGACAGCCCGGCCTTCTCGATGCACCGCTGGGCGATTGGCTCGACTGGGGGCAGGTCCGCGCTCGTGCACCGCATGTGCGGGTGCGCGGCCGCCACCATGCATGAAAGCTGTCCTGTCGCGCCTCCCGCGTCGACCAGCGTCTTGTAAGGCGAGAAGTCGAAGGATTCCGCAAGCGCCTTGTAGTTGGCGGCGGACACTCCGGCCATCGCGGTCATGAACTGCTCGAGGCGCTCCGGCGCGGCGTACAGCTTCGCGAACACGGGCTCGCCGCTGTGCTTGACCTCGTTTTGGGGCTTGCCGGTCTGGAGGCCTTCGGTGAGCGAACCCCAAAAGCCATAGAGCCGACTTGCCGCCATCTCGAGAATGCCGCCGATGTAGTGCGCACTCGCTTTGTCGAGGAAGATGGCGGTCTCCGGCGTGTTCGAATACACGGAGCTCGGGCCGTCGCCTTCGCGCTCGAGAACCCGAAGGGCAACGAGCGCGTCCGTAAAGTCAGGCACCGCGCGAGGGTGAAGTGCGAGACGCTCCGCGATCTGCGACGCGGTCATCGATTCTTTGCCGAGGTGCGTGAAGAGCTCGAGCTCGACCGCGCTCAAGAGCGTGCGCGAGCCAAAGAACCCGAGCCCGAGCTGCATGATGTGGCTGGGGTCTGGCGGCGGTGATGTCATGACGGCTCCGTCTCTAGAGCCATTGGTACAACCGCATGAGCGCTGTATGCAACGTCGGTGTGCAGGCGACGGGGCGACCTCGCCGACTCAGGCCTCGGCCTCGCCTTTGAAACGATGCGCGCCCTCACGCGCGCGGAACGCCAGGATGCCCGCGAGGAATGCGACCGGAAACACGGCCCAGCCTGAGATCAGCAGGCTCGCCATCAGCGCGTTGGCGCCGGCGTCGAGCGGCGCGTCGCTCAGGACAGCCACCTCGACGGCGAAGAGCACATAGGCCATGAGGGCGACAAGAGCGCCGCGGCGGCCCGCAAGGGACTCATCGGTGACCTCGTCGCGGTCGCAGATCGCGGCGCCTACGAAGACGCCCGCGAAGAAGGCCGCAACGACGGGCAGCAGCATGTACATGAACCACGCGTGTTCGGTTCCGCGGGCCCAGGCCGTGATGGCGAATGGGACCGACAACACGAGTGCGGTCCTCGCGGACCAGATGCCTGCGTGGATGCGTTGGAGGATCGCCCGGACCTCCCAATCGGACTTCGGCTGCTTTACAATCTTATCGACTTGGACCGCCTTCACACGGGTGTGGGATGAGAGCGCAACGTCCGGTGTGAGCGAATGCGATCTGGTCTGGGCTTTTTCTGGAGTCATTTCAATCACCCCCCGATTCCTGAACGCTACACTTTCAGTAGCGTTTGCGCAAGGTCTTTTGCTACGGTAATTGTAGCAAGTATGGCCAAGGGCCGCGAAAACGCGAAAGATCGGCCGATCATGGTGCTCTTGGACAGCCTCGGACGGCGCTGGAGCCTCAGAATCATTTGGGAATTACATACCGGGCCGAAGAAGTTCCGCGGGCTTCGCAGGGCCTGCGACGAGGTGTCTCCGAGCGTGCTGAACAAGCGGATCGGGGAGCTGAGGGAGCTTGGCTTCGTCAAAAAGACCAACGATGGCTACGCGCTGACGTCGGACGGCGAGTCCCTCGCGGACCGTTTGCGCAAGCTCGATCGCTGGGCCCGCAAGTGGGACAAGCGTCAGCGCGACAAGTCGTAGGGTTAGGGCCAAGCGCGGAGCGACCACGTTCAGCACTGCGCAAATCTGCAGGACGATGCTAGTCTCGGCAGCCAAGGCTCGACATGGGGGTTCGGCTAGGGGGATGACGACGATGGTGGTTCCGCTCTTGGTGGTTGCGACGTTGCTGCTCGCGGCAAACCTAACCGTGGTGGTGTTTCTTTATAGGAGGCGCGTCGCGGAGGAGGACGCGTCCAAGCTCCTGAGGTCGGAGCTTCGGGCCGCTCGCGAAGAGGCCGCGGCGTCGGCGAGTGCGCTCCGTCGGGAGGTCAGCCGCACGCATCAGACGGGCACGGAGACCCTCGTCCACACCCTCTCCCAAATCGGCGAGGCTCAAACCAACAAGTTCCAAGCGTTCACCGGGCAGCTGAAGACCCTCACCGAATCGAACCAGTCGGGCCTCAAGCACCTCCAGCAGACGGTCGACGGCCGGCTACAGGAGCTTCGCAGCAGCAACGAAAAGAAACTCGAACAGATGCGCGAGGTCGTCGACGAGAAGCTCCAGAGCACGCTCGAGAAGCGGCTCGGCGAGTCATTCAAGCTGGTGGGCGATCGCCTCGAGGCCGTTCAGCAGGGGCTCGGCGAAATGCGAAGTCTCGCAAGCGGAGTTGGCGACCTCAAGAAGGTGCTCACCAACGTGAAGACACGAGGCACCTGGGGTGAGGTGCAGCTCGGAACGCTCCTCGACCAGATTCTCACTCCAGAGCAATTCGACACGAACGTGAAGACGAAGCCCGATTCGCGCGAGGTGGTCGAGTTTGCGATTCGGCTGCCTGGGCCCGACGACGACCCGCAGCGCTGCGTTTGGCTCCCCATCGACGCCAAGTTCCCCCAGGAAGACTATCTCCGGCTGGTCGAGGCGAGCGAGCAGGGCGATGGCGCCGCGGTGCAAGCTGCGACGACCGCGCTCGTTCGTTCCATCCAAGACTCGGCGAAAGACGTCAGCACGAAGTACCTCAACCCTCCCATGACCACCGACTTCGCGATTCTGTTCCTACCGACGGAGGGGCTCTACGCGGAGGCGCTCCGTCACCCGGGTCTCGTCGAGCGTCTTCAGCGAGACCATCGCATCGTCGTTGCTGGCCCGACCACGCTGGCTGCCGTGCTCAACAGTCTTCGCATCGGGTTCCGCACACTCGCAATCGAACAGCGCTCGAGCGAGGTGTGGAAGGTACTGGGCGCCGTGAAGCACGAGTTCGGCAAGTTCGGCGGCGTTCTCGAAAAAGTGAAGCGACAGCTGGAGACGGCAGGGCGCACGCTCGACGAAACCGGGGTTCGCACGCGGCAGATGCAACGAAAGCTGAAGTCGGTCGAAGCGCTGCCCGCCGATGCGGCCACCGAAGTGCTCGATTTGGCCGCAGAAACTCCGGTCGACCTCCTCGAGGCCGCGAAGGAAGACGGCGCCGCCTGACGAGACGTGGTAGCACTTCGGCCTTGGATTTCTGTATGCGCCAACCCCGTCTGTGTTCTTCCCTCGTCCTCTCCTTGGTTTTTGCCTCGGCCCTCGCGAGCTGTAGCTCCGAGGAGCAAAGCGGAATCCGCGGTCCCGATGCTAGGGCGACGTACCGTGACCCCGGACCGTACGCCGCCGGTGTCACCACGCTCACCCTTGCCGATCGCATGGTCGAGGTCTGGTACCCAGCCAACCCGGCCGACGTCGATGGCATGGAGCCGTACTCATACTTCATTCGTGACGAGCTCTCGCAGACGCTGGAGGATATCCTCGCCGCGCTGCCGGAGCAGGTCGACCCGCCATTCGTCACTGACGCCTTTCTCGAAGTGAATGCGAGTGACGAGGGACCGTTTCCTCTCGTGTTGTTCGCGCACGGTTCGCCAAGCTACCGGAACCAGTCTTCGTTCCTCACCGCGCACCTTGCGTCCTGGGGCTTTGTCGTAGCCTCCGTCGACTACTTGGAGCGCGGTCTTCGGAGCATCTTGGGCGCCGCGCCAGATCCTCCGATCGACGACGCAGAGCTGACGCGAATGGTCGTGATGCTCATGGACGCCGAAAATCAGAGTGAGGGCTCACTTCTCGAAGGCATCGTCTCCACCGAGCAGATCGCCATCACGGGGCATTCCGCTGGCGGCGGCACATCGATCGAATTCGGCGGCTCACCCGACGTCGTGACGTACATTCCGCTGTCCGCCGGGATCGCCGACGACAGCATGATTACGCTGCCGGACGCGCCGTCGCTGTGGCTCACCGGCAAGACCGACGGCATCATCCCGGCTACCGCGACGATGACTGCCTTCGAGGCGTCTCCCGCGCCCACACGGCTCGTTCTGATCGACGACATGGGCCACCTCGGCCCCACCGACATCTGCACGATCGGGGAGTCGGGTGGAGGCGTCATCGCCCTCGCCGATGCGGCCGGCTTGCCACTCCCACCCGATTTCGAACGCCTAGGCACCGACGGCTGCGGCGAGGACGACGTCATCGAAGAGGGCTGGCCAATCGTCCGCCACTTCGTCACGTCACAGCTTCGTTGGGCGTTTGGCTTCGATGAAGAGCCCCTCGGCATGTCGCAGGAGGTCCAGTCCGAGTTCCCCGAGGCGACGTTCGACTACGACGAGTCGCTCTAACGTTCGACCTCGGCGAGAGTGAGTCTCGGCCCCGAGGACTCTCGGCTTGCCTCGAGGTCGACCTCGAAGCGGAGGCGCCAACCGCGGTGCCCCTCGGGGTCGACGAGAATCTGACGAACGGTCCAAGCCTCCTCTCCCCGGTCGATCTGCACCTGCGAAGCGCTTCGAGCGTCGGGTCCGATGTCGAGGGCGTCGTACTCGTCCCAGTACGGGGCGAGCGCTTCCGAGAATCGCTCGTGCGTCCACGAGTCGTCGCCGGAGTCCGCCAAGGCCTCCGCGGCGCGCTCGTACTGCTTGAAGGCAAGCTGCCGCACGACTTTCCAGATCGCGTTCCGCACCATCGTCGTGAAGCCGCGTTCGTCCTTCGTCACGTCCACCTCTTCGGCGGCTTCGCGTTCCGCGACTTCGATGGGCGTGTCGCCCGGCGACTGAAGCTGTTCCCACTCGTCGAGCAAGCTCGCATCCACCGACCGCACCACCAGGCCTAGCCAATCGGACACATCGTAGAGCTCGTCGGTCTTCGCGGATTCCGGGACGGTTTGAACGAAGCCTTTGTAGGCGTCGGTGAGGTAGCGAAGCAGCACGCCTTCGGAGCGCTGCAAGCCGTATTCCTTCACGTACTCGACGAAGCTCATTCCGAGCTCGAACATGTCCCGGGCGATCGATTTCGGGCGCAGCACGTCGCTCCCCACCCACGCGTGACGCTCGGCGAAGACCTCGTACGTGCCATAGAGAAACTCGGCGTTTGGCTTCGGGTATTCGATTTTCTCGAGCTCAGCCATGCGTTCGTCGTAGTCGAGCCCTTCGGCTTTCATGGCGGCCACCGCCCGGCCTTTGAGCGTGTCGGTTTGCCGGTAGAGAACGGCCCAGGGGTCTTCGAGGGTGGCCTCAACCAGCGTCAGCACGTCGAGGGGGTACGCGGGGTCGTCGGGCTCGAGCACGTCGACGGCCTCGACGACGTAGAGCGAGAGCGCCTGATTGAGTGAAAAGTCCGACTGGAAGTCTTCGTTGACCCGCGGCCCGTCGGGTCCGAGCTCGATCACGCCTGCGTCGCGGAGCGAGCGAATGCGCGAGATGGCGTCGTCAGCGTGCTTGTACTTTGCCTTCCGGCTTTCGTGCGATCGCCGGATCAGCGTGCGAAGCGCTCGGCATCCGTCGTCCTCGCGCTCGAAGAGGTTGAGCACCAGCGCGTTGGTCACCTGAAAGCTCGATTGGAGCACTTCCGGCGGCGACGACTGCAGCCGCTCGAACGTCTCTCCGTCCCAATGGGCGTAGCCTCGCTCCGGAGGCTGGCGCATCTTCATCTTTCGAAGCTTCTTCGGATCGTCGCCGGCCTTCATGCGGAGCTTTTTGTTCTCGATCATGTGCTCGGGCGCCTGCGCGACGACGCTGCCGAGCGAGTCGTAGCCACGTCGCCCCGCGCGTCCGGCGATTTGCTTGAAGTCACGAACGCTGAGGACTTTCGTCTTTTCGCCGTCGTACTTGCAGAGCTTGGTGAAGAGCACCGTCCGGATCGGCACGTTCACCCCGACACCGAGGGTGTCGGTTCCACAGATAATCCGAAGCTTTCCCTCCTGTGCGAGCCGTTCCACCAGGCGTCGATACCGAGGCAGCATTCCGGCGTGGTGCACGCCCAGCCCGTGATGGAGGAACTTCTTGAGCTCCTTTCCAAACGGCGTGTCGAAGCGTTCACCGCTCAGCTCCTCCTTCAACCCGCGCTTTTCATCCTTGCTGAGGAAGTCGATGCTCATGAAGCTCTGCGCCTGCTCGGTTGCGGCGCGCTGGGCGAAATGCACGACGTAGATCGGTGCCTTGCCTTCTTCGATGAGCTCGAGGACGGCGTGCTGAAGGGTCTCTTCGCTGTAGGTGAAGTCGAGCGGCACCGGTCGCTCCTCGCTCTTCACGAGAGTCGTAGGCACGCCGGTGAGCTCGTCGAGCGCCTCCTCGAACGGCCGTGTCTCGCCGAGCGTGGCGCTCATCAACAGGAACCGCGCCTGGGGAAGGGTCAGCAGGGGAATCTGCCAGGCAATGCCGCGGTCGCGGTCCGCGTAGAAGTGAAACTCGTCCATCACGACGCTCTGTACGTCCGCGCGTTCGCCCTCACGCAGTGCGAGGTTCGAAAGGATCTCCGCGGTACAGCAAATCACCAGCGCGTCGCGATTGACGCTCGCGTCACCGGTCATCATGCCGACTCGGTCGGCGCCGAGGACCCGGCAAAGGTCGAAGAACTTCTCGCTCACGAGCGCCTTGATCGGTGCCGTGTAAAACGAGCGCTCGCCGAGTGCGACCGAGCGAAAGTGCGCAGCCAACGCGACCAGCGACTTCCCAGAACCCGTCGGCGTGTTGAGGATCACGTTGTTGCCGAGGAAGAGCTCCATGATGGCCTCTTCCTGCGCGGCATAGAGCTCGAGCCCCTGCTCCGACGTGTATTCGAGAAAGCGTTCGAGAAGAGTGTCCCCGTCGACCTGGTCGTCGAGGTCATCGAGGTACCGATCAAGCGTGCTCATGGATCGACGCATCTTGGCAAAGCTCGGTACCGCGCGTCGAACCGATTAAGGAGGCCAAGGCGGGCACCATCTGCGGGGAACGAGTTTCGCCTGACTCTGGATGGGATGGTGGGCTCATCCGTTGTCTTCGTTCCGTGCCGCTGGTGCCCGCCTCGCACCGAATGACAAGACGGAAGCTATGCGTATCCCCTGCACCTGCGGCGACAAAACGGTGCACCGAACGCGCCACCGGAATCGGGAGATCACCCTCTAGGCTTGTAATTTCGCCGATCCTGTGGATCGATACCGCGCGGTGGGAAACGCCACGCCCAAACCGCGGACGAATTCGGGGCTACGAGTCTCGGGCGCGTGGGCGCGCGGGGTGGTCAACGCGTTCCGCGCGCTAGGCCTCGACGTCGAGGCGCTCGCGTCCCGTGCGGGGACCGATCTCGCGGTCTTTACGGATACTTCCGGCCGCCCTCCGCGTGACGCCCTCGGACGTTTGTGGCGTGCAGCGATGGCTGAAACGAAGGACCGTCATCTAGGATTGAGCGCGGCTCACGTCTGGGAGCCGAGAGCTGACCACCTGGTCGTTTTGCTACTGACCAGCGCGGAGACCGTCGGCGGAGGTCTCGAAGCTGCACTTCGGTTCCAAGAGCTGCTCTCGCACGGCCGCGTGCTCACCATCCACGAAGAGGCGGAGCACCGTGCGCTCCAAATCAACAAGGTCGAGCACGAGCTCCCGATCACCGTTCACGAGATCGAGTTCATCGCGGTCACCGTGGCCAAGATTCTGCGGTTCGCGACGGACGGGCAGTTCAAGGCCAAGGAGATGCAGTTCGAGCACCCGTATCGAGGTGAGATCCAGAAGTACACGCGCGCATTCGGGTGTTCGGTGACCTTCGGACACGAACGCACGCGTATCCTCATCGACGACGAGGCGTGGTCACTCCCGCTCGCGCATCGAAACGTGTCGCTCCACGGCCAGCTGAGGGGCGTCGCTTCCGGACTCCACGCATCGGTGCAGTCGCACGCCTTCATCGACGTCGTTCGCGACCGAATCAATGTGCTGCTCCCACGGGGGCAGTCGAACGTCGAGGCCGTTGCGCAGGCTCTCCACATGACGCCGAGAACGCTCCAGCGCCGACTTCAAGAGGACGGAACGACGTTCCGCGCGCTCGTTGACGCCACTCGGAAGTCGATCCTGGTCGGTTGCCTCGAGCGGAACGAGACCGCCGACGAGACCATGCGCCACGCCGGCTACACCAACAGTCGCGCCTTCCGACGCGCGCTCAAGCGTTGGAACCTTCCCGACCCGGGAGACCAGGAGCTCTCCTGAGTCACGGCCCGTAGATTTCAGCCTCGGTCCATCCGTCGTTGCGGTGGATCGTGTTCGCCTCGCGAACGTCGTCGTCGGCCTCGTCCCATTTGTTCTTCGCAATCTCGGCCTTCGGCTCGATGCGCGCACGCTTCCAGGAGACCCACTCGGTGCACTTCCGGAGGTCGTATGGGAATGGGCTTTGCTCCTTGATGGCCGGAGGGAATGCGTTCAGTGGTTGATCGTCACGGCGCACCACCGTGATCTCGGCTGGGCTCTTCACGTTGACCCGGGCGCCCAGCTCGACGACGTACGTTTTCCCGCCGCTCACCTTTGCCTGCAGGAGCTGCACGGTGGTCTGCGCGGTGCCCGTGAGCACCATGATCATCTGCGAGCCCGGGTAAACCGCGGCTGCCACCAGCCAGCCGTTCTTCAGAATTCCGAGGCAGCGGCCCGCCTGATCGACGATACGAAACTCTGTCTCGCTGGCCTGTCGTTTGCGCGGTCGATGAAAGACGAGGAGGGCTTTCCCAGGCGGCGCGGCGTACGGCAGAGGTTCGGTCTTCGGAACCTGAGCGTGCGACGGCGACGAAGACAGGACCAAGCACGCAACAAATAAGCAGGTTCCAGCGGCGGCGCGCGACATAATGTGAGCTACCTCGCACACGGCCATGTCACCGGCAATCGCCTGATTTTTTCGCAATACTGATCCCGTGGGAAACGTGTGGCAGGGGGGCCATGTGTCGACGATTCCGCCGGCGTTACCGGAGGAGGATGCGACACCTCGCGTCGGTGACGTTCTCGACGGACGGTACCGGGTCACCGGAGTACTCGGCTCGGGTGGGATGGGGTGCGTCTACCTTGCGGAGCACATTTCGATCCAGCGTCCCCTCGCGGTGAAGCTTCTGCATCCCGAGGTCGAGGGGATCGACGAGATCAACCAGCGTTTCGAGCGCGAAGCGTTTGCGATCGGGCGCATGAACCATCCGAATTGCGTCAAGGTCTCGGACTTCGGAAAGCTTGCCGACGGGTCGCTGTACATGGTGCTCGAGCTCCTCGACGGACTACTGCTGTCCGATCTTCTCGAGCGGGACCATCGCGTGGAGTGGCGACGTGCTCTTCACATATGCCGACACGTATTGAGCGCCCTCGACTACGCGCACGAGACCGGGATCATTCACAGAGACATCAAACCCGAGAACGTGATCCTCGTCGACCAGGATGACGACCGCGATTTCGCGAAGATCCTCGACTTCGGGATCGCCAAGTTCGACGACGATGCCCAGCCCGAGGAAAACACGGGCCTTCTGATGAACGATGCAAACCTGACGCAGGTGGGCGTCACCATCGGAACGCCGACGTACATCGCCCCCGAGCAAGCATACGGGCAGCCCATCGACGGGCGTGCCGATCTGTATGCGCTTTCGGTGATGATGTACGAGATGATCACCGGCGAGCCCCCCTTCGATTCCGACGAGGTTGGTGCGCTGCTCCGAATGCACGTCTCGCATCCGGTGCCGCCGATGGAGGAGCTCGCGCCCAACGTCGAGGTTCCGGAAGAGGTCGAGGCGCTCATCATGCACGGCCTCGCCAAGACGCCAGACGACCGAATCCCGAGCGCCAAGGATTACATCCAGCGGATCGATGCGATTCTCGGAGACACGGGTGTCGCCGGAGGAGTGGGCGACGTCGAGGAAGAGCCCGTATCCGGGCTTCGAGAGATCCCGTCTCTCGTAGGGCGAGAGCTTCGCAAGACGATTACGCCGGTGGTCACGCGTGCGGCGAAGACCTCCAGGCTCATCAAGTTGAGCGCCGCGGTGGCGCTTGCCGTGCTGATGCTCGTGGGCGGGCTTGCCTTCTCGTTCGTTGGAAGCAAGCCCGATTACTTGCCCAAGGCTGGCCTCGCCCCGCTCGTCTTGAACTCCCACAGTCCCGAGGTGAAACAGGCGGCCAACCTGCTCGCACAAGGACGACCCAAGGACGCGGCTGCGTTTCTGATGGAGCAGCCCAAGGAATTGCGTGACGAGCCGTACGCGCAGATGGTGCTCGGTCACGCTCAGGCGTCTGCTCAGCGGAGCATCCTCGCGCTCGGCGCCTACGAAAAGGCCGTCAAGAGCGAACCGAAGCTCGTCAAAGACGAGCTGATGCGAACCAACCTCGAGCTCATGCTCGCGAAGAAGGCGCCTGGCGTCGTCGACGCGGCGCTCGAGCTCCTCGGAACCCTCTACGACGCCGGCGATTGGCGCGCGGGTGACCAAATCGTCGACTTGGCGTCGTCGTCCAAGATCCCTCGACGCCGCCACACGGCGCTTCGCGTTGCCGACGATGTCGGGCTTGGCAGCCGCGTCGATCGACTCGCTTCCTATGTGCTCGACCTCGAGCAAGGAGAGAGCTGCAAGATCCGCAAGGATGCCGTCGGCAAGCTCCGTGCACTCGGTGATAAGAAAGCGATTCCACACCTCAAAAGGGCTCGGAAGCGCGTGCGAACCGAGGGAGCGCTCAAAAAGCGAAAGATCAACACCAACGCGTGCCTGAAGACGGCAGCGAACGAGGCGATTCGCTACCTCCAGCGTCTCTAGCGGGCGTCTTTGGCGCGAATTTGCGTCGAGAGGCGACGAAAAAGCCTCACCCGACCGACACACCCGCGTGTTAGGCTCCCGGTCGATTTAGGAGGGCGTTCATGTTCCGTTACGTGTCGATGTTGTGCTTGGGGGCCGTGGTGATGGGGGCAGGGTGCAAGCTCGGAGAGCCACCCGAAGAGGAGGCCGCGGCCACGGAGGAGGCCGCACCAGCGATTCCCACGATGCCGCGCACGGGGTGGGAGCCCAAGAAGGCTCACTATCCGCTGAGCCCGGTGTCAGTCGCCAAAGCCGAAGACGTGGTCGAGGCGGCGCAGGACGGCGAGATGCCGAACATCCTGGTCATCTGGGGTGACGATATCGGCCAGTCGAACATCAGCGCCTACACGATGGGGCTGATGGGCTACCGGACGCCCAACATCGATCGCGTCGCGCAGGAAGGAATGATCTTCACCGACTACTACGGCGAGCAGAGCTGCACCGCAGGTCGCTCCACCTTCATCACCGGTCAGTCGGTCTTTCGCACAGGGTTGTCGAAGGTCGGTATGCCCGGAGCGGACCAAGGGCTCTCGGGTGACGACCCGACGATTGCCGAGCTCCTCAAGGCGCGCGGCTACGCGACGGGGCAGTTCGGTAAGAACCATCTCGGCGACAAGGACGAGCACCTTCCGACGAACCACGGCTTCGACGAGTTCCTCGGCAACCTCTATCACCTGAACGCGGAGGAAGAGCCCGAGAACGCCGACTACCCGAAGAACCCCGATTTCCGAAAGCGGTTCGGGCCGCGCGGCGTGATTCACAGCTACGCCGACGGTCGTATCGAAGATACGGGGCCACTCACGAAGAAGCGCATGGAGGTCATCGACGACGAGACATGCGATGCCGCGCTTCGCTTCATGGAAGAGCAGGTCGAAGCTGGGAACAAGTTCTTCGTGTGGTGGAACGGCACGCGGATGCACTTCCGGACGCACGTCAAGCCAGAGATGCGCGGAGTGTCCGGGCAGAACGAGTATGCCGACGGGATGGTCGAGCACGACATGCACGTCGGCAAACTGCTCGACAAGCTCGATGAGCTAGGCGTCACCGAAAACACGCTCGTCTTGTACAGCACCGACAACGGACCGCACTACAACACGTGGCCCGACGCCGCTGCGACGCCCTTCCGCGGGGAGAAGAACACCAACTGGGAAGGCGGCTGGCGTGTTCCGGCGATGGTGCGCTGGCCTGGAAAGGTGCCCGCCGGGTCCGTCACCAACGAAATCATGGCGCACATGGACTGGCTGCCCACGTTTCTTGCCGCTGCAGGAGATCCGGACATCAAGCAGAAGCTCCTGAATGGGCACCAGGCTGGAGGGAAGCGTTTCAAGGTTCACCTCGATGGCTACAACCAGCTCGACATGCTGATGGGCAATGGGCCGAGTGCGCGTGACGAGCTCTTCTACTTCTCGGACGACGGCGACCTCATCGCGCTTCGCTACCGCGACTGGAAGGCGGTGTTCATGGAGCAGCGTGCGCAAGGCAAGCTTCTCGTCTGGGCGAATCCTTTCACGCCGCTTCGTATGCCGAAGATCTTTCATCTTCGTCGCGACCCGTACGAGCGCGCAGACATCACGTCGAACACCTACTGGGATTGGATGATCGACCGTGCGTTCGCGCTGTATGCGGCGCAGGCGATCGTCGGGAATTTCCTGCAGAGCTTCGAGCAGTTCCCACCGCGTGGAAAGGCCGCGAGCTTCACGATCGACCAGGCGCTCGAAAAGGTCAGCACGCCCCGTAGCCATTAGCGCGTCGGGCACTACGCCCTGAATCAGCCAGGAAGGAGCGCATCATGGAGACTCGCGCCGCGGTGGCTCATGCCGCCGGCAAGCCGTTGACGATTGAGACGATTCAGCTCGAGGGTCCGCGGGCCGGCGAGGTACTCATCGAGGTGAAGGCCACCGGTATCTGTCACACGGATGCGTACACCTTGTCCGGCGCCGATCCCGAGGGGATCTTCCCGTCGGTGCTCGGGCACGAGGGTGCCGGGGTGGTCGTCGAGGTTGGGCCCGATGTGAAGAGCCTTTCGGTCGGCGACCACGTGATTCCGCTCTACGTGCCGGAATGTCGGAACTGCGAGTACTGCACGTCGGGGAAGACCAACCTCTGCCAGGCGATTCGCGTGACGCAGGGGCAGGGGCTCATGCCGGACGGGACGAGTCGGTTCTCCGTCGGCGGCAACAAGCTGTTCCACTACATGGGCACGTCGACCTTTTCCCAATACACGGTGGTTCCCGAAATCGCCGTCGCGAAGATCCGGCCGGACGCGCCCTTCGACAAGGTTTGCTACATCGGCTGCGGTGTAACGACCGGGATTGGCGCCGTCATCAACACCGCGAAGGTCGAGCCTGGGGCCAACGTGGTGGTGTTCGGGCTCGGGGGGATCGGGCTCAACGTGATTCAGGGCTGCCGCCTTGCGGGTGCCGACAAGATCGTAGGCGTCGACATCAATCCTGCACGGAAAGAGCTGGGCGAGAAGTTCGGCATGACGCACTTCGTGAACCCGAAGGAGGTGGAGGGGGATCTCGTGCCATACCTCGTCGACCTCACCGGGGGCGGTGCGGACTACAGCTTCGAGTGCATCGGCAGCGTCGAGGTGATGCGGCAGGCGCTCGAGTGCTGCCACAAGGGGTGGGGCGAGAGCGTCATCATCGGTGTGGCGGGCGCCGGGGAAGAGATCGCGACCCGGCCGTTTCAGTTGGTCACCGGGCGCGTGTGGCGCGGGACGGCGTTTGGCGGTGCAAAGGGGCGGAGCGATGTCCCGAAGATCGTCGACTGGTACATGGATGGCAAGATCAACATCGACGACCTGATCACACACAAGATGCCCCTAGACGAGATCAACCACGCGTTTGATTTGATGCATGAAGGCGAATCGATTCGAAGCGTCGTGGAGTTCTGACCATGGCCGAGGAAGGCATCTTCGTTCACCAGTTCGAGCTCGGCCCCTGGGACAACTTCATCTATTTGATCGGTGACAAGGCGACCCGAACCTGCGCCGTCGTTGATCCGGCGTGGGATGAGGACGTGATTCTCGAGGAGGCCGAGAAGCTCGGAGTCGAGGTCACGCATGCCCTCTGCACTCACAGCCATTTCGATCATGTGAACCGCGTCGATGCGCTACTCGAAAAGAAGGACATTCCCGTGCACATGCTCGGAGAGGAGATCGACTTTTCGGGGTTTCGCTCGGAGAACCTGCATCGGCAGAGTCCGGGCGACGTGCTCAGGGTAGGGCAGCATCTCGAGGTCACGTTCGTGCACACGCCCGGGCACACGCCGGGTTCCACGACCTACCGCATCCGCGATGCCATCGTCACGGGCGACACGATGTTCGTGCAAGGCTGTGGTCGCTGTGACTTCGTCGGTGGCGACCCCGAGGTGATGTACGGGACACTGCGCAGCCTGGTACAGGCGCTGCCGAAGGACACCCGGATGTACCCCGGTCACAACTACGGCCCCGTCACAGTCTCGACGCTCGACGAAGAGCTGAAAGAGAACCCCTACCTGCAGCATCAGACGGTCACGGACTTCGTCGCGCACCGGATGGAGGGAAAGACCGCCGGCACCGAGCTGCCGCCGCCGCCCGATTGGCCTTGAGCGAGTGAGGATCCGCGGGCGGGTTGAACGCCGTCGCCTCGGTGCCTCCCGAATCGAACAGAGAGGGCCCAAAAACGCAATGATTATGGGGGATTCAGCCCCGCTGGGCTCGCGCAATGGCTTTGGGCGGGCGTGTTTCTGCTTGGGCGTGCGACGTGCTAAACCTGGGCCGTGACCGCGTACTTGTACCCGTTCAGCCTCGCGTTGATGTCGGGATTTGTGATGCTGCTCGAGCGTTTCTTTCCATGGAGGCCCGAGCAGAAACAGCTGAGGCCGAAGCTATGGTCGGATTTCATCCACCTCGTCTTCAACGGACACTTTCTCGGGCTCCTGCTTGCGGGGCTCGCGAGCGTCTGGGTGCTTCCACACGTCGATCGCTGGCTTGCTGCCGAGGGGCTGACCGATTCAGTCTATCGAAACGCAGCGATCGATTGGCCGCTCTGGGCGCAGATTCTCGTGGCCCTCTTCGTCATCGATTTCATTCAGTGGTGCGTGCACAACCTCCTGCACCGGGTGCCGGCTCTGTGGGAGTTTCACAAGGCGCATCACAGCGTGAAGGACGGGGAGATGGACTGGATCGTTTCCTTCCGCTTCTCGTGGCTCGAGGTGATCGTCTACAAGTCGGTGCTCTACATTCCCCTCGTGTTCCTCGGCTTTCGGTGGGAAGCCCTCATGTTCCACGCGATTTTCGGGACCTTCATCGGGCACCTGAACCATTCGAACCTCGACCTCGGGCACGGGCCTTGGCGTTACCTTTTGAACAGTCCCCGGATGCACATCTGGCATCACGACTACGAGGGTGACTCCAAGACTACCGTCAACTTCGGTATCATCTTCAGCTGCTGGGACTGGATCTTCGGCACGGCGAAGATGCCGGAAGACCCCCCTGCCCACATCGGATTCCGTGGCGTCGAAACGTTTCCCGACAACTTCTTCAGCCAAGAAGTGTGGCCGCTTCAAAAGTTCTTTCCGCGCGTCACGAGCATGGCCGCGTGGACCGTGATTGGCGTGCTGGTGATGGCGGGAGCTTGGTACTTGAGCAAACCCCGTGGGTCGGCGCCTGCGACGCCGATGCTCGGGGAAGTTGCAGCCGCATCGCAACCGATGGGCGTGTTCCCAGAGGCGGGCTCCTATTCGGAAAACCCAGCGCTGGCCGAGGCTGCGATGGCGAACCTCGGCAGCGAGGCTTCGGATGCCGGGTATCGTCATCCACGCGCGATGGTCAGCGTCGCCGAGGTGGCGAAAGCGCTTGGCGCCCCGAATCTGGTGCTGCTCGATGTCCGCCCCGCAGACCGCTTCGCGAGCGGACACATCCCGGGTGCAAGGCGACTGTATCGTGAGGACTACTCGAGTGGGGCTGAAGTGCCGGGAATGTCTCGCCCGGCCCCGGAGCTCGAGCAGTTGCTGCGCGAGCTCGGCGTAGAGACGAATAGCACGGTCATCGTCTATGGCGATGGTGGCCCGGAACCGTACCGGTTGTGGTGGACGCTCGAGTCGATGGCGGGGTTCGAGACGCGCCTGCTGGATGGAGGGCTTCACGCGTGGAAGGCGGCGGGCCATCGAGTGGCAGGGGGTGACGGTCTCGACGTTGCGTCTGGGACCGCGACGGTCGGAAAGCCGCGCCTTGCGGCGGCGGAGCACTGGAGTGACGTCACGCACTTCGTCGAATCACATCCAGGCGCCAAGCTCATCGACACCCGCAGTGCCGTCGAGTTCAGCGGAGAAGAGAGGCATCCGAAGGCTGCGCGAGCGGGACGGATTCCGGGAGCCACGCACCTCGATTGGGCCGACGTGCTGCGCGACAAGGACGATGACCATCGGCTGAAAACGCCGTCAGCGCTGAGGGCGCTTTTCCGAGAACGCGGGGTCGAGCCGGGGACGCCAGTCGTGACGTACTGTCAGTCCGGAACGCGGTCGTCTGCGGTCTACTTCGCACTGTACCAAGCGGGTTTCGACGCAGATTCGTGCATGAACTACGACGGGTCGTGGGCTGAGTACAGTCGGCTCGAGCTGCCGACGGAGCCTTGATGCGAAGCACGATCATAGGCGTGCTCTTCGTTGCGCTCGTCGCCCTGGGAGTGCGGTACCGCATCGATGTGAAGAGCGAATCTGAGCCGGTCGGGTCGACGAGCGTGGTTCGCGGTGTCGCGCTCGGCCTGTTCGCCTCGGATTCGGAATGGGACTACGGCCCGATGGTGGACGAGATCCGCGCGCGCGGCGCGACCGACGTCCTCGTCGTCGTCAACGCCTATCAGTCGGATCGCTTCGCGTCGGACATCTCGACGAAGCCTGGTCGTTCGCCAAGCGAGGCGACCATCGTGCGGACGCTGTCGCAGGCGAGAGCAGCCGGCCTACGTACCGCCTTGATGCCCGTCGTACGACTGGAATCACGGACGAAGTACGAGTGGCGCGGCGTGATTGCACCTGCGGACGGGCTCGACGTCTGGTTCGACTCGTATCGCGCGTGGGTTCTTCCGCTCGCGGAGATCGCACACGACCAGCAGGTTCAACGTTTCGTTGTGGGCTCCGAGCTCGGATCGCTCGAACACTACGATGGGCGGTGGCGTGAGCTCATCGCCGAGGTGCGATCGCGGTTTGAGGGGACGGTCACGTACTCTGCGAACTGGGACCGCGCGGGCGAGGTGCCCTTTTGGGATGCTGTGGACGAAGTTGGCCTCACCGCGTACTTCCCGGTGGGTGACGCTCTCTCGCCAGACGATTTAGCCCGCGCGTGGGAGTCGCCGAGTGCCGCGATCGAGGAGCTTGCGGTTCGGACGAAACGACCGGTTCTCGTCACCGAGGTCGGGTACGCGAGCCGCCGGCACTCCGGGGAACGCCCGTGGGACGACGCCTCAGACGCCGAAGTCGACCTCGAGGGACAGAGGCGCCTCTATCGCGGTTTTTGTGATGCGTTCGCGAGGACCTCGAGCCTGTCGGGCTTCTACGTATGGAACTGGTTCGGCGTCGGCGGCCCGCGGGATAGGGGGTACACGCCGCGTGGCAAGCCAGCCGCATCGGAGCTGTCGAAGTGCTTCGTGCGAGAATGGCCCGCGCGGTCTGTTTCGGGGAGTCGATCATGAACGAGAGGCACAAGGCGCATCCGAGGGAAGGCGTCACGAAGGCAGCGGCAAAAGGGCCGCTCGGAGAAAGGCTTCGTCAGGTGTTGGTTTGCGAGGGGGAAGGAGCAGAGGAGCCGGTCGAGGAGGGGCGCCGACGCTTTGTGATCGGAGCGCTCACGGTGAGTGGCGGCGCGCTCCTAACGGCCGTCGGGTGTCGGCAAGCTGGGGATGCGGGGCGACAAGAGCCGGCGCCCGATGCATCCGGGGCTGCAGAGGCTGGTGCGGGCGAGGCGATGCCGGGTGGTGCAGCAGCGACCGTCGAAGGAGATCGCGCGGAGACTTCGCTTCCCGACGGGAAGCAGCTCGAAAATTTCATCAAACACGGCGACAATCCCCTCACGCTCGAAACTCGTCGCGAGAAATTGGGCGCCAGTGTGCTCACTCCGACCAGCCTCTTCTTCGTCCGGCAGAACCTTCCCTTGCCGCCGCCAGAGTACGTTGCAGACCGCAACGGTTGGACCATGCGTGTCGAAGGTGTGCGTCGTCCCGGCACGATTCGCGTCGACGAGCTCAAGAAGCTCGGCCTGGTGAAGATGGCGACCGTAGTTCAATGCTCGGGCAACGGACGAAAGTACTACAAGCATGGCCCGAGCGGATCTCAATGGGGCGTAGGCGCCGCAGGCTGTGCCATGTGGAGCGGCGTACCCTTGCGCGCTGTGGCCAAGCATTTCGGAGGCGCCGCGAAGCGCGCGCGTTATCTCACCGTGACTGGTGGCGAGCCGCTGCCGAAAGGCGTGGACCGCAACCAAGTGGTGGTCGAGCGATCGATTCCGATCGAAAAGGCGCTCGACGACTGCTTTCTCGCCTGGGAGATGAATGGTGAGCCGCTTCCGCGATCGCACGGCGGACCTATCCGTCTGATCGTCCCCGGCTATTTCGGCTGCAACCAAATCAAGTTCGTCAAGACGCTCGCTTTCACCGCAGAACAGGGCCTCGCGAAGATTCAGCGGACCGGCTACCGAATGCGTCCGATCGGTGTAAAGGGCTCGCCCGACCAACCTGCCATGTGGGAGATGCCGGTGAAGTCCTTCATCACGCGACCCACCGATCGTACGCCCGTCGTCGCGGGGAGGTTCCGGGTGACGGGCGTCGCGTTTGGAGGTGCGACGGCCTTGGCGAAGGTCGAGGTTTCCACCGATGGTAAGAGATGGCAGAGGGCTCGATGGACGGGGCCCGCCCTAGGCAAGTACGCGTGGCGCCTCTTCGAAATCGAGCTCGACCGGGAGCCCGGCCCCGTCAAGCTGTACAGCCGGGCGATGACGGTGGCGGGCCGGACCCAGCCTGAGCTGCGAAACGAGAACGAACGAGGCTATGGAAACAACGCTTGGCGCGACATGGGCGTCACCGTGCAAGTGTGCTCCGCCGAGGACGACGTGTGCCTCGCGCCGCCCGCTGAAGAGTCGATCGCAAGGCCAAGGGGTCCGCGCAAGCCGGTCGAACTGTCCGAAGCTGGCGAACGCGGTCGTACCATCTTTAGAGAGACCGCTGCTCCTCCATGCGGCACCTGCCACACATTGGCCGACGCGGATACCCTTGGGGCAGTGGGTCCCAACCTCGACGAGCTGGCACGGAGCCCCGAGCAGGTGAGGGCGGCGGTAACGAACGGCGTGGGCGCGATGCCACCGTTCGACAAGACCCTCACGCCGCAGCAGATCGAGGACGTCGCGCGATACGTTTACGAGGCTACTCGCCGCGATTGAGGAGCCTGTCATCCAAACGATCCCGCCGCTCAACCTTGCCGCAGCCACCATTCCCGCGCTGCTGGTCATCGCCATCCTATGGCGCTGGCAAGCCGGTGCCGCCGACGGCTTCATCGCACTCGTCCGCATGGTCGCCCAGCTCCTTCTCGTCGGTTACGTGCTCGTCTCCATCTTCGAATCCAACACCCCATGGGTCGTCCTCGCGGTCATCGCTGTCATGGTGATTGCCGCCAGTTGGATCGCCCTTCGCACCATCTCCCAACTTCGCCGCGGCCTCTTCCGTATCGTCTTCGCCTCCGTCCTTATAGGCGGCGGCCTCACGCTCGCCCTCATCACCCAAGGCGTCCTCACCCTCGACCCCTGGTACGAACCCAGCATCACAGTCCCCCTCGCGGGCATGATCTTCGCCGCCTCCATGAATTCGATCAGCATCGGAGCGGAACGCGTCTTCGCCGAGCTCAAGCGCGGAAGGAAATATGACCAGGCCCGCACCATCGCCATGCAAGCTGGCCTCATCCCCATCACCAACAGCCTTCTTGCCGTCGGCCTAGTCTCGCTCCCCGGCTTCATGACCGGCCAAATCCTCTCTGGCGTCTCCCCACTCATCGCCGTTCGCTATCAGGTCATGGTGATGTGCATGGTCTTCGGCGCCGCGGGCCTCTCCGCCGGTCTCTTCCTCCAACTTCTCCAACGCCACCCCTCGCTCAATACCAACACCGAGACCGCGCCGACCCCAAGCGCATGACCAGCTCCCCCGCACCGCCACCTCGCGAGCTCCGCATCATCGGAGTCGACATGGCTACGCAACCGAAGAGCGTCGGCCTCGCCCTCTGCACGTACCATTCCCAACAGCTCCAGCTCGAGAAGATCAGCACCCACCGCACCTGGCCCGCAATCGACAGAGAAATCTCAGCCTGGATATCCCAGCCGAGCCGCACTGCAGAAGAGCAGCCACCCACCCACCCCCCCGCCTCCCCGCCGACCACTCTCCTCGCGCTGGACGCACCGCTGGGTTGGCCGGAGCGGCTCGCCGACACCCTGCACGGCCATCGCGCCGGCGACCCCGTACCCAAAGTCGCCAACGAGCTCTTCCGCCGTCGTACGGACGACGTGGTCGCCGCCGAGCTCGGCAAGCGACCGCTCGACGTCGGGGCAGACCGCATCGCCCGCACCGCCCACGCCGCCCTCCACCTCCTCACCCGCCTCCGGGAGACCCATGCCCTCGACATGCCTCTCGCGTGGACTCCAGGTCGCGTCTCCTCCACCAGTATGATCGAGGTCTACCCCGCCGGGACGCTTGCAAGTCGCCACTTGCCGAGCTCCGGTTACAAAGGGGCGAGCGATGCCGCGGTGAACATTCGGCACGACATCATCCGCGGCATTCGCGGTGAGCTCGCGCTTCCCGGCGAAGCATTCGACCTCATGAGTTCAAGTGACCACCTCCTTGACGCGGTGCTTTGCTGCATCGCGGCCCGCGACTTTGCCGACGCCCGTGTAATCCAGCCGAACCACCAAGACCCCGCCACGAAGGAGGGCTGGATTTGGGTGGCACCCCGTGCCGGAACCGCGTTGCAGCAAACACCACGGTGAGGTCATCGGCCGGACTTCAGCGGAGTTGCGTTGCCTGGTGGGAATTCTCGCTGGGCAGATCCCAGGACTGGCGCATTTCCTGAAACTCCGCTTCCGGAAGCGCAACTAACGCCGCCGCTCCCGGTTTCAACCACCTCGCGAGCTCTTGTAGAGTATCCATCGACATCGCCGTGCACCCACTCATACCGACATCAGGTCCGTTCCACAGGTGGAAAAAGATGCAGCTGCCGCCGTGCGGCTTCGGCCTGTCGGTATTGTGTTCAACCACCAACGTGAGGACGTAAAGGTCGTCGTCGCGTCGCATGTGTTCCGCGCTCTTCCAGTCCACCGCGGTTTCCGCCATCGACACGATCGAGTTGTAGTGCGCGGACTCGGGATCATCGACGCACCGGAGAGGCTCCGTGGCCTGCGTGTACGGAAGCGAAAGCGCAGGCTGCGCCTCCGCGTACCCATAGGCCGCCCCTATACCGAACACTCCAGCCGGAGACTTTCCATCACCCTCTCGCTTCGGCGGCCCGTCGCGCCCCGGAGGTGCGCCTTCTCCGTGAAGCCCGCTCCCCCAACCGTAGCCGTTCCGCCCAATAACAGCAGCGACAGGCATGCCTACCTGCCTCCACTCCTCGCCGTCGCGTTCGTACCTTCGCAGCGTCGCTCGGAACGTGTCCCAATCGTCCGTGACCACAGTGACCAGCTGAGTGCGCTCCTCGAGCGGTCCTTCGTTCGATTTCGGGGTGCCCGCTTCGATCGGAGTTCGCGTATGGCAAGCGAGGAGAGCAATGGTCCACGTTGCCACGACTAGCCCCCGCAGTTCTATACGCCTTACCCCACGCATTTGAGTAGATTGTAGAACGAATCGTGCAAGGAAGACGAAGCATGAGAGAGGTCCCTTGGTTTTGGTGTGTCCTGCTGCTGACTGCCTGCTCGCAGACGTCCCTCAGTGGCGCCGGAAACGTCACCGTTTATCAGCCCGAAGACCTGCACGCCCCGGATGGCAAAGCGCGCATCGTATTCATTCAGAACAACAAAGAAGATCGAAAGATGGTCTTCACAGTCTTTGAATCGGACCGCCGATGTGTCGCAATCGTGGGCGGGCGTGAAGCGCAGGTGCTCGACGTGTTTCCCGGCCCCTACATCTTCTACATCACGGGTTACGAGCAGACACGACGCATCGAGATCTATCCAGAGGCGGGGCGCACATACTTCGTCCGCCTCTATTCCGTCAAGAAGCCAGTGGGCTCCGCAGCTGAGGTGACCCCCGTTCGGCGTGCCACCGAGGAACACCGCCTGCTTCGCTTCCATCTAGACGGTGCAAGCCTCACGCAAGCAACCGACAATAAGGATTGCTACGCCCTTCCGCTAAACGAGCCAGTTCGGCGTACAAACCGCCGGCTAAACGAAGCCAACGCACAGTGGAAGAATGGCGACGATCTGTACCGTTATACGTACACACTCATCGAGTCCGACGGCCTAACGCATAAAGACATCAGCCTCTTCTAGAACCACCAAGACTGCCGGCATGAACCGGGGGGCCTATGGTAAGCTCCGCCCTGCAAATCTAGGTCAATGACCTAGGCCCGAGTCCGTATGAGTGCTCACAGCGCAGCAAGTATGTTCCGCCGCATTATTCTGAGCATCGCCGTCCTAATGATGCTCGTGGGCGGGTTCTTAACCCTCGTTCAGCGTGGCCTTTCCCCGGTTCCACTAATGTCACTATCCCTAGCGAGTTCGCTGATCCTACTGGACCTCGCTGGCAAGCCCGAACGAGGTTCGTTACGTGCGAATCTTGGTTTCGCCATGCTGGCCGTCGCGGTTGGCGCCGCCGTCGTGCTCTTCTACCAGAGCGTCACGCGCTGATCTCAGGCGGATGCCTTCCGCTTCTTCTTCATGAACTCGTGGCCGTAGTCACGCTCGGCTTCGTACTGATTGTGCGCTCGGCAGCGGAGCTGGACGTTCTCAACAGTGTGCGGCCCCTCTCGGCCGAATGGAACCACGTGGTGAAACTCGAGCTGCCACGCAGAGTTGCACCGGCGCCCGTCGACGTCGACGAATGCGCAGCGACCTCCATCGCGCTCGAAGACGTCCCGCTTCACCTGTGCGGGAATAGTGCGCGTTTTCCTGGGTTTCCCCTTTTTCTTTCGTTTGCGAGGCCTTTTCGTGAGAGCGGCTCGCTTTCTCTTTGTGTCCGCGAGCAGCAGCTCAATCGCGCGCTCAACCACCTGTCCTGCGTCGCCATTGGGAAGTTGATGACTCAGGAGATTCACCAGCTCTTCGAGATTGTCGACAGCGTCCTTTCCGATCGTGACATGCAGGCGATATCGCTGCGGCGACAGCGGGACAGTGACAGAGCGAATGCTGTTGGCTGGCAGTCGGGGCACACTCCCCGCGACCGCCCTTTCCGTCGATTGCACACCGGTCGAGCGTTCGCTACCTCCTGTACTCGGATCCTCCGTGGCGTCCTGCAAGGACTGCTGCCCATCGTTTCGTGTCGAGAGCGGCCGAATGACTGTTCCAACATCGCCTCTTGGAGCAATCTCGGCGATGAGCTGGTCTATCTCCCTGGACGTACGCCCCTTCGCGCGGCGAAGTACATCCTCGTGATTCTCCTCCGTCAGGTATGCAGCGAGTTGATGGACCCCCGTAAGGTGCAGCTGCCCTTTTCGGATCATGTGCAAAATGCGGGGAAAACGACAGGCCGCGCGGCCTGCTCGGATGCGCTTGCCAGCCTCCGATTCGGACATTCCATGGCGCCCGACGCAGAACGCGAACATCGATGGGTAAGCAAGCTCAAGATAGAGCTGTCGCCGATCGATTTCGCCGATGTACTCGAGCAACTTGGCCGTCAGGCTCTGGTCATCGCGTACCAGGGCCGAGAATCCGCGGAGTAGCTCGCGCTTTTCCAAACGTTGAAGAGAGCTCTTGTCTGACATGCGAACTCTTCAAGCAAACTCGATGCCAAGTGCCGACGACCAGAACTCAAGTACTTGGCGTCGGAGCACCGACATCAACTTGGTGTTCCGCCGTCGTCCGCCAGTTCAGAGAGTGTGACGGGCGCTCGTCCTGGGCGACTCGGAGTTCGAAGCCTGATCCCGTGGAAGAGTTGCGAGACGCGGGTTGAGCCGGCCCGGTGTTCGCCAACATGCCAAAAACGCTTCAAAAACAACAGGCCGCGCGGCCTGCGCTCAGAGGCTATTCACCCCCGAGGCCGTAGCTCTCCGCGTCGGCGATGATGAGGTCGGCGTCGGGCGCGAGGAGAAAACCCGCGGCGACGGCAGCCTGACAGGATTTTCGGACCGCACTGATGTAGTCGTCTTCGGTCTCGTACAGATCTAGCAGCTGCTCCTCGTCGAAAAGCTGTGTGGTACCGAAGAGGCGGCAGAAAGAGTCGCCGGTTTGTCCGAGGCCAGACAGAATCGCCACGGGAACGTCGACGTAGTTGGTGCGAATGCCGCCGAGTACGTTGCCATGCTCGTCCAGTTGAAACGCCTGTCCATCGTTTGTCACCTCGAGCCGTGGCGCTTCGGGTAGGGCGGTCCCTTCTTCGATCCACGCGATGAGCCCGTGCAGTCCCGCTTTCAGCACGAAGTGAGAACCGGCGGAGTTGATGGGACGCTCGCATTGGATGATTCCGAAGGGAGCTCCGTCGGTGGTCTCGATGACCCGTGCGACGGACGGATCGTCTCCCAGGTCCGATTGACCGGACAGCAGCGTATACACGTCGGCATGAGCGGTGCCTGCCATTTCCCAGAGCCGGAAATTCTCAGAATCCGGCTGGTTACTCGGAAGCGAGTTGAGGACCAACAGGTCCGACTCGGTCTGAAACATCAGCGTGGGCTCGGTAAGGTCGTCTCGCACGTTGACGATCTCGGGCGTGCGAATCTCTGCTTCCGGTGACTGGGAAAGCGGAGCACTGCCTCCGCCGCGACTGTGGATGATGTAGCCGTCGAAGAGGTCATACTGACTCGCGAAGGCGTTGACCCATGTGATCAGTCGACCGGCGGATTGGGACTCGCCGACCGCTATCACGTTTTCTGCGGTTAGGCCCTCCAGTGGATCCACGTCTAAGGGGTTCCTGACTGCCTGTGCGACCTGAGAGAATATGTCGTATGAGAAACTATCGCCCGGATGCATGAGTGGAGCGTAGCGTTCCGGGTTCACGGCCTTGAGATAGAGGGGCACAAGGTTCCCGCCGCCGGCTCGCCCTTCGATTCCTGCGATCTGTGCGGATACCCCAACCCAGGCGTGACCTTCCCGGAAGAACTCTGTGTGCATGGAAATCCAATCGGGGGCTGAGTCGAGCCCAGCGCTTACATTTAGCCACTCAACAACGACGGTTCCGCTGAACTCGCTGTCGTCGATGGGGCGGTAGACGAGCGCTCGAGTCATGAACTCGGCTGTGGCGGCGGGCTCGACAGCCCATCGTCCATCGCTTCTGAGCTCATCGACGTTCGAGTAAGAGGAAGCGGTGCCGGAAATGAAGAACTCGTCCTGACGGAAGCCTACGTCTTCGAGGTTGATGAAAGAGGTTCCTGCTACGAATGCGAGACCGGGGCCGGTGATTGGGCCCTCGACGTTTGGATTGGAAGGGGAGCCGCCG
>CBFCWN010000015.1:0-49869 GCA_965601515.1 uncultured Myxococcales bacterium | reverse complement strand
CATGCGTCGTCAGGGGTCTGGCTCCGTCGTCAACGTCGCGTCGTTAGCCGGACGATCTGCGCCGCTTCATCGTTCCGATTCTCGAGCGCAAAGGCGAACGGGAAAAGAAGAAGTACATCGAGCGCGGCCGGCGCTGAGGAGCGCCCGCCGTGTTCGCAAAACGCGCGGGTCGATCGGGAAGTGTTGGAAAATGTTGGGGTTTTGGGGGTGCCGCGTGTCCCCTGTTCGGTTTGGCCCCAGGCGGTGACGTTGGGGAGCGTCTTGTAGAGAAGCCAGCGGTAGGTGCTTCGCGGGAGGAGGCGCGGGAGCCAGGCGAAGATGCAGGCGCTTTCGTCGCATCGTCTTGATGACGACGTTGGCGACGGACTCTGGAGTCGCCGGGCTCATGCGCATCAGGCGGCCGATGAACGGCGGCATGTTGACGTGGTGCTCGTGGTAGGGCTCGGCGAGCTCATTCTCCGAGCGATCGCTCTTCGCGGTGTGGCGAACCTTTTGGAATCCGTCCGATCGACGAACCCCGGCTGCACCAAGGCGACCCGGATGTTCCAGGGCCGCGCCGATTTGAGTTTATGGGGGGGCCCACTTACACTGAACGAGTCTTTTTCGGGGAGGTTCTCATGGGCGGGTTGGTCGTATTTCTGGTTCTGGTGGGCCTGACGATCGCGTGGCTGGTTTCCATGTACAACGGGCTCGTGGGCCTGCGAAACCGCTTCAAGAACGCGTTCGCCCAGATCGACGTTCAGCTGAAGCGTCGGCACGATCTCATCCCGAATCTCGTCGAAACGGCAAAGGGCTATCTGTCTCACGAGCGCGAGACCTTGGAGGCGGTCATCGCCGCGCGGAACTCCGCCGAGGGAGCGCGTCAGCGAGCGGCGGCCGATCCGGGCGACGCAAATGCCATCAAAGGGCTGTCCGCTGCGGAGGCCGGGCTCACCGGAGTGCTCGGTCGCTTCATCGCGCTGTCGGAGGCCTATCCTGACCTCAAGGCGAACGAGAACATGATGCAGCTCTCCGAAGAGCTCTCCACCACGGAGAACAAGATCGCATTCGCGCGCCAGGCTTACAACGACGCGGTGATGCGGTACAACAACAAGTGCGAGATGGTTCCGTCGAACTTCATCGCGCGCATGTTTGCGTTCGAGCCTGCGGAGCTTTTCGAGATCGAAACAGAAGCCGCACGCGAGCCCGTCCAAGTCCAGTTCTAACCAATGGACTTTTTCGAGGAGCAGGCCCTTGCGCGGAAGCGCACGGTGCGCTTGGGAATCCTCTTCGCGTTGGCGGTGATCGGAATCACGGCGGCCGTCTACGTGCTCAGTCTGATGTTCTGGGCGGTCGCAGTGCGAGACGCGACGGGCCTCATGTACGTCGCCGGCGAGATGGACCGCGTCGGCGCGACGAAGTTCTCATGGTGGAACCCGGGCGTCTTTCTCTTTTCCTGCGTCAGCACCGCGGCGGTGATCGGCCTTGGCTCGCTCTACAAGATGGCGCAGCTCCGCGGCGGCGGGGCGGCCATCGCACTCGGTCTCGGGGGCCGGAAGATCGACCCCGATACCACCAGGCTCGAAGAGCGCCGGCTCTTGAACGTCGTCGAGGAGATGGCGATTGCGTCGGGGGTACCTGCTCCAGAGGTGTACGCGCTCGACCAGGAGGCCGGCATCAACGCGTTTGCCGCGGGTCGTACGACGAGCGACTCGGTGATCGGCGTGACGCACGGCACGCTCCAGCTTCTTCGACGGGGGGAGCTGCAGGGTGTCGTCGCGCACGAGTTTAGTCACATCCTGAACGGCGACTCGCGGATCAACATGCGCGCCATAGGACTCTTGCACGGCATCTTCTTGCTCTCGCTGATCGGTCGGTTACTCCTCCACGGGTCGCGTCGCAGTCATCGAAAGGAGGGCGCCGCGATCGTTCTGACGGGCCTCGGGCTTCTGCTGATCGGCTCGATCGGCATTTTCTTCGGACGGATGCTTCAAAGTGCCATCTCGAGGCAGCGCGAGGTGCTTGCAGACGCGTCGGCGGTGCAGTTCACGCGCAACCCCGACGGACTGCTCGGCGCCCTCAAGAAGATCGGCGGCGCGAGCTCCGTCTTGACGACGCCGAGCGCAGACGAGGCAGGCCACATCTTCTTTTCGGAAGCAATGCGCCGCCTGCGGCTCTTCACGGGCCTATTCCGGACGCACCCGCCGCTTGGCGACCGGATTCGAAAGCTCGAACCCGGCTGGGACGGCGAGTACCCAAAGGTGGAGCTCCCGAAGATCACCGATGGGCTCAGTACACCTCCGGATTCGCCTGCCGAAAACCTCGCAGCCTTCGCCGACACGCCCTCCGAGGAGGCCGTGCAGGAGTCGGTCCAGCACATCGGAGCGCCTCGCCGCTCCCAGGTCGAATACGCGCACTCGCTTCACGCCGGGCTTCCCGAGAACTGGATGCATGCGGTGCATCAGCCTCCGATGGCGCAGGCGGTCGCGTTCGGACTTCTTCTCTCGAAGGACGAGCTTGCGAGGGGAAACGAGCTCGTCGAGCTCGCCGAGAAAACCGACCCGACGACGGCGGAGCTCGCGCTTCGTTTTCACGCCGAGTCGGTCGATCTCAGCTCCGCCGAGAAGATCGCTCTCGTCGACGTCATGATTCCAACGCTTCGCGGCCTGTCTGCGGCCGAGCACGAGCGCTTCCTCGGAGCGATCGACGCGCTGATGAAGAGCGACGGCCGGATCGACCTCTTCGAGTACACCCTGAGCCGCATGCTCAAGCGCCATCTCACGCGATCGTTCGAAGGCTCGGGGCCGACGCCCGTTCGCATTCGTTCCCTTCGTCGCCTTCGGCCGGACGCGCGCGTGTTGCTTTCGACGCTCGCTCGCGTCGGAAGCCGCGACGAAGAGCAAGCCGTGCGCGCCTATCGACACGGTGCTCATGTCTTGCAGCTCAAGGAGGAGGCCGCATCGCTTCTCCCGAAAGAGCACTGCACGCTCCACGCCGTCGACGAGGCGCTGTCGCGCTACGACTCGGCGGCGCCCGCGCTCAAGAAGAACCTCATGCTCGCCTGCGCGGCGACGATCATGGCGGACGACGAAATCACCGATCGTGAAGCCGAGCTCATCCGCGCGATCGGCGACGGTCTCGATTGTCCGGTGCCGCCTTTTGTGACATCTCGCTAGCGCAAGGGAGTTGTATGGAAACCAAAAGCATCTACGAGACCGACGACGAGGTGAAGGCGCTTGCGCTCCAGGAGGCGCTCGAGTCGTCAGGCATTGCGGCCGTATTGGTGAACCATCGCGACACCGCGTATCCGGGCATTACGGATCGACTTCGACACGGGACCGAGATCCGCGTCGAGGCCGACCAGATCGGCGACGCCACCCGTATCATCGAGGAGTTCCTTGCCGCTCAGCCCGTGGAAGGTCCCCCCATTGCGCCACCGCCCAGCGCCGGACCCTCGAAGGAGGTTCGAGGCCCAGGCTGGCTGATCATCACCCTGATTTTATTGGGTTTATTGGGAGCTGCAGTCTATTTACTAAATGACAATTAAGGGCTTGGATCGCACGTCCATCTGCGTTATAAGTTAACGGTTAGTAAAGGAAGCTGACCGATGGATGTGACCCATACCTACGCACTCGGGGAGCTAGCGAAGCTTCTCAACTGGAGCCCCGCCCACTGCAAAGTGATTCTCAAGCAGCTGGGCGCCGACCCGACCAAGCCGATCGGTGAAGAGACGGCCGCTCAGGTTGCCCAGAGGATTCGCCGCGCCTGGCCGCCCGTCTCCTAACCGCGACGAGCGATCTGCCCGACCAATCCCGAATCTCGCCTCGCTTGGCGAGCGACGGTTCGGAGCACCACATCCTGGGGCGCCACCAGCCTGACTTTGCGACGCGCGCGGCTCACCGCCGTGTAGAGCAGCTCGCGAGTCAAGAGCGGCGCGTCCTCCTCCGGCAACACGATCAGCACCTCGTCGAACTCCGACCCCTGTGACTTGTGGATGCTGAGGGCGTAGGCGTCGGAGTAGCGCGGTAGACGAGCTTCGGCGATCTCGCGGGGCTCGTCGTGCTCGGTGGGGATCACCGCCATAGGCGTGTCTCCCGCACGAATGAAGGCGAGGTCTCCATTGTAGACGCGAAGCTCGCGGCTGTTCTCTTCGATGAGGATCGGTCTTGCAGCTGGCACCTTCCCGCCTGCGATGAGTCGCTTCTCGATCAACGCACCTAGGCGTCGGGTTCCTGTCGGTCCCTTTCGAAACGGAGACAGCACGACGTACTTGCTGCGCCGCGCGAAGTGCTCCGTGGGTGCGGGTTCGGACGTCGCCGAAGACCATCGAGCCGATGCGACGTCGAGCTCGCTCTCGAGCTGGCTGCTCGGCGACCACCGGAGGTCATCGGTGTCGGCCTCCGAAAGCAGAGCGGCGACCGCGTCGACATCCCCCGCACCAATCGCTGCGATCAGCTGACCGAGGGGCTGGCTCGCGTCGTAGCGGTGCGTCCTTTCGAGCGTGGTGAGGCGGCCTTCCCACCAGGTCCGTTGACTCGCGGTGACCAGGTCTTGGAGCACGGAACCCGCTTCGACCGACGTGAGCTGCCCGGGGTCCCCCACGATCAGGAGGCGCGCATTTCGCGGTGTCGCTTCGAGAAGCTGCCGCATCAGCGAGAGGTCGATCATCGAGGCCTCGTCCACGACGACGACGTGGGCTTCGAGAGGGCGCTCCTCGTCCCGCGAAAAGCGGAGGCCATCCGGTCGCATTCCGAGCGCTCGCTGAAGCGTCGAGGCTTCGACCGGAATCGCGTCGAGCACCGCCGCCGTGGTTTTGATGCGGGTTTTGGCAGTCTGCACCGCCTCGCCAAGGCGTGCGGCAGCCTTGCCAGTCGGTGCGAGCAGCAGGGTCTTCGGGGGTCCTTCGCCTCGGGCCTCGGCCTCCTCCACGAGAAGCGCGAGGATGCCCGCCACCGTCGTGGTCTTTCCAGTGCCAGGACCTCCGCAGAGGAGCGACACCCGGTGTCGCAGAGCGTTGCGCGCGGCATCGGCCTGCAGAGACTGGGCGCCGTCGGGGAACAGGCGTTCGAGGCGCCGCTCGAAGTCGCCGCTTGGCGCGTCGTCGAGCTCGGGCGCACGCCGTGCGAGCTGCTCGGCGATGTCGTTTTCGAACTGCCAGTACCGACGAAGGTAGAGGCGACCGTCTTCGTCGAGCACGAGCGGCCCCGTTTGGGTCAGCTGGCTTTCCCGCAGCGCTTTTGCCCACGAACGGGCGTCGGGCAGCGAGACGCCTTCGAGCGGCTCGCCTGGCCATAGAGCGGCGGAGTGGATGTCGAGTGGAAGGCACGCGTGGCCGTTCCGAACGTTGCGACTCGTGAGCGCGACGGCGAGCTCCACGGTTGAACCGGGGTCTTCGCCTCCCGCTCGACCGAGCGCACGAGCAAGCTCCGTGTCGAGCAGTTCGAGCAGACCCCGGCTTCGAAGCTCAGCGAGTTTCATCGGTGCCTCCTAGCCAAGCGTCGAGCGCATCGAGGAGCTCGTTCGACAGCGGGTCGAAGAACACGCTCCCCCCGGGCGCGTCCGCACCCGCCATACCTCTCAGGAACAGGAACATGGCGCCGCCCCATTGTTCAGAAGGGCTGAAGTCGTCGATTCGCTGACTCAGGTAGCGCTGCGTTGCCGCCGAGTAGAGAAGGGCCTGAAGGACATAGTGCTCTCGCTGCACGGCTTCTGTCACGGCCTCGGCGCCGTAGTTCGGTAGCGAGTTCGACTTGTAGTCGGCGACGTACCAGCGGCCCTCCCACTCGAACACGAGGTCGATGTACCCACGCAGGAACGACTGCAGTGACTCCGCGTCGAGCTCTCGGAGCCGCGAGGGGTAGCCCGGTGCGCCAACGGGCGCGCCATGCCGTTCGAGGATCTCCGCAAGCCGTTGGAGTCGGGGCCGATCGAGGCTCAGCGTAAACTCGAGCTCCCGGAGCGACCGCTCGATTCCGACGAGCGTCGGAGGGTTCGGCTGCGACACGAGTGGAGTGTTCGCGACGACCGAGAGGTCCGATCGAATCTCGGGTGCGAGCTCGGGGGGAAGGCCGTAGTCGCGAAGCTGACCCTCGATCATGTCGATGGTTGGGTCGTCCGCCAGCTTCTCGAAGTCGCAGCGCTCGAGGATCGAGTGGAGAAGGAGCCCGGTGCGCGTACCGCCGGGCAGGGCTGCGAAGAGGGGCGGCCGCACAGGTTCCTCCTCGTCGGTCGAGCGGGGCAGCGGGGTCTTTTCGTCGTGCCCGGTCAGGCTGGAGAAGCTCCCGATACGAGGGGCGAGGTCGTAGCCTCGCGATGCCGGTCTCGCTTCGAGGCGATCGCCGGGCCGGCGATCTTCGAGAGGCATAGCCGGTGTGCCGATGGGATCGCGAGCGCCGATCACGCCCCCCGAGCTCGATGCGAACGCGAAAAGCTCGCCCTGCAGGTCGGCCTCGTCTCGGCTCTTGCTCAAGTCGCTACCGTGGAGAAGCTGGGCGAGGGCGGAGCGCTGCCAGCCCTTCGCCCGCCCCCAGAACACCGTGCATCGGTATTTCGCACGGGTGAGAGCGACGTAGAGCACTCGCAGCGCTTCCGACAGCTTTTCGTGTTTGGCGCGCTCTTCGTTGGCGTCGTGATTCGCAGAGCCGAGGTCGAGCTTGATCGCTCCTTCCCCATCGTGGAACTTCAGGGCCCTTTGCTCGTCGGAAAAAAGGTTCGCGTCTCTCCAGGTGTACGGACAGAAGACGACGCCGTACTCGAGCCCCTTGCTCTTGTGGATCGTCGTGACGCGAACGGCGCCCGACTCCGCGTCCGGACGCTGCTGGAGATCCTCGGTTCGCACCATCCCCTCGTCAGGGCTCCCCTCGTCGAGCCGTCGGTACCATTGCATCAAGGCGATCGGGTCGCGATCGTGCTCGCGCTCACCTCGCATGAGGAGCTCCTCGACATGCAGAAGGTCGGTCAGATCTCGCTTGGCCGAGGGGGTCTTCGCGAGTCTCGCCTCCGCGTGCGTTTCACGAAGCATGTTCTCCACGAAACGGATCACGCCCTGTGTTCGCCAGAGCTCGTGCCAGCGCTGGAACTGCGTCACCCAGGTCGTCCAGTCTTTGTCGTCCATGTCGACGAGCTCGCATGCGGTCACGCCGAGCAGAGGCGTGAGCATCGCGCGCCGGAGTGCACGGGAATCACCTGGGAGCAGAGCGGCTTCGAGGATCGCTCGCATCGACGTTGCAGTCTCGGTTGCGAGAACGCTCGAGTCCCCCTCGAGTGAGGTCGGGACGTTGAGCGCGCGAAGCGCCTCGGCGACGACGCGAGCCTGCCGGTTGCTTCGGCAAAGCACGGCGATGTCGCCCGCTTCGACGTCGCGCTCTTCGATTTGGGCCTCCGAGCGGAGCAGGTGTGCGACTTCGTTTGCCACGGTCTCGGCAACGCTCGAGAGATCGCCCTTCAGGTGCTCCTCGTCGAGCCACACGAAGTCGAGAGCCGGAGTCGACCTCAGGCGATCGACCTCCTCGTGCGCCTCGGCGGCGTCAAAACCGATGCTGGTTTCGAGAAAGGGATGCGTGCGTCGAGCGAACAGCATGTTGACCGCGTCGACCATCGACGGGTCGGAGCGGTAGTTCGTCGAGAGCGTGCGGCGGTTCTCCCCGACGTCGCGCGTCGCCTCGATGTACGAAAACACGTCGGCGCCTCGAAACGCGTAGATGGCCTGCTTGGGGTCACCAACGTACACACACGCCCCCTCGCCGTACGTCGCGCGAAAGATCCCATATTGCACCGAGTCGGTGTCTTGAAACTCGTCGACGAGCGCGAGCGGGTACTCATCGGCGACCAGGCGCGCGACCGAATCGTCGTTTACGACCGCGGCGTGGACGATCGTGAGGAGATCATCGTAGGAGAGGACTCCGGTCTCCACCCGTCGTGCGAGCATCGCTTCCTCCGCGTAGTCGAGAAAATCTTGCTGGAACTCGAACACCGCGTAGTCGAGCATCGGTTCGACCGCGCCCCAAGAGTCCAACAGCTCTCGACACGCCTGAAAGAAGGGATGAACGGGCTCCTCGAAGCCCTTGTTGATCCTCATGTGACCCTGAGAAATCCGATCGAACCACTCCGGCAACTCTTTCCAGCTTCGCTTCGCGGCGAGCGAGTCGAGCTCGTCGAACCACTTGGGGACGCTAGCCTTGCGGTAGCTGTTGCCGTTCAGGCCCTTGGTTTCCGTCAGGATCGCAGCGACTTCTTCGCGATGTCGTAGCCAGAGCTCGCCTACCTTTGTGCGCGCCTCGAGCGCCCTGTCGAGCGCCGAGGTGTCCACAGCGATCGGCTTCGGACCGAGCAGCGGGACGCGCGGGGAGAGCGCCTTGTCGGCAAGTCGAGCGAGGAGATCGACCGTGACGCGCTTCGACCGGAGCGCCTCGATCATCCACGCGGGCCGGTCGTAGAGCGTGGCCGCCCAGTAGTCCGTCGCCAGCTCGCCATGGACGGAGGACAGGTCTTCGCCGACGTCGAAATCGAAGTCGATGCCGAACTCGAGTGGATGGTCTTGCAGCAGGCGCTGGCAGAAGCCGTGAATGGTGAGAATCGCGGCCTGGTCCATCGAGGCGAGCGCATTGCGAAGGCGTCGTTCGGCCTCCACGCGCCCGAGGCGTTCGACCGCACGCGGAACGATGTCGTCCAGCAGGTCGGACTGTCCGACAGGCCCCTCGATTCGCCGGATGGCTTCAACGATGCGTTCCCGAGCGCGCCGTCGCAGGTCGGCCGTCGCTGCCTTCGTGTAGGTCACGATCAGGATTTGGTCAGGCTCGAGGTCCTTTTCGAGGATCGCACGTACGAAGTACGTGGTGATCGTGTAGGTCTTGCCGGTCCCGGCGCTGGCCTCGACCAGGGTCGGCGCGTCAAACGACGCGAGGGCCGGGTGACGCGCGCTCATCCCTCACCCCGGTGATCCACCATGGTTTCGTAGACCTCGCGAGCCGCATGTTGAAACCCGTCGCGCCAGGTTTCGCTTGCAAAGGGGTCGTCTGGTCCGAGCACGTATTCGAGGTGCTCTTCGTACTTACGCAGCGATTCGAGGTCGCTCCTGGCCTTCTTGAGGGCACTTTCCGTGCCCTTGTCTCGTTCGTTCTGAACGAAATGGAGCGAGACGCCTTCGAACAAGGGCCACGGAGCTTCGCGATTGCTTCGGTACGCGTCGACCAATCGACGAAGCTGTTCCGCTGGGTCTTCCACAGCGGCGTAGCCGACGACGTGGGCCTTGGTGTCGGTCCCGCGGAGCACGAGCTCTGTTCGGCTTGGAAGCGAGCCCTCCTTCGCCGCCAGCATCAGCAAGTGTTCGATCCAGCCGACGATTTCCGCTCGGCGCCCTACGCGGCTGAATCGTGCAACCACGCGAGAGTCGTCGCAGAGACCTCGAAGCCGACCCTCGACGACGACGTCGCCCAGCTTCGCGCGCACGATCTCGCTTCTCCCGGCTTTTCCGCTCCGAAGTGCTTCTGCCCGTCGTGCGACCGCGCCGATCTCGCCGGCGAGCCTTTCCCGCTGAAGCTCGCCGGGATTCCCGTCTGGAAACTCGGGGCACGCGGCCAGATAGTCGCGAAGCGCATCGCCTCGAAGCTCGTCGTCGAGTGCGGCGTTTCCGACGTTGGCTGCCTCGAGAAACCCCAGCTTGAGCAACGCATTGGTGGGCTCGTACACCGCTCGGGTTTCGAATCGCGTTTGAAGCTCCGCGTCGATGAACGCTTTGGACGGATTCCAGAGCCATTTCGTCAGCTCGCCGACCGTTACGAGGTCTTGGGATTCGGGGGTTGCGACGAGCTCGACTCGCGGCCGATCCCCCCGTTCAGATGCCAAGACGCGCGCGACTTCCAGGTATCGAGTCGAAAAGCTCTTCGTAGACCCCTCTCCGGTGAAATAGCTCCGATCGAAGGCGTGGAGCGGATGGACCGTCGGGCGCACGAGAGGCTCGTCGCCCTCGTCGGCGCGGTAGTAGCGGTTGATGGTCTCGGTGAGCTCCCAGACCAGCGGCGAAGGGTTCGGCTCGACGCGATGAGTGCCGACCGGAGAGCTGTAGGTGATGACGAGACGATCGCGCGCGCAAAGCACGGCCTGCAGAAACGAATGCCGATCGTCGTTTCTGCGGTTACGGTCACCTTTCCGGTGCTGCGAGCGCATCAGGTCGAAGCTCGGACGCTGGTCGGGCCGAGGAAACGCGTCCTCGCTCATCCCGACGAGACACACCATGCGAAACGGCACCGAGCGGAGAGGGACCAGCTCTGTGAGCGTCACGCCTCGGCGAAGGAACCCCACCGCCGGGGTCTTGTCGACCAGCAGGCGATCGAGCTCGCGTCGAAGCGTGCGCAGCGACACGACGCCGCTGAACCCGCTCTTGGCAGCGTCGTCACGTAGTTCGTTCAGGCTGCTCCGAAGCAAGTGGGTCGCCCGGCTCGTCTCATCGTCTTCGGAAAAAAGAGCGCCGCAAAGCCGTCCAAGCTCGTCGGCCCAGCGTTCGATCGGCCGTTCCCCACGGGTGCGCGAGTGGGCGCCGAAGAGCACGTCGCAGAGCTTCGACAGGCGGGCGACGAGCCCCGCATCCTCGAGTGTGGGGGCGCCGCGGGGCAGAAGGCTCCCGAACGTTTGCGTCGTGTCCGGCATGACCGTGAACCCGAGAAACAGTCTTCCGAGCCCCTCTCGCCATGTGTGAAGGTCGTCGTTTGGAAACCCTTCCTCCGCACGGTGATCGCCGTCGATGCCCCAGCGGACGCCGGCCGCGGCCAAGAGGTCGGTCAAGCGTGCACGCTCCTCCGATGTGAAACAGAAGTCGTTGCGAAGCGCCTTCGCGTCCATCAGGCGCACCACGTCGAGGACCGAGAAACGTGAGTCCAGCAGCTCGAGGACCAGCGCGAAGTCATCGTAGAAGCTCGAGTCGTCGCGTGAGCGACGGTCGTGAACGTCGAATGGGATGCGATGCTCTGTCGGCTCTTCGAAGACGGCGCGAAAGAGCGGCGCATACGTGTCGAGCTCGGGAGCCATCACGACGACGTCTTCCGGTTTCAGGCTTCGGTCGTGCTCGAGGGCATCTCGAATGAGATCGTGGAGGACCTGAACCTCGCGCATCGGTCCTGTGCACGCGTGCACGCTGATGCTTTGCTCTGCGAGTGACACGGCCGCTCGCTGCTCGCGGGCGGGCTCGGGCTCGAACTCGCGGATGTCGGTCTGCACCGACCGAAGCAGAGTCGAACGATCGGGCGCGTCGAATAGGGAAAGCTCGGCGTCGACGGTGCCCTCGACGTCGATCAAGAGGTCCTGAAAGTCGCGCGCGAGCCGGCCCGCTCCGATGAGAAACGGATGGCCGTCGCGCTCCTCGCTTGGGAGATTCAGCGTCAGCTGCGCGGCGCCTGCGTCCGAAAGGTAGTGCTGACTCGGTTCGAGCACGTAGAGCGTCGTCGGCACCCGCTTCGAGAGCTCCGCGAAAAACCGAAGAAAATGCGGGGGAAGCGTCTCTAGCGAGAACAGATGAAGTCGGGCGAGGTCGAGGTTCCCGTCGTTCCGGCGCAGCCGTTCGAGCGCCCGTGTCATCCGTGATGAGAGGTCGTGCGGGCCGAGTTTCGCCACCACGGCCTTCCAAAGCTCCGACTGCCACCCGTCGTCGCGACCCGCGGCCCATGCGGAAAGCAGGTCGGGTCTGTACACCACGTAGTCGTCGAAGACCGATGCCACGTTGCTGGCGAGGCGAAGGACCCGGTCGGTGTCGGCGCCGAGGTACCGCTCGAGTGTCGAGGGGGGCGACTCGGAAAGCAATTCGGCAACGGTCCACTTGAGTCGCTCGCGATCGTAGACTCGTGCGTTCTCCTTCGTATCGGGGTCGAGCACGTCGAGCATCCGCTCGATCAGGTGACGAGGAAACGGGAACGAGGGATTCGCCCACACGCCAAGCCGACGTGCCAGCTCGAGCGTCAGCCAGCTCTCGAAGCCCCTGCTCTGGACGACGATGGTTTCGTTCTGGAGCGGAGGAAGAGGGTTCGCACGAACCTTGGAAGCGAGCGCGTCGACGAGTGTTTCGGTGCGGTTGCTTCGAACGAGCTCCATGCTCTCAGCGCGTCGGGAACTTTCGCTCCAGGTTCTTCATACCGTTGGTGAGAGCCACTTGGAACAGCTTTTTCCCGGCGAACGCCTTTGCCGCGCCGCGTGCGAGTCGGCCGTACGCCTGCCAGCACATGATGGTGCCGCCGCTTGGATGAGGTTCGCACGTGACGACGCCGAGGTGATCGGTGCACAGCCCGAGCAGTGCTCCGTCGTTCGCGGAGTAGGCCAGCATGCGCGGTGCCTCGTAGGCCTTCACCACCTCGCGGACCGGTTCACCGAATGCGCCCTTGATCATTCTCACCGAGCCCACCTGTCCAGGGGCCTCCGCCTTCGAGTCGTCCGCCCAGCTCTTCTTCGAGGCCCAGATCCACTCGCTCAACCGGCTGAAGTCGCTGATGTAGTCGAAGAGCTCTCGTTGGCTCACGTCGAAGTGGCTGGTTACCTCGACCAGCCGGGGCTCGTTGGTCAGTCGAGCGCCGGTCTCGTCGGCATATCGAGTGAAGTCCGCGTACGCTCGCATCGCGCGAGTCTTACCGTTTTGAGCCCGAATTCAAGGCTCAAGACAGCCTGTTTCGGTAGTCTTCGTAGTCGAATTCGCGCTGAATTCGATAAGAGTCATCCCGCGGATCGAAAAGTGCGATCGAAGGCAGGCGGACGCCGTTGAACGTAGTCGTCTTCACCATGGTGTAGTGGCCCATGTCTTCGAAGACGATCTTGTCGCCCACCTCGAGCGGCCGAGCAAACGAGTAGGCACCGATGGTGTCTCCCGCCAGACAGGAGAGCCCTCCGAGCGTGTAGGTGTGCGGCAGATCGCCGGGCGCGCCGGCGTCACGGACCTCCGGGCGGTATGGCATCTCGAGCACGTCGGGCATGTGTGCCGTGGCCGACGTATCGAGGATGGCAATCGCGCCGTCGTTCTGAATGATGTCGAGCACGGTCGCGACGAGCACACCGGTGTCGACGCCGACCGCTTCGCCCGGCTCGAGGTAGACGTCGACGCCGTGGTCCTCTTTGAATCGGCGGATCAGCTCGACGAGCAACGGGCGATCGTAGTCGGGTTTGGTGATGTGATGGCCGCCTCCGAAGTTCACCCACTCTGTCACGTCGAGCCAGGGCGCGAACCGATCCTCGACGACCTTCAGCGTGCGCGCGAGAGCATCTGCGCCCACCTCGCAGAGCGTGTGGAAGTGAAGGCCGGTCACCCCGTCGAGGTTGGCGTCGGCAAGCTCCGCGACGGTAGTCCCTAGGCGCGAGCCCGGTGCGCAGGGGTCGTAGATCGCGACGTCGACTTCGGAGTGTTCGGGGTTGATGCGGAGTCCAAAACTCACACGGCCCGCGTGCTCCGTGACGGCCCGGCGGAACCGATCGACCTGCGACGGGGAGTTGAAGACCACGTGGTCCGAGTAGCGAAGGGTCTCTGCCAGCGTGGTTTCGCTGAATGCAGGGCAGTAGGTGTGCACCTGCTTTCCGAGCTCTTCTCGGCCGAGGCGGGCTTCGTCCGGGCCGCTAGCGGCCACTCCGTCGAGGTATTTTCCGACCAGCGGGAAGGTCGCCCACGTCGCAAAGCCCTTGAGGGCGAGCAAGATCGAACATCCGGCCGAGGCCTGTACGTCGGCAAGTGTCCGTAGGTTCCGCTCGAGGGCGGCTACGTCGATGACGTACGCCGGTGAATCGACTTGGCCGAAGTCGAGATCCTCACAGGGAATCACTACATCTCCTTCACGTGCCAGGGCAGACCACGCACGGCGAGCTCGTCGAGGAAAGGGTCGGGATCGAGCTGTTCGACGTTGAAGACGCCCTCCCCTCGCCATCTGCCCGTCAGCATCATCTTCGCCCCCACCATCGTCGGCACGCCCGTGGTGTAGGAGACCGCCTGCGCGCGCACTTCCTTCCACGACTCTTCGTGGTCACAGATGTTGTAGATGAAGACCTTCCGCGGCTTGCCGCCCTTGCGTCCTTCGACGAGGCAACCGATCGACGTCTTGCCTTTGTAGTTTTCGCCGAGCGTCGACGGATCGGGAAGGAGCGCTTTCAAAAACTGAATCGGAACGATCTGACGGCCCTCATAGTCGATCGGGTCGATGCTCGTCATGCCGACGTTCTGAAGCACGCGAAGGTGGGTCAGGTACTCCTCTCCGAAGGTCATCCAAAAACGGATGCGCTTGAGGCCTCGGATGTTCTGACAAAGGGACTCGAGCTCTTCGTGGTAGAGCAGATACGCTCGACGCTCTCCGACGCCCGGGAAGTCGAACAGGATCGACTCCGACATCGGGTCGATCTCTTTCCATTCTCCTTCTTCCCAGTAGCGGCCGCGCTGCGTGATTTCGCGGATGTTGATCTCCGGGTTGAAGTTGGTCGCGAACGGGTGCCCATGGTCGCCTCCGTTGCAGTCGAGAATGTCGATCGTGTCGATCTCGTCGAACAGGTGTTTTTGGGCGTATGCGCAGAATACGTTGGTGACCCCGGGGTCGAAGCCGGAGCCCAAGAGCGCCATGATTCCCTTGGATTGGAAGCGATCCTGGTAGGCCCACTGCCACTTGTATTCGAACTTGGCCTCGTCCGGAGGCTCGTAGTTCGCAGTGTCGAGATAGTCGACGCCGGCCTCGAGGCACGCGTCCATGAGCGGAAGGTCTTGGTAGGGAAGCGCGACGTTGATCAGGAGGTCTGGTTTGACCCGGTTCAATAGAGCAACGGTCTGCTCGACGTCGTCCGCGTCGACCTCTGCGATCTCGATCTCACGCCCCTGAAGATCTCGAATTTGTTTCTGAATCTTTTCGCACCGCGACAGCGTGCGACTCGCAAGGACGATTTCACTGAAGGTGTCGGCATCTTGCGCGCACTTGTGCGCGACCACTCCGCCGACGCCGCCCGCGCCGATGATCAGAACTTTGCCCATCGTAAAATAACCTCCGCGGACTTGAGCCTGACGATTGCCGCTTAGAGCCGCCGTTGTGACTTCGACGTTCGCGGTTTGCAAGCCCAAGTCGCGTGACTTTCCCCGGCGCGTGTGATTACCTCATTCGGCCTAGACAGTGAATGAGGTGGACGAGGGAATGAAGACAGCGATTGTAGGGTTGGACGTCGGCTCCACCACGGTGAAGGCCGTGATCGTCGACCCTGAAAACAAAGACATCGTCTGGAGTGACTACCAGCGTCACCACACGAAGCAGGCTGAGTGCGTGCTCGACTTCATGGTGCGCGTCGAGACCATCCTCGAGGAAAAGGGCGTCAAGGACGTTCGGGTGTTCGCAACCGGGTCCGGCGCGAAGCCTCTCGAAGGCCCGCTCGGCGCGAAGTTCGTGCAGGAGGTGAACTCGGTCACGCTCGCCGTGGAGACGCTGCACCCCGATGCGGGCTCGGTGATCGAGCTCGGCGGTCAAGACGCGAAGATCATCATCTTCAAAGAGAACGAGAAGACCGGCGACAAGACGGCCAACGCCTCGATGAACGACAAGTGCGCGTCCGGCACGGGCGCCACCATCGACAAGTGCATGATCAAGGTGGGCATGCCGCCCGAGGACACGCTGAAGCTTCACTTCGACGACACGCACCTCCATCACGTCGCAGCCAAGTGCGGAGTCTTCGCGGAGACCGACATCGTCAATCTCGTGAAGACGGGCATTCCCTCGGACGAGATCATGTGCTCGCTCGCCGACGCGATCGTCATGCAGAACCTCTCCGTGCTGACACGCGGAAACACGCTTCGGCACAAGGTGCTGCTCCTCGGCGGGCCCAACACGTTCCTTCCGTTCCTCCAGGAGTGCTGGCGGAAGCGCATCCCGGAGACTTGGGACGAGCGTGGCTACGACTACCCGAAGGACGTTCCTATCGAGGAGCTGATTCCCGTGCCCGACAACGCCGCGCTTTACGCGGCGTACGGTGCGGTGATGTATGGAATGCACGAGCCTGCCGAAGTCGGCGTGTATCAGGGGCTCGACGGTTTGAACTCGTACATCACCGAGGGGCGCAAAGAGCGTCTCGGCGAGAGCGCCGGCCCTCCGCTCGCACAGAACGGTGCAGAGCTCGAGCAGTTCCTCGACTCCTACCGGATTCCGAAGTTCGAGGAGCCGGAGATCGAAACACAAACCGTGCGCGCCATTATCGGGCTCGACGGCGGGAGCACGTCTTCCAAGGCGGTCCTTCTCAGCGAAGACGGCGAAGTGCTCATGAAGGCGTACACGCTTTCGAAGGGCAATCCCATTCAAGACAGCAAAGAGCTTCTCGCCGAGCTGCGCGACCGCATGCGCGCCAAAGGTAAGGAAATCGACGTCCTCGGGTTCGGCGCGACGGGCTACGCGGCGGACGTGCTCGAAGAATGCGTCCGTGCCGACGTCAACATCGTCGAGACGGTGGCTCACATGATGAGCGCCACGCATTACTTCGGTGACGTCGATGTCATCTGCGACATCGGCGGGCAGGACATCAAGGTTCTCTTCATGGAGAACGGGGACATCAAGACGTTCAAGCTCTCGAACCAGTGCTCGGCCGGCAACGGGATGCTGCTTCAGGCGATGGCCGACCAGTTTGGCTTGCCGGTCACCGAGTACGCCGAGAACGCGTTCAAGGCCGACCTCGCACCCAAGTTCAGCTACGGCTGCGCGGTCTTCCTCGACACCGATCGTGTGAACTTCCAAAAGGAAGGCTTCAGCAAAGAAGAGCTCCTCGCAGGGCTTGCCCAGGTGCTTCCAAAGAACGTGTGGCAGTACGTAGTCGGCGTTCCGCGCATGGCGGCGCTCGGCCGAAAGTTCGTCCTGCAGGGCGGGACCCAATACAACATGGCCGCCGTGAAGTCGCAGGTCGACTACATCAAAGAGCGCGTGCCCAATGCCGAGGTCTACGTGCACCCGCACAGCGGCGAGGCCGGCGCGATCGGCGCTGCCATGGAGACGCTTCGCGTGGTGAAGCGGCGTGGGCGTTCGACGTTCATCGGCCTCGATGCTGCGATCGACCTCGAGTACGAAACCAAGAACGACGAGTCGACCACGTGCCATTTCTGCGCGAACGAATGCTCGCGAACGTTCATCGATGCGTTCCGTCCAGACGGCACGACCAGCCGCTACATCAGCGGGTTCTCGTGTGAGAAGGGCATGGTCGAGTCCAAAGAGGCGATGGAAGACCTCGTCAAGGAACGTCGCAAAATCATGAAGGAATTCCCCAATCTCGTCACGTACGAGGGGCTGAAGGCCTTCAAGCGCGTCGCCGGCGTGAAGCCGATGCCGGAGGCGGGAACCCCGCAACAAGACGTGAAGGTCGAGCGGAAGTTCTTCGGCGAGATCGAGCGAACCAAGTTCGAGCGGCCGTTCCGTCGCTCCTCGAAGGAGGCGGCCGAAAAGCGCGCGAAGTGGCGGGTCGGCATTCCGCGCGTACTCAACATGTACTCGACCGCGCCGTTCTTCCGGACCTACTTCGAAGTGCTCGGCGTTCGACCCAAGAACATCGTGTTCAGCGAACCGAGCTCTGAGGAGATGTTCGCGGAGGGGGGCAAGTACGGGTCGGTCGATCCTTGTTATCCGTCCAAGGTGGTTCAGGCGCACTTCCACCAGCTCTTCTTCCGCAGGCACGAGCAGACGCCGTTCGACGCGATCTTCTTCCCCATCCTCACGCACGTTCCGAACTTCGTCACCAACACGGTCGACAACGCGAGCTGTCCCATCGTCGCTGGCACACCCGACGTCATGAAGGCCGCGTTCACCAAAGAGCAGGACTACTTTGCCAACCGTGGCATCGAGTATCTCGCACCAGCGTTCAGCTTCGCCGAGCCGACACTGCTCAAGCGGGCGATGTTCGAATCGTTCCAGAACGTCCTCGAAGTCACCGAAGACGAGAGCGACTTTGCGGTGGCCGAAGCCATGGCCGCACTCGAGCGCTTCGATCAAGACCTGCAGGACAAGGGGCGCGCCATCCTCGACCAGGTCGAGTACGACAACAAGGTCGCTATCCTGATGATCGGCCGGTCGTACCATCTCGACCCGGGCCTTCACCATGGAATTCCCGATGAATTCCAGGTACTTGGCTACCCAATTCTCAGCATGCGCTCGATCCCCAAGGACCCCGAGTGGCTCAAGCGATTCTACGGGGAAGACGAAGAAGACGTGCTCGGCGTCAACGACGTGTGGCCGGAGAACTACTCCGCCAACTCCGCGCAGAAGGTGTGGGCGGCCAAGTTCGCGTCACGTCACCCGAACGTCGCGATTCTCGATCTGAGCAGTTTCAAGTGCGGCCACGACGCACCGACCTACGGCATCATCGACAGCATCGTTTCGAAGAGCGGCGTGCCGTCGTCGTCGCTGCACGACATCGACGCCAACAAGCCGGGCGGCTCGATCAAGATTCGCGTCAAGACGTACGCCCATTCCTTGAAGCTTCGGGAAGAGCACCTCGAAGACGTTGCCGCGCGCAAGGAAGAGCTCCAGCGTCGTATCGACGAAAAGCGGCTCGAGCTGCTGAGGATGAAGCAGAAGCAGCTGGCGGCGCATCGACGCGCCGACCTCGGGCTCGAGCGACAGATTCACGAGCTCACGGAGAAAGTTAATCAGTACCACATCGAAGCCGAAGCTCAGGAGGAGGGCTTGGCGGTCGAAGATGGGCTGGTGCGACTGGGTAGGAAGACGAAGGACGGCAAGGTCGTCCGAGTGTGAAGGGGCTGAACATGGCTGACGGATTTGAAATCGACATCGAGAAAGAGCTCGCCGAATTTGAGGCGCAGGAACGCGTAAAGCTCGGTCTCGACGACAACCGCGAACAATGGACCGACGCCATGGTCGATCCGTTTTTCTCCGCCAAAGAGCGTCCGACCACGACGATTCTCAACGGTGGCCTGACGATGGCCCACGACGAGTTCGTCGCCGCGGCCCTGAAGGGGATTGGGTACAACACCCGGTCGATGGAGTGCGCCAACGTCGAGTCGCTTCGGTTTGGTAAGGAGTTCGGCAACAAGGCTCAGTGCAATCCGACCTACTTCACCGTCGGCAACCTCGTGAAGGAACTCTGTCGCCTTCGCGACCAAGAGGGTCTCAGCAGCGAAGAGATCATCAAGAACTACGTCTTCCTCACCGCGGGCGCGTGTGGCCCATGCCGGTTCGGGATGTACGTGACCGAGTACCGCAAAGCGCTTCGCGATGCCGGCTTCGACGGCTTCCGCGTCGTGCTCTTCCAGCAGCAGGCCGGCTTCAAGCAGGCTACTGGCGAAGAGGTCGGACTCGTGTTGAACCCGCAGTTCTTCATGGCGCTTGCCCGAGGTCTCTTTGCCGGCGACGTCATCAACGTGATGAGCTACCGCATTCGTCCCTACGAGGTCGAAGAGGGGGCCGCCGATCGTGCGATCGCCGAGGTGAAGCGCGAGGTTCGCGAGGCGCTCGAGAACAACGAGAGCGTGCTGCGCGCGCTGTGGCGGGGCCGGAAGTACCTCGAGGCGGTCGAGGTCGATCGCCTTCGCGCCAAGCCGAAGGTCGCGATCATCGGCGAGTTCTGGGCGATGACGACCGAAGGCGACGGCAACTACCACCTCCAGCGGTTCATCGAGCAGGAGGGTGGTGAAAACGACATTCAGACGCTGGTGAACTGGCTGCTCTACACGCTGTGGGAGATGCGCCACGACACCGAGCGGCGCATGACCCTGCGCGATGAAGACGAGTCCTACTACGGCCTCAAGGGCTCGGACGTGGGCTACCAGATGGCCGGCGTGTGGCTCGGCGAGCTTGCGCTTCGTGCGACCTTTGCCGCGTTCTGCGGAGTGATCGGGCTCAAGCGACACAAGCTCCCCGACATGGACGAAATCGCCAAGGTCGGCCACAGCTTCTACAACAACGAGCTCCGCGGAGGCGAGGGGCACATGGAGGTCGCCAAGCTCGTCCTCAACGTGGCGAAGCAGAAGGCCCACATGACGCTGAGCGTGAAGCCGTTTGGCTGTATGCCGAGCTCCGGCGTTTCCGATGGCATTCAGAGCGTCATCACCGAGCTTCACCCGGATGCGATCTACTGTCCGGTGGAGACGAGCGGCGACGGCGCGGTCAACTTCTACTCACGCGTCCAGATGTACATGTTCAAGGCGCGCGAGCGTGCACGCATCGAGTACGCGGACGCCCTTGCGCACTACGGTGTCACCGAAGACGAGGTGCGCGAGTTCCTGAAGGAGCACCCGAAGTACACGCGCACCTTCTTCAAGGCGCCGCACGTGGTTGCCGGCACCGGCGCCGACCTCATCCACGAGGTGGGCCCGTTCATCGGCAAGAACCGCGTCCAGCGTGCAAGGGTTCATGCGGCGCGGGCATTTGCCCGTGGCAAAGGCGTCTTCACCAAGGACCTTCCCGCAGCCAAGGAAACCTACGACAAGATGGCGCCGTATCTTCCGTCGCTTGCTCGCCTGATCTACGGCGAGGCGAAAGAGAAGATGCCGGCTCCGAAGGAAGCGTGGCAGTCGCTCATGCGTCGCGCGGTTCCGAAGGCCGAAGAAGAGGCCGACATTCCGAGCGGCCACGAGTACATCGCCACGCCGGAGCCGCGCAAAGAGCACGGCACCGACACGGTCCAACTCGAAGTCGTCGGCTGACGCCTACTCAGCCCTGGGGCTTTGCGTGTGCGGGCAGCTCGCCCGTGAGCGACTTGAGGAAGGTCACGATGCTGTTGACCTGCGCATCGGTGAGGTCCCTGCCCAGCTGGTAGGTCCCCATTAGCTTCACGGTCTCCTCGAGTGTCGCGCGCGATCCATCATGGAGGTAGGGAGGCGTGAGCTCGACGTTGCGAAGGGTGGGCACCTTGAAGAAGTGCTTGTCTTGCTCCTTCTTCGTGACGTTGTACCGGCCGAGGTCCGCGTCGGTGATTTCCGTGCCGCGGTCGGCGAAGTAGTCTTTCACGAGGCCGAGCTTTTGGAACATCGTGCCTCCGACGATGATGCCGGTGTGGCATGCGGTGCAGCCGACCTCTTTGAAGGTTTCATAGCCCTTCTTTTCCGCATCGGTGATGGCGGTCTTGTCGCCGCGCAGGTACTTGTCGAAGCGCGAGGGAGTGACGAGTGACTTTTCGTACTCGGCGATGGCGTCGGTGACGTTGTCCTTCGTGACGCCGTCGGTGTAGAGCTCCGCGAACTGAGCGGTGTACGTCTTGTTCTTCGACAGCTTAGCCACCACGACCTCCCAGGTCGCGCCCATTTCCATGGGGTTTGCAACCGGTCCTTCGGCCTGCTCCTGAAGGTCGGCGGCGCGGCCGTCCCAGAACTGAACGAAGTTGTACGACGAGTTGAGAACCGTCGGCGAGTTGATGGGACCGACCTGTCCTTTGATGCCGATCGACGTCTTGCGCGGTTCTGCACCGCCGTGGTCGAGCGAGTGACAGGTGGCACATGACACGGTCCCATCGCCCGAGAGCGCTGTGTCGAAGTAGAGCGCGCGTCCGAGGAGCACCTTGTCCATGTTGACGTCGACCGTGTCCGGCAGCGGAAGGATCGGCTCGACCGGAACCGGCGGCGCCTTCTCTTCGACGACCACCGTCTCTTCGACGGCAGGAGCCGGCTGCTCCTTCTTGGTGCAGCCTGTAACTGCGAGCGCCACGAGCGCCACGAGTACCCACATGATCTGCTTCATGCCCCGAACCTAGCACTCACAGCGTTTCTGCAAAGCCACTGCTATGCTGCGCGCCTGTGAGTGAGCGACGGAGAATCTACTTAGCGCGCCACGGCGCAGTCTCATACGTCGGCGATGCGGCGAACCCGAGCCTCGAGGATCCGCCCCTCACCGAAGAAGGCGTGGCACAGGCCGAGGCGCTAGGACGGACGCTCGAGGGTCATCCCATCGACCTCGCCGTGTACACGGGCATGGAGCGCACGCGTCAAACCGCCCAGATCGCGACGGCGCCTCGGGACCTCGAGCTCACGCTCATCGAAGGATTTCGCGAAGCAAAAACGGGCACATTCGAAGAGATCGAGACCGAAGAGGAGATGCGCGAAACCATCGTCGGAGCGTTCCACGACGCCCACGAAGAAGGAGCACGGTTCCTCACCGGCGAGACCTATGCGGAGCTCTGGCAGCGCGTCGAAGCGGCCTGGTCCGAGCTCCTCGCGCGCGATTGGGAACACGCGTTCGTCGCTGCGCACGGGGTCGTCAACCGGACGATTCTTGCGCAGGCGCTCGACGCCGGCCCGCACATCTATCGGCGGCTCGAACAGGACACCGGTTGTCTGAACGTCCTGGACATCGAGGGTCGTGGCGCCGATGCGCGGGTGGCCTACGTGCGTCTCGTGAATTTCACGCCGTACAACATGACGAAGGCCGGTATGAAGGAGACCACCCTCGAGATGCTGTGGCGGCAGTTCGCCGGCTAGTGATCGTTGATCGAGCGGTAGCCGCCACCGAAGTAGAGGAGCGGCGCCGCCTCGTTGACGTGCACCGCTTCCACCTCTCCGATGTAGATGGTGTGGCTGCCTTCGCGGTGCGCGCTTCGCACCTTGCACTCGAGGGACGCCAAGGATTCGTCGATGAGTGGCGCGCCGGTCTCCCCGTGGCTCCAGTCGACTCGTTCGAGCCTGGAGTCTTCGTTCTTAGACGACGCAAACACGTTGGAGATGTCCTCCTGATGCTGCGCGAGGATGTTGACCGCGAAAATCCCGCCCTCTTCGATGACCGAATGGGTGGTCGACGATTGGTTCGCGCAGACGAGAACGAGCGGCGGATCCGCCGATACGCTCGAGAACGCGGATACGGTCATTCCATGGACCTTGTCGCCGGCGCGCGAGGTCACCACGGTGACGCCGCTCGCCCACCCGCGAAGCGCTTGTTTGAATGCATCCTGGTCGATCGGCACGCCTGACTACCTCGAATTTCGCCCCTCGGAGCGCGGCTCTGATGAATGTGCCAAAAATAGAACGTGTTTCAAGTCGTTCATCTGCTTCCCCATCGGCGAAATTGGGCTAGTTTGCGCGTTCCATGCCTGATCAGGCGTTTCTCAAGGGAATCCGGGAGTACTGGAAGGCCCTCGGCCAACCCGGCGAGCCACCCGAGCTAGGCGAGTCGCGGATCGATGCGTTCATCGACCTGCTTCACGTCACGTCCGACTCGGATCACGCCTTCCGACTTCTGAAAGTACTCGACTCTCCGTACGGGGGAATGGCCGTCGGCGACAAGACGCGCCCTTGGCGTCTTCACTGGGCGATCCAAGTTGGAGAGGTCGAACCGTTCGTCGCGCCAGGTCTCGAAGGCGTCGTGTTCCTCGCGGACACCATCGCGGACCCGGACGGTCACCACCGGGTCTACACGCTCAAGGACGGCATGCGCGGCGACTTCGAGTTCGCGGATCTCGGCGGCGTGCTGCAGTGGATGACCGCACAGGTTCGGCACGCCAAAGGCGAGCTCGACGACGTGGAGTTGCAGGGGACCCAGAGCGAGGCATCTGCGCTGCTCGACGATGATTGGGAAGGCGGCGCGTCGTCTGCTTTGTACATCGTCGAAGAGCTGCTCGATACGCCGCTCGTCGAGGCGTGGGACGCGATCTCGCGCGGACAGTGGCCGCTCGTCGAGTCCGACGGAAGCGACGCTCCGGTTGATCGGGAAGACGGTTGGCAGCGACGACTTTCTCTCTGGGTTACGCGTCGCTTCCTCGCGAACCGGAGCCTCGAGCTTCCGCAGGACATTGCGGTCACCGACATGGACGCCGTCCACCGAGCGCTCTGCGAGCACCTGATTGACTTCGAACAGGCGATTCACGCAGGTGACGTTCCGAAGCTCATCGACGAGACCGCGGGCGGCAGCGACAGCCGGCTCGCGCTGCTGGCGATGGAGTGGATCGAGCGTCACGACGCCTGGCGGACAGCCGCGAGCGTTCCGGCGCCCGACGAAGAAGACCTGTTCGAGGAAGAGCCACCTCCCTTCCAGCACACTCCGTTCACGCGGAAGCTGATGAGCGCGCTATCCGTCTCGCTCGACGGGATGGTCGAGCGTGGCGAGCTCGAGCTGGATCCGGACCGGAAGGAAGCGCTGCTGATCGAGCTCGTGACCGCGGGTTCGGACGCGCGCTCGGTCAAACACATGCTGAAGAAGCTCACGTCGACTCTCGTGGACTCCGAGCACGTCGAGGAGATCTATCCGACCGACGAGCGCATTCAGGACCGCCTGAAGCAGGACCTCGGCGGCTAGGGCGCGCCCCAGACTCGTGGCGAGGGACGAAGAAGCCCGCGCTCGCGATCGTGCTGTGCGCCCTCCCTGTCGGATTCGAGCAGCAACGGTCCGTCGAGGTCGACGTAGTCGGCACTCTCGGCCAGGAGCAGCGCCGGCTCTACGGCCAACGAGGTGCTGACCATGCATCCCACCATGGTCCGAAACCCATGCCCCTGGGCGAGCTCCATGCAAGCGAGCGCTTCGGTGAGTCCACCGGTCTTGTCGAGCTTGATGTTGACCATGTCGTAGCGCCCCTGAAGGGGGCCGAGCGAGGAACGAACGTGGAACGACTCGTCTGCGCAGATTGGAACCGGGTGAGGGATGGCCTCGAGCGCTTCGTCGTCGGCGACCGAGAGCGGCTGTTCGAGCACGGAGACACCAAATCGCGCCAACTCGGGGAGCCAGGCCTTGGTTTGTTCGACCGACCACGACTCGTTCGCATCGACGACGAGCTCCGCGTCGGGCGCCGCGGCGTGCACCGCCTCGATGCGCTCGAGGTCCCGGCCGCCGTCGACTTTCACCTTGATGACGAGCGCGCTCGTGAGTGCGCACGCGGCGTCGTGCATCGACTCGGGCGTGTCGACGCCGACCGTCCGCATCGTCGTCACGGCGCCTGGAGCTTGGCCGAGCCCCGCAAGTGACCACACCGGGGTGTCCGATTCCTTGGCCCGAAGATCCCACCACGCGCAGTCGAGTGCGTTCTTCGCCGCACCCCGCGCCCTCGGCCCCAGTGCTTCGCTCACCGAGCCTGAGTCGAGGCGTCCGGCGGCGTTTTCTAGGGTATCGACCACGGAATCGACCGATTCCCCGTACCTTGCGTACGGGACGGCCTCGCCGCGGCCCGTGCCGTGCTCACCGACCAGCTCGACGACCACGACTTCGGCGGTGGTCTTGGCGCCTCTCGCGATTCGAAATCCACCTCGAATCGGCCAGGATTCAGCCCGCACGCTCGCCCTCATGGGGCGAGTCTACTCGTCGACGACGCCAGTCGCCTCTTTGATGGCCTTCGGGCTGAGCGTCTTGCAGACGAAGACGTGCACGTCCCAAAGGTCCCGGGGACGCTGCCCCGCCTCCTGCAGAAGCTCCATCGTCTTCTTCGCGGCGGCGTTGAACGAGTCGTACGTAGTCGCGTTCGGCGTGGTGTCGTAACGCGGGTCGATGTCGAGAATGAGTGCCTGCTTCTTGAAGAAGGTCGGCTTCACGAACACGTGGTCCGCGGGGTAGACCAGCGCGGGAAGCAGGGTCGCGACCGGCCAGGTCGGGCCGCCCTCCATGTCGAGCGCCGCGACCAGTGAGTCGAAGCGGATCGGGTAGGTGCGCTCCCCGTACAGCAGCTCGTAAAGCGACCGGGCGAACGTCTCGCGCATGTCCTCGGACATGTTCTTGAAGCGGGTGGCCTCGGCCTTTTGCGTGGTGCTCTTCGTGCTGGTGAGGATCTCGAAGATCATCTGGTGGAAGTCTTCGTAGTTCCCTGCGTCGATGAGCTCCTGCAGATTCTTCTGTGAAAGCAGGTCCTCGGCGCGCTCGAGGGCGGCTTCCTTCAGCTTTTCGGCGCCCTTGGTGCCGGGCTCGCCGCGCTCCGCCTTGATGTAGCTCTCGTCCTCGAAGCCAACCGGGTAGAGCTTCATGAAGTACGCGACCTGCTGCTCGAACGTGATGTCCGGCTTCTTCGGAGGGGCCTTCGACTTACGGCCGGAGCCGGGAGCCGGCGCTTGATTCCGGCGCGCGAGGCGGTCGATGCGGATCGCCTCGTTCGACGGCACCTCGATGATCTCCATCTTGTGCCAATAATCAGGGCGGAAGCTTCGTTCTGCGCCGTCCTCGAAAAGGAAGGTGCGCATGTCGGGAATTTCCAGGACCAACACCGAGCGACCCCAGTCCTTGCGGCTGACGTGCTCGAAAATTCGCGGTGGAACGGAAGGATTAGTCTCTGCCATCGATTACAGTTCCTCGTCGGAAGTCGGGTGAAGCGGGCCCCCAGGGCAGCAAAAATCGAGCCGGTCGTGTATCACGGACCCGGCGGCCTTGCATCCGCTTGCAGCAGCCACGGTGTAGCCGTAGGAGCCTGGTCCTGCAAGGTGTTGTTCTCATTGGGGTTTAGGCAAGTATGAACGCGTCGCGAGCAAGTTGGGCGGGCCTTCTGGTGGGATGCCTCGCGCTGACCGCCGGCTCGACGGCGTGCAAGTCGCCCGAGGCCGAGCCCGGAGCCTCCACCGAGCCGGGTACGCTCGCCGCGGCGAATCCGCAGCTGCCCGGCTTCGGTCGGACCGACGCAACGCTTCAGGCGGAGCTCGACAAGGCGCTCTCCGACAAAGGCCCCGACTACGTACCGCGGACCCATCACCTCGAGCCCGACGGGCGCCCGAAGTTCGTCAATCGACTGATCCTCGAGTCGAGCCCCTACCTGCTTCAGCACGCCCACAACCCGGTGAGTTGGTATCCGTGGTCCGAGGAAGCGTTCGAGCGGGCCAAGCGCGAGAACAAGCCGATCTTTCTCTCGGTCGGGTACTCGACCTGCCATTGGTGCCACGTGATGGAGCGCGAGTCCTTCGAAGACGAAGAGATCGCCGCGTTCCTGAACGAGCACTTCATCGCGATCAAGGTCGACCGAGAGGAGCGGCCGGACGTCGACAGCGTGTATATGACGGCCGTCAACCTGATGGTCGGTCGCGGCGGTTGGCCGATGACGGTCATCATGACTCCCGAAAAGGAGCCCTTCTTCGGCGGGACCTATTTCCCTCCCCGGCGCGGAGTGAGGGGAGCGCGCGCCGGGCTGATCGACATTCTGACTCAGCTCGCGGAGCGTTACCGGAAGGACCCTGCCGGCGTCGTGGCCGACGCGCAGGCGCTGAGCCAACAGGTGGAGCGGGTTTCTTTCGTGCCTCCCGGTGCCGGCGTGCCTAGCGATCGACTCATCGTTCGAGCGGCGAGCCAGCTGGCGTCGACCTTCGACCCGGTCCACGGCGGTTTCGGGCAGGCGCCGAAGTTTCCGCAGCCGTCGCGTCTATTGCTGTTGCTCCGCTATGCGCGCCGAACCGGCGATCCGACCGCGACCGTCATGGTAACCGAGACGCTCGACCGCATGGCGGACGGAGGCATCTACGACCACGTTGCGGGCGGCTTTCATCGCTACGCAACCGACGCGCGCTGGCTCGTGCCGCATTTCGAGAAGATGCTCTACGACAATGCGCAGCTCACCGCGGTCTACGTCGAGGCGTGGCAGCACACTGGCGATCCGAAGTATCGCGCGATCGCCGAGGACATCTTGAACTACGTCGCTGAGGAGATGACGTCGCCGAGCGGCGGGTTTTATTCGGCGACCGACGCCGACAGCCCGACGCCCGACGGTCACGACGAGGAGGGCTGGTTCTTCACGTGGACGCCGGCCGAGCTCGTTGCCGTGCTGGGACCGGAAGACGCCTCGATCGTTGCCGCCGTGTACGGGGTCACCGCAGAGGGGAACTTCGAAGGTCGAAACATCCTTCATCGAGCGAGGACGGATGCCGAGGTCGCGAGGGAATTCAGGATTCCTGAAGCGCAGGTTCGCGAACGGCTGTTGAGCGCTCGGCAGAAGCTGTACCAGTCGCGCGCGCTTCGGGCGCCGCCGCTTCGAGACGACAAGGTCATTGCCGCGTGGAACGGGCTGATGATCTCCGCGTTTGCTCGGGCGGGTTGGGCGTTTGGGGTCCAAAGCTACGTCGACGGCGCCGCTCGAGCTGCCGCTTTCCTCCTCGAGAACATGCGAGACGAGGAGGGACGGCTCGTTCGCACGTGGCGTGACGGGGAGAAGTCTGGTGCTTCGTTCCTCGACGACTACGCGTTCTTGGTCGCCGCGTGCATCGATCTCTACGAGGCGACAGGAGAGGTGGAGTGGCTGAACGCGGCCCTCGAGCTTCAGGCGGAGCAGGACCGCCGATTTGCCGGTCGAGAGGGGGGCTACTTCCTCACGCCGAGCGATGGCGAGGCGCTCCTCGTTCGTGAAAAACCCACCTACGACGGCGCGGTGCCTTCCGGGAACTCGGTTGCCGCCGACAACCTCCTTCGCCTTCACGACTTCACGGGAGACCCCGCGTTCCGAGAAGTGGCGGAGCGGCTTTTCGCTGCGGCCGCTCCACGGCTCGAGCGTGCGCCGTCGGGCTCGCCAAGACTTCTCGTCGCTCTCGACCGGTATACCGATCGCGCGCTGGAGGTGGCGATCGTGTCGGCGAACGCAAGCGACGGAGCTGCGCTCGAAGCGCGACTGCGAGGCATGTTCGTCCCGAACAAGGTGATCGCCGTCGTCGAAGAGTCGAGCGCGCAAGCCCAGTCTCGACAGGTTCCGTGGCTCGAAGCGAAGCGCGCGATGAACGGCTCCGCCACCGGCTACGTGTGCGAACGCGGTCGCTGCGAGCTGCCCACCTCGAAGCCGACCATCTTCGAAAAGCAGCTCGCGAAAGTGGCGCCCTACCCGAGCTTCGCGTCCGAGCCGCCTCCAAAGTTCTCGCAGCGACGGTCCAGGCGATGAGCGACTCCGCGCGATGGGTTCTCGCGAGCCACAACCAGGGAAAGCTCCGCGAGATACAGGCGCTCTTCCAAGAGCTCCCGGTCGAGCTTCAAAACGCGGGCGAGCTCGGCCTGCCCGAGCCAGAAGAAACCGGCACCACCTTCGAAGCCAACGCGGAGCTCAAGGCCGTCGCCGCCGCGCAGGCGACCGGACTCGTGGCGCTCTCCGACGACTCGGGTGTCGAGGTTCATGCGCTCGGCGGGGAACCCGGGGTCTACACCGCCAACTGGGCAGGCCCGAAGCGCGACTTCGCGGTCGCTCGGCAGCGCGTCGAGGATCGTCTGCAGGAACTCGGCGACGATGTGAGTCGCAGGGCGACGTACGTGTGTGTGTTTTGCGTGGCGTGGCCGGACGGGCGAACTCGGTGCTTTCGGGGAAACACGTACGGCACCCTCGTATGGCCGATTCGCGGCACGCTTGGCTTTGGGTTCGAGCCGATGTTTCTTCCGGACGGCTACGCGATCACCTACGGCGAGATGCAGCCCGAACAACGTGCCCGCGTCAACGCTCGAGCCCAAGCGATGCGCAGACTCCGGGAGGCTCTATTTTCGCCGCGCGCTAACGCCGACACCTGAGGTCGGAATACGGGCACACAAACCGGACGTGCAGGTGGTCTTCGTGGTTCGGGAAGTGGCGAATCACGCCGCGAGGCTCGTACCGGCCGCGCGGGTACTGGATCCAGTCGGCGAGCTTCGCTTTGCTGACGCCCTTTTTGCGGGCGTACTTGTAGAGTTTCCCCTGCAGGCGGTAGTCGATGAAGATCATTTCCGCTTGGCCGTTGCGCAGCCAGTGCTCGAGGAGCGTCCACTGGCGTGCCACGTCGAGCTCGGAGGAGCGGAACTCGGCAAAACGGCATCCGCTGACTGGACAGTGTTTCTGGTAGTAGCTGATGTCCGCGTCGCGTCCGTTTTGGTGGCTCTTGTGGTCGCGTAGGCTGCCGCCGTCGCGGTCGCTGATGTCGTGCACGCGAACCACTTTGGTGTGGCGGAACTTGCGGTCCACCTCGTCGAACGCGTCCACGATCCAGCGAATCGTTTCCTCGGTTCCGTACGCGCGTGCGGGAGTTCGAATGACGTACGCGCGATGCGCGGGTAGACGCTCTGGGTTCTCGAGTCGACCGCGGTTGGTTGGTCCGATCGCCTGAGACTCGCTCACCCCGGCGCGCGTGTGTATGCGGATCGCAGTGCCCGCTCTAGGCGTATGCATGCCCACCTTGGGGTTCCAGCGCGCGATGTCCCGTTGACTCACTCCGTAGCGCTTGGAGACGGCGGCCAGCGTGTCTCCTCGCTCGAGGCGGAACACCACCTGAGGTCGAGGCTGCCCTACGTCGATCGTTTGGCCCGGATAGATGCGGTTCGGATGCAGCCCGGGGTTCGCCTGCATCAGCTCGTCGAGCGTCGTATCGTGTCGAAGGGCGATGCCGTTCAACGTGTCGCCCGTCTTCACCGTGTACGTGCGACCCTTCGTCTGGCTCGGTTTGCGCCCGGTGGGCCCAACAGCAACGGCGGTGCTGGCGTCGCGCGTTGCAAGCGGCGCCGACTTTGGTTTCGGCGCGCGCGCAGGCTCTCCAACATCGAACGGCGGAGTCCAATCGATGCCGTCGTCCTTCGATGAGTTGGCTGTCTTCGCGGTGCGTGATGTCTTTGCGTTCGTCGACGACTTTCGAATGACGAGCTTCTGCCCGATTCGAATCATGTCGGAGTCGAGGGAGTTCCAGGCCTTGAGCTGTGAAACGTCGACGCCTTCACGCCTTGCGATCGTGCCGAGAACCTCGCCCGACTGTACGACCACCACCCGCGCGTCGGCCTCCGTTCGGGTCGGGGCCAGCGCAGCAAGGCACACGAGAACGATCCCGAAACCACGGAGCATGCCGGATCGGTGTATCGAAGATCGCAATCGCCACCAAGAAATCGATGGAAAATCGCGTTTGTGGCGCTGTGCGTCAGCCTTGGTAGTTTGAACCCATGGGCTCGAAAGGAATCGCCACGAAGCTCGTGTGGATTGCCGCACTGCTGACGTGGACGTCGTGCCAGAGAGGTTCTTCACCTGGCGTAACGTATGACGAAGAAGGCCCACCGCGCTACGAGATCACATGTCCAGTGGGTGAGCGATGCGAGGAGTCCGTTGCCCTACTGGTCGGGTTGTCAGCACCCGAGGAACCGATGCGGTGCACCGCGGCGCTCGTCGGAGAACGCACCGCGATCACCGCGGGGCACTGCGTCGATTGGGAGCTTTCGTCGGGCGGTTCATGCGGTGACGTTTGGCTTGGTTTCGCAGGGCACGACGGGGAAACGACCGAGTGGGTCGGCTGCAGCACAATCGAGGCGGTCGCCAGCTCGGGGGTCGATCTGCTGTCACCCGACTACGCGATACTGAAACTCCAGGCCTCCGTCGCTCGGCGGCCCTACCCGATCGAGATGGAACCCGTCGTCTCGGGCGACGTCGTTCGCATGGTATCGGTGACCGCCGATCGCTTCTATGATGAGCGGCACGAAGTGCGCAGTCGTCGTTGCGTCGTCGATGAGAACGGTAGCCTGGCACCCTTCGGCCCTGAGGCCCCTGACTCCATCCGGGTGCTGTCGTCGTGCCCGATCCGCGAAGGAAGCTCGGGTTCTCCGGTGCTCGACACGGCCGGTCGGATGCGAGGCCTGATTCACGGTGGCGGTCCGCGATACTTCGCGTTCGGCCTGATGACGCTTCTACCGGAGCCAGTCGAAGGCGAAGGCGGCTAGTACGGTCGCGACGCCAATCGCCATCACCACGACGCTTGCCGGCAGCGGCGGCGCTGGCGCGATCGATCGGCGGCGGGCGGTGTTTGGAATGCCGCGGCGACCGCTTCGATCCGGCACCACGGAGTCGCTGATGAGCGGCCTGCCCTCATCCGTGTGTGCGATTTCCATCAAGCGACGCTTACGGACTTCTCCGTTTGGAAAGAGCGTCGCCATCCAATCAGCGAGCTCAGCTGGACCGACCGGCTCGTCCTGTTGTGCGAGCACTCGCCTGAGCGCCTTGCCCATCTCCCGCGTCGTCTGCCATCGCTCTTCGGGGTTGCGCTGCAACGCCTTCAGGACGATCGCTTCGAGCTCCTCGGGAATGTCCGGGCTGAACTTCGAGGGAGGCTCGACCTCGCTCGAGAGGACCGCGTACATCGTGTTGACGTCGGTATCCCTCAGGAAGAGTCGCCGATGTGTGAGGAGCTCCCAGAGCACGGCGCCAAGTGCCCACACGTCGACGCGACGGTCCACGGCGGCGGCGGTCATTTGTTCGGGCGCCATGTACGGGAACGTCCCCTTCACCTGCCCCGCTTCGGTATGGTGGAGGCGCTTGCGTGCGTGCGCGATGCCGAAGTCGACGACCCGCGTGGTGCCGTCGTAGGTCACGAACAGGTTTTCGGCCGAGACGTCGCGATGAACGACGTGAAGCGGCTCGCCGTGTGCGTCCTTTAGCTCGTGAGCGGCGTGGAGCCCCTCGCAGGCCTGAGCGATGATGGCGGCCATTCGGGCCGGCTGGAGCGGTGACCGCCGTTCGTTCGCATTGGCGAGCACCCGCCGGTGAACCCGCGAAAGGGGCTCGCCCATCAGATACTCCATCGCGATGAAGTACTCACCGTCGGCTTCCCCGCAGTCGAACACGCTGCACACGTTGGGATGGGTGATGCTCGACGCGATGCGGGCCTCGTCGAGGAACATGTCGACGTACCCCTTTTCTTGGGCGAGGTGAGGGTGGATGCACTTCAGCGCCACGAGCTTCTGGAAGCCGGCCGAGCCCTCGCTGCGTGCGAGATAGACGCTGGCCATGCCGCCTGACGCGAGCTCGAAGCACAGTCTGTAGCGCCCGATCATCTCAGGCGCGGTCCGCGTGGGTTCGATCGAGTTCATCTCGTCCCCAAATCGGGGGTGCTTCGACTCGGCATTCGGCTGGCGCAACACTACAGCTTCATTATTACACCCACATAAGAGACTACAAACCCTACGACCACGATCTCCGATTGACTCGTTGGGTCCGATGCCCTATCGATTAGGCTTTCGAGCGCATCGGCCTAATGAACTTAGGAGAAACATACGTTATCGATGGAATTGATCGGCAGCTGCTTGGCGAGCTGCAGAGCGATTCCAAGCGCTCCCTGAAGGATATCGGGGCGGCGGTAGGTCTCAGTGCGCCCTCGGTGATGGAACGCGTCCGGAAGCTCGAAAACGCAGGAATCATCACGGGTTACCACGCCCTGCTCGACGCGCGCAAAGTCGGCCTGGACATCTCCGCTTTCATCGGCGTGTCGATCAGCAATCCTCCAGAGCTCGCGGAGTTCGAAACGTGGGTCGAGGAGATCCCTCAGATCCTGGAGTGCCACCACGTCACGGGTGGCCACACCCTGCTTCTCAAGGTAAAGACGCGAAACACCGAGGACCTGGAGAAGCTGATTAGTCGCATCCGGTCCATGGAGGGGGTCGCGAGCACCGAAACCATGGTGGTGCTCTCGACCCATACAGAACGGGTAGAACTGGCCCTACCCCCTAGTGAATCCGCTCCGGAGGCGCGGCGCCGCAAACGTGCCCGTCGCAAACCCGAACCCTCACAAACCCTCGAAGAAGCATGACTCACGGATTTCCAGAAAAGCACGGTCTCTACGATCCGGAACACGAGAAAGACGCCTGCGGCGTTGGCTTCGTCGCCCAGATTAAGGGCGTCGCTTCGCATCAGATCGTGAAGGACGCGAATCGGATTCTCTGCAATATGGACCACCGCGGCGCTCGCGGCTCCGAGCCCAACACGGGCGACGGGGCTGGGATGCTCACCGCCCTCCCCGACAGGCTCCTCCGTCGCGAGGCGAAGGCGCTGCTCGGGATCGACCTTCCGGAGCGCGGACGATACGGCGCAGGCAACATCTTCCTCCCGACCGACGACGAGGAGCGGGCGTACTGCAAGGCGGCCTTCGTCAGAATGATCGAGAATCAGGGCCAGCGTTTCCTCGGCTGGCGACCCGTTCCGACCGACCCGGACGGCGCGAACCTCGGACCGACGGCGCTCGAGTCGATGCCGCACATCGAACAGCTTCTCGTGGGGGCGGCCGATGGTATCGATCCCGATGCCTTCGAGCGTCAGCTCTACATCATCCGCAAGAGCGCGGCGACGTCGCTTCGGCGCGACGAGCGACTCAAGCAGCGCGGCATGCTCTACGCGTGCTCGCTGTCGAGCAAGACCATCATTTACAAAGGCATGCTCGCCTGCGAGCAGGTGCTTCCGTTCTACGGGGACCTCACCGACCCCGACTTTCAGACGCACCTCGCGATGGTCCACTCGCGCTTTGCGACCAACACGTTCCCGAGCTGGGAGCGCGCCCAGCCGCTTCGGTGCCTCAGCCACAACGGCGAGATCAACACGCTTCGCGGCAACAAGAACAACATGCAGTCTCGGCAGGGCGTCGTTCAAAGCGAGCTCTTTGGCGACGAGATGCGGAAGCTCTTCCCGGTCGCGGAAGAGGGGCTCTCCGACTCCGGCACGTTCGATAACGTGTTGGAATTCCTCTACATGAACGGCCGCTCCATGCCGGAGGCCGCCATGATGATGATTCCGGAGGCCTGGCAAAAGCATGCGCACATGCCGCAGGTGAAGAAAGACTTCTACGAGTACCACTCGTGCCTGATGGAGCCCTGGGACGGGCCTGCATCCATCGCGTTCACGGACGGAACGATGATCGGCGCCGTGCTCGACCGGAACGGGCTTCGTCCGAGCCGCTACTACCTCACCCACGACGACCGCGTGATCATGGGTTCGGAGGTCGGCGTCCTTCCGGTGCCTCCGGAGACGGTGGCGCACAAGGGTCGACTGAAGCCGGGCAGGATGTTCCTGATCGACTTTGCCGAGGGGCGCATGATCCCCGACGCGGAGCTGAAGGAAGACATCGCGTCTCGGCGTCCGTATGGCGAGTGGCTCGAAGAGCAGCGACTCAAGCTGACGAAGCTTCCTGTCAACGGCGACGCGCACGGATTCGACCCGGAGACGCTTCTGCCGCGCATGCAGTCGTTCGGTTACACCACCGAGACGATGCAGTTCATGCTGCGTCCGATGATCGAGCAGAAGCGTGACCCCGTCGGCTCGATGGGGAACGACGCTTCGCTTGCGGTGCTCAGCGATCAGCCGCGTCTCAGCTACGACTACTTCAAGCAGCTCTTCGCGCAGGTCACGAACCCGCCGATCGACTCGATCCGGGAGGAAGTGATCATGGCGGTCGAGTGCTACATCGGCCCGGAGCAGAACCTGCTCGATACGACGCCGAAACACGCGCACCGGCTGCGCGTCCCGCATCCGATTCTCACCAACGAAGAGGTGACGGCGCTTCGAACGATCAACGAGCGAGGCTGGAAGAGCAAGATCATCGACATCACCTGGGCTCGTTCGGAAGGGCCAGAGGGCCTCGAGCAGGCGCTTCGCCGCATCCGCACCGAGGCGGAGGCCGCGGTGGACGACGGCTACAGCCTCATCGTGTTGACCGATCGGGCGGCTGGCCCCGACCGGGTTCCCGTCAGCGCGCTCCTCGCCACCGGGGCCGTACACCATCATCTCGTTCGTGCCGAGAAGCGCACTCGCGTGGGCGTCGTCGTCGAGACCGGTGAGGCGCGCGAGGTCCACCACCACTGCTGCCTTCTTGGCTATGGCGCGGACGCGATCAATCCGTATCTCGCGTTCGAGGCGCTCTGGCAGGAGCGTCGACTCGGCACGCTCGACGCCGAGACGTTCCCGGACGACGAGAGCATCGTGACGGGGTACCGCAAGGCGGTCGCCAAGGGGATGCTCAAGGTCTTCGCGAAGATGGGGATCTCCACGCTCCAGTCGTACAAGGGCGCGCAGATCTTCGAGGCGGTCGGGCTCAACACCGCAGTGGTCGATCTGTGCTTCGCCGGTACGGCGAGCCGCATCCAGGGCGTTGGGTTCAACGTCATCGCGCAGGAGCTTTTCGACCGGCATGCGAAGGGCTATCCCGAGGAGGAAGAGTTCCAGCTCCCGGTCCTACCGAACGACGGCCAGTTCCACTGGCGCGCGAACGGGGAGCGGCATCAGTGGAACCCTGAAACCATCGCCAACCTCCAGGTGGCGGCGCGCGCCAATAGCACCGATTCGTATAGGAAGTTCGCCGAGGCCGCGAACAACAGCGCGCGTGACCGCTGCACGCTTCGCGGGCTCATGCGCTTCAACAAGGGCAAGAGCATTCCGCTTCGCGAGGTCGAGCCCGCGTCAGAGATCGTGAAGCGGTTTGCGACCGGCGCGATGAGCTTCGGGTCCATCTCGATGGAGGCGCATTCGACGCTGGCCATCGCGATGAACGAGCTTGGCGGAAAGTCGAACACCGGGGAGGGCGGCGAGGATCCGGAGCGCTACCTGCCTTTGGCCGACGGGTCGATGAACCCGATGCGGTCGGCGATCAAGCAGGTCGCCTCGGGGCGTTTCGGCGTCACGATCAATTACCTCACCAACAGCGACGAGATCCAAATCAAGATGGCCCAGGGCGCGAAGCCCGGGGAGGGCGGTGAGCTTCCTGGCCGCAAGGTCGACGAAAAGATCGCGGCGGTGCGTCACTCGACGCCCGGCGTGGGGCTGATCAGCCCGCCGCCGCACCACGACATCTACTCCATCGAGGATCTCGCGCAGCTCATTCACGACCTGAAGAACAGCAATCCTTCGGCGCGCATCAGCGTGAAGCTCGTGAGCGAGGTCGGTGTGGGGACCATCGCCGCCGGCGTTTCGAAGGCGCACGCGGACCACATCCTCATCAGCGGTCATGACGGAGGCACGGGCGCTTCGCCGCTCACGTCGATCAAGCATGCGGGGCTTCCGTGGGAGCTCGGCATTGCGGAGACGCACCAGACCCTCGTGATGAACGACCTGCGGAGTCGCGTTGTGTTGCAGACGGACGGCCAGATGAAGACCGGGCGCGACGTCGTCATCGGCGCGCTTCTCGGGGCGGAAGAAATCGGCCTCAGCACGGCGCCGCTCATCGCGATGGGCTGCATCATGATGCGCAAGTGCCACCTCAACACCTGCCCGGTGGGAATCGCCACGCAAGATCCCGAGCTTCGGAAGAAGTTTCGCGGGAAGCCGGAGCACGTCGTGAATTATCTGTTCATGGTGGCCGAGGAGGCCCGAGAGATCATGGCATCGCTCGGATTCCGGAAGTTCAACGACATGATCGGTCGCGTCGACATGCTCGACATGGTCGACGCCATCGTCCACTGGAAGGCGCAGGGCATCGACCTCACACCGATCCTCACGCCGGCCAAGAAGAAGAACGCGGTCACCGAGGTCTACTGCACCAAGACGCAGGACCACGGGCTCGACAAGGCGCTCGACAACCGGCTGATCGAGCTGGCGCAGCCGGCGATCACGAAGGGCGAGAGGGTCACCGGACAGCTGAAGATCAAGAACACCAACCGGACCGTTGGCACCATGCTCAGCCACGAGATCGCAAAGGTGTGGGGGGAAGACCTTCTTCCGGATGAGACGGTGCGCTTCAAGTTCGACGGCTCGGCCGGGCAGAGCTTTGGGGCCTGGCTTGCGAAGGGCGTCACGCTCGAGCTCGAGGGCGACGCGAACGACTACGTCGGCAAGGGACTTTCAGGCGGCAAGCTCATCGTCTATCCGCCGAAGAACTCCACGTTCGTCCCCTCGGAGAACATGATCATCGGCAACGTCGTGCTGTACGGCGCGATCAGCGGAAAGGCGTTCTTCCGAGGTCGCGCGGCCGAACGATTCTGCGTGCGGAACTCGGGAGCCTGGGCCGTCATCGAGGGCGTGGGCGATCACGCGTGCGAGTACATGACGGGCGGGAGGGCCGTCATCCTCGGTGACACGGGTCGCAACTTCGCTGCCGGCATGAGCGGTGGCGTCGCGTACGTGTTCGACGAGATCGGTGACTTCCACACCAAGTGCAACATGGAGATGGTCGAGCTCGAGAAGCTCGAGGTCCCTGAAGAGATTGCGGTGGTGAAAGGACTCATCCAGGAGCACTTCGAATACACTGGGTCGGCGACGGCGGAGGGCATCCTCGAGGACTGGGAAAATGCGGTCAACACCTTCGTGAAGGTGATGCCGACGGACTACAGGCGGGTGATCGGTCAGACGGGCGATCTCACCGTGGGCGTGATGGGGCCGAGCGCCTCGCAGCCGCAAGACCGACCGGCGGCGGAGTAGATGAGCCATGGGTAAACCAACCGGATTCAAGGAGTTTCCGCGAGAGGTCGTTCCGTACAGCGACCCGCTCAAGCGGATCGAAGGGTGGGACGAGTTCCACGTCCACGTTCCGGAGGAGCATCTTCGGAAGCAGGGTGCACGCTGCATGGACTGCGGCGTTCCGTTTTGTCAGTCGGCGACCGGGTGTCCCATCGACAACCTGATCCCCGAGTGGAACGACCTCGTGTATCGAGGCCGCTGGCGTGAAGCGCTCGACCGACTTCACAAGACCAACAACTTCCCCGAGTTCACCGGGAGAGTGTGCCCCGCGCCGTGCGAGGGCGCGTGCGTCCTCGGCATCATCGAGCCGGCGGTCACCATCAAAAACATCGAAGCGGCGATCGTCGACAAGGGCTTCGAAGAGGGCTGGATTCAGCCCGAGCCCCCTGAAGAGCGCACCGGCAAGAGGGTTGCGGTCATCGGGAGCGGGCCGGCAGGGCTTACCGCCGCGCAGCAACTGAATCGCGCAGGTCACAGCGTGACGGTGTACGAGCGAGACGACCGAATCGGCGGGCTTCTCACGTACGGTATCCCCAACATGAAGCTCGACAAGGACCTCGTGGAGCGCCGGCTCGACATCATGCGAGCCGAGGGCATCGAGTTCGTCACCAATGCGCATGTCGGGGTCAACAAAGACGTTCAGAAGCTTCGCGCAAAGTACGACGCGATGATTCTGGCCTGCGGGGCGACTCGCCCGCGCGACCTTCCCATCCCTGGGCGAAACCTCAACGGCGTTCACTTCGCGATGGATTTCCTGCTCAAGAATACCAAGAGCCTGATGGACAGCGAGCTCGAGGACGGCAAGTACATCAGTGCGAAGGGCAAGCGCGTCATCGTCATCGGTGGCGGCGACACGGGCACCGACTGCATTGGTACTTCGATTCGACATGGGTGCACCTCGCTCGTGAACTTCGAGCTTCTGCCGCGTCCGCCCGCCGATCGCGCAGAGAACAACCCGTGGCCGGAGTGGCCGGTCATCTTCCGCGTCGACTACGGTCACCAAGAAGCCGCGGCGAAGTTCGGCAAAGACCCTCGCGAGTACCGGGTGCTCAGCAAGCGATTCATCGACGACGGCAACGGCAACGTGGCAGGCGTCGAGACCGTTCGCGTCGAGTGGAAGAAGGACGAAGAAGGCAAGCCGCAGATGGCCGAGGTGCCAGGCTCGGAGGAGATCTTCGAGGCCGACTTGGTCTTCCTCGCGATGGGCTTCCTCGGTCCCGAGGACACGCTCGCCGAACAGCTCGGGCTCGAGCGCGACGCGCGCAGCAACTTCAAAGCCGACTACGGCAAGTACGCCACCAGCACGGAAGGCGTCTTCGCCGCCGGCGACTGCCGCCGAGGCCAGTCCCTGGTCGTCTGGGGCATCGCCGAAGGCCGAGGCGCCGCCCGCTCGGTCGACGAATACCTCATGGGCAAAAGCGACCTCCCCGCCCCCGACTAGGGGACACGCAGGGCCCCGAAAACCCCAGCGTTTTTCGCGAATCGCGCGGGTCGATCCGCAACTCGTTGAGATTGTAGGGGTTCTGGGAGCCCTGCGTGTCCCCCTGGGGGGCGTTGCGTGGGGCTGATTATTTAGCCAGGGTGGATAGTTCTTTTAAGGGTGTGTATGGTGGGTATGCGGGGGAGGGGACTTGGAGCTCCCACGACCGTTCTTTTCGATGCTTGTTTTTCTTGGCCGCTATGGAGCGCAAGTAGCGGTCGGTGCTTGCTTGTGACGCGCCGAGTGGAGATGCTGAGCCACTCGGCGCTTTTCTTTTTCTAGAGCGGGTTCTCGATCTTCCCGGACTCCGGAGCGCTCAACAATACGATCGCCGGGAGCAGCGCGGCAAAGCCGAACGTCAGCAGCGTCGACTTGTGAGAGGAGTCGCTGTTCGACCGGAAGAGTACCCCGTCCGCCTCGTTTCGAAGCAGCCAGGCGTACGGTTCGCCCGCCGTCGGCAAGAGCGCGCGCGCAACGTGTGTCTGAATCGCCGGACCCTGAGCCGCGACGACTTTGTCGAGCGCCGCGTGCATCACGCGAGTCCCGCGAGGCGACAGATACAGAAAGCCGTTTCCCGCCGCCGGCAGGCCGGCGATGGCCCCGGCGAAGCTCTCGTTCGTCGCCAGCGCTCCTTTCGACTCGAGGCACTCGCGAAGGAACGACGGCGAGCTCACGAGAAACGTGTGGCCTGTCGTGGCCTCCTTCATGAGCGCGGGTTCGTAGGCGTTCCAAGGCGGCGGCAGACGAACCGAGGGAGTCACGATCGTCCACCCGTTCGATTCCTGCGTGCGAACGAACGGGTCCTTGGCCGCGTAGCGCGCAACCGAGTCCGCGAACTCGCTCAACCCGTCCACCGCGATCACAAAATCGGTCATCGGGAACGTGAAGCTCCGCCCCGGAAGCCAGACATTCCGTCCCTCTTCGATCGATAGGATTACCCCGACCGTGGTCTTCAGACCCTCGAGAACCTCTCGCATCGTCACGTCCAACCTCGAGGACGGCGCGTCGAGCCACGCGTCAAGCGCCTCGGGTGACATCCCGATACCGAGCTCGCTCAAGCCGCGCACCAGGGCAAGCACCGCGTCCGCGTCGACCTGCTGCTCCCAGATGAGGTCGCTGTCCGTCGGCGCCATCGACAGCAGGCCAAACGTCCGTGGGGCGTCCCCCCACACCTCGAACAGCCCCGCGCGCTCGGGCGCATAGACAAACCCACGATTGCTGTAGCTCGCGCCGTCCAGCACGGAGCTCAGGCCCACCGCTTTCGCTCGGTCGAGGCCGACCACGCGAGCCAGCGACGCACCGTGAAGGCGCGACGCGTCGGAGAGCCCCTTCAGCGCTGGGGCATCTCGAAGGATGCTCAACAAGAACTCGGACGCCTCCTCCGCGTCGCCATCGATGTCCGCGTACACGAACACCTCGCCGCCGAGCTCGAGCCTCGAGCCGACGGACTCGAAATACGGAGACGGAGTTGCCGCAGTAGGTAACGAAGAGCCGCGGCAGGCGCAGAGCGCAGCGAGGCAAACGAGTAAAAGCGCTCGGGTCATTCTGAAGGGAGCACCCTAGCACCACCTTCAGGCTGCGGAGCGGTCAGGCCTGCTTCTCGAGCAGATAGTCGTGCCGAAGCGCGGGCGCGGTCTTCCCCGCGCCGTCTTCGGTCCAACCGGGTCTCAAGAAAAGGTAACCGACCCGCCCACGCCAGGTCTTGGCATTCCAAGCGTCGCGAAGCATCGAGGCCCACTCGTGAAACGCGATTCGGAACGGATTGTACGTATGGATGTTCTTCGTGAGCCCGTAGTCGACGGCTTCGCCCTCGGGTTCGAAGGTCCCGAACAGCTTGTCCCAAATGATGAAAATCCCGGCGTGGTTGCGGTCTAGGTAGATCGGATTTCGACCATGATGGACGCGGTGATGGGACGGCGTGTTGAAGACTTTTCCGAACCACCCGAGCTTTCCGATGAGCTCCGTATGCAGCCAGTACTGATAGAGCAGGCTGATCGACTTCTGGATGATGATCATCTCGATCGGGAAGCCAAGCAGCGGAAGCGGAGCCCAGAAGATGAATCCGGTGAACGGCGTGGTCCACGACTGACGAAGCGCCGTCGTCAGGTTGTAGTGCGTGCTCGAGTGGTGGTTGATGTGCGCCGCCCAAAGAATGCGCACCTCATGACTGAGGCGGTGGAACCAGTAGTAGCAGAGGTCCTCGGCGAACAAGAGGAGGATCCACGACCACCACACGACCGGAATATCGAACAGCCGGAACTGGTAGAGCCACGCGAGTCCCGCGAACGGGAGCAGCGCAAGAATGATCTCCACGACGAGAAACCCAACGCCCATCGCGAGACTCGCGAAAGAGTCCTTCGTCGTGAACCCGACGAGTTCGGTTCGAGTGCCTTCCTTCCGCTCACCGCGAACGAGAAGCCACCACTCGAGGCCGATGGTCGCGAGGAAGAAAGGGATGGCGTAGTAAATCAACTGCATTCGACGACGCCCTGCTTCTCAGAGTGTACGGCGGAGACGGCGTATTGCCATCCGACCGACATGGCGTGCCGTCATGGACGGCGCCCACAGCGCGCTATTCGGACGGATCGCCGATGTCGTCCGTCTTCTTCCGCATGTTCACCGGCACTTTGAAGTACCGAATGCCGGTCGAGCCGGGCTGAGGCAGCTGGCCACCGCTGATGTTGAACTGTACGCTCTGAAACAGGAGCCGCGGCGCCGCGAGCTCTGCGTTTCGTGCCTCTCGAAGCCCCACGAACTCTTCGAGCGAGGTCTCAGCGCGCAGGTGTGGGTTGTTGGCCTTCGACTTTCCGATCGTCGTCTCCCAAGCGACTGCACGACCTCCCGGCATGTAGTCGTGCCCCGGGAACACGCGTGTCTCATCGGGAAGCTCGTAGAGCCGCTCGTGGATCGAGGAGTAGAGGTCCTTCGCGCTTCCCTTCGGGAAGTCGGTGCGACCGGTCCCGTAGTCGTCCATGAACAAAGCATCGCCGGTGAAGAGCGCATCACCGATGAGATAGCTGAGGCATGCGGGAGTGTGACCGGGCGTTGCAATCGCTTTCACTTCGAGGCTCCCCGCCTGAAGCGTCTCCTCGTCCTCGATGAGCTTGTCGAACTGGCGCCCGTCGGTGGCGAAGCCTTCACCGAGGTCGAACACGCCGCTGAAGACGTCCTGCACCGCCGTGATGTCTGCACCGATTGCCGTTTTCGCGTCGAAGCGCTTCTTGAGCATCTGCGCGCCCGAAAGATGGTCGGCATGGGCGTGTGTCTCGAGCGCGTAGTGCACGCGCAGCCCGTTCTGCCGAACGTAGTCCGACAGCTCGTCGAGCGAATCCGTGCTCGTCTGCGAGGCGATCGGGTCGTAGTTCAGCACCGAGTCGATCACGACTGCGTCCTTGGTCGCTTCGTCCCACACCACGAAGGTCAGCGTAAACGTCGGCTCATCGAAAAAAGCTTTGATTTCCATGGTTTCCTCCACGCGCCTCACACGCGTCCTTGAAGCATTCCGTGCCAGTACATGTTGGGGAGCCCGTACGCTTTGAGCGCGTACATGCTGTAGCGCTCCTGCGCCTGATCGAACGGGAACGTCTCCATGATCACGCCGTCGTATCCGAACTCGGCGAGGATGACCTTCCCGTAGCCCGTCACGAGTGGGCACGACGCGTACCCGTCGTAGTGTCCCTTGAGAGCCTTCTCCGCGCGAAACGCAATGATGTTCTCGACGAGCGCTGGCGCCTGCTTACGAATCGCGGCTCCCGTCTTCGAGCAAGGGAGACTGCTGCAGTCACCAAGCGAGAACACGTTGGGGTACTTCGTGTGCTGAAGCGTGTGCTTGTCGACGTCGACCCAACCCGCCTCGTTGGCGAGCGGGCTCTTTCGAATGAAGTCGGGCGCGCTCTGCGGCGGCGTCACGTGAATCATGTCGTACTTCAACACGAGCTCCTCGCCGCCGTTGACATCGCGAAACACCGCCTCTCGGCTTTCGGGCCGCACCTCGACGAGGTTCTTCGAAAAGTGCGTGTCGATGTTTCGCTCGTCGACGATCTTGCTCAGCGCCTGCGCGTACTTCGGAATGCCGAAGATCCCCGCCGTCGCCGACGCGTAGATTACGTTCGCCTGCTCGCGAATCCCCCGCCGACGGAACGTCTCCTCGGCGAGATACATGATCTTTTGGGGTGCCCCGGCGCACTTGATCGGTGTCGCTGGGAACGTGAAGACCGCGTTGCCGCCCTGAAACGATTGAATCGTTTCCCACGTGTACGGAACCTTGTCATAGCCGTAGTTGCTGCAGACCCCGCCCCTGTTGATCGCCTCGGGGAGCCCTTTCACCGCGTCCCAGTTGAGCTGAATCCCGGCCGCGACGATGAGCTCGTTGTACTTGAGGGTTTTCCCGCTCTCGGTCACCACCTCGTTCTTGTCGGGATGAAAGGACGTCACCCGATCTCGAATCCACTCGACGCCTCGAGGCATGACGTCGGCCATCGAGCGTCGTGACACCTCTCTAGGAAACACCCCGCCGCCGACGAGCGTCCATATCGGCTGGTAGTCGTGGGTCTTCGCGGGGTCGACGATGGTGACCTTGGGTGCCGCGGCCTGGTCAAGGAGCTGAGATGCGACCGTGATCCCGGCCGTTCCTCCACCGATGATGAGGACGTCGTGCTGTTCACTCATGAGTTTCTCTCCGACTTCGAGTGGTTGTCGCCGTTCAAAAGAAGCTTCGGCGCGGTGGTGCCGAGGTTGTCACCGAGCTTTTCGGCGACTCGAATCAAGAACCCGAGGGCGCGTTGCACCGACGGCTGTCGCGCGGCTCGAAGCGCGCCGAACATGCCGACCTGCGGAGCGGGCTCTTCGCTGGCGTCCGCGACCGCACGTGCCGTCATCCCCAGTGTCGAAAGAGCTGCCGGGTCGAGCATGCCGGAGTCGAGCAGCGCCTGAACCTCTCGTGCGGTGGCGAGCTGTGCGAGCTTGAGCACCGCGTTCTTCGACGACTCGACGAGTCGTTCGATCTCCATTCCTTCCGATGCGGCGCGCGCCATCGTTTCGTCGACGATGTCGGTGAGGGTTGCGATCGCGGGCTTGGCCTGCTCGCTCAGCTCGACCGCCATCATCAGCGGGGCAAGCGCCTCCGGCCTCGTCAAACGTTCGACCAGCTCGGACAGCGTCCGAAGCCTTTCGTCGAGGTCGCCGTGCTGATTCGCCCAGTCGTCGATCACATCGACGGCCGTAGAAGTTAGCGCGGGGGCGGCGGCCGTAGCCTGAGCGATGGGGTCGAGTGCCTGCTCGAGACGTTCGAGTCGCGCTTCGATGCGACGCAAGGTCACCTCGAGGTCAGGGGTGTTGTCGTGTGGATTGGTGGTGGTCGATCCCGTCGTGGGGGCCATGGTTGGGTCCATCCGCTCGCCTCCGCTGTGCCCCCTATCAGCAAGAGCCGGACCAACCTTCGTGGTCGAAGATCATTGATGTTTTTCGACTGCCACCGATTGCAGGCTGCCAGCTTTGACAGTCATGGATGACAGTCCCGCCTCGAGCGTCAGCTGCTCGAGTCGTCGTCGAGCGCCTGCCGGAGCTTCCGATAGAGGGTTCGTTCGCTGACGCCGAGACGTTCCGCGAGCGCCTTGCGATCCCCCGGGTGTCGCTCCTGCACCCACCGGAGGTAACGCTGCTCCACTTCCTCGAGCGGCAAGAGCTCGTCGCCCCAGGGCCACGCGGCCATGTCGGTCGAAGGCGGAGGTGCCACGGAGAGTCGGCCCCCTCCGAGGTACGACGGAAGATGCTGCGTCTCGATGATCACGCCGTCCGTCAGCAGCACCGCGCGCTCGACGATGTTTCGGAGCTCTCGGATGTTGCCGGGAAAGTCGTGTTCCTTCAGCAGGTCGAGCGCTTCTTCCGAAAGTCGCTTCGCGCTGTTTGCGAGGAGGGTGTCGCAAAGCAGCGGGATGTCTTCACATCGATCACGAAGCGGCGGCAACGTGATCGGGAACGTGTTGATCCGAAAGAAGAGGTCGCGTCGGAACGTGTGTTCTTGCACCATGCAGTCGAGGTCTCGATGCGTGGCGCAGACCAGTCGAAAGTCTGCGCTGCGAGCTTCGATGTCGCCGACGGGTCGGTACATGCCGGACTCGAGCACGCGCAGCAGCTTGACCTGGAGCGACAGCGGGACGTCCCCAATTTCGTCGAGAAAAAGGGTGCCACCCGTTGCTGCTTCGACGAGCCCAGGCTTGCGACTGTGCGCCCCAGTAAACGACCCGCGCGCGTGTCCGAAGAGCTCCGATTCGAAGAGCGTTTCGCCGAGTCCCGAACACTCGACGGGCACGAACGGTCCCTGGCTTCGCATGCTCGCATCGTGGATCGCGCGTGCCGCGAGCTCCTTGCCCGTACCGGATTCGCCGAGTAGCAGGATCGGCACTTCGCTCCGCGCGCCGCGCTGGATGAGCTCGAGCATTTCGGTGAACGCGCGAGAGCGACCGACGAACGAACCGCCCGCTTTTGCGCTCGCGTGAGGGATGGGCGCGATCAGTTCCACGAAGCCCTCGATCTCGCCGCCGTCGTCGAGCAGCGGTCGGAGCTCGACGTCGACGTACTCGGCGCCCTCGGGCCCATGATGGATGTGCACGACGCGTTCGTTCCGCCTCGACGAGAGACAGTTGCGGAGCGGGCACTGCTCGCCGTTTTCGTCGCAGGGGCTCTCGTACCCATGCGAGACCGCAAAGCATCTATCGTGCCCGAGCTTCGGTGAGGTCGCGTAGTGCTTCCGGTAGGCCTCGTTCACCGCGAGGATCCGGTAGTCCTTGCTCAACACAATCGCGGGCTTTTCGCTCGATTCCAGCATGGCCCGCGCGAGGTCCGGAAGAAGCTCTTGGGTGTCGCCAGCGGCCGTCACGACCGAGAAGGTAACGTCATTCCTGACAGTTTTGCCAGGCGAAGCTGCCAATTCCGTCAGCTTCGAGGGTCACATACGGGTTTGACTTGGGTGATATTGAAAGTCAATATCAATACATGTGGGCCCTTCAGACCTTTCCCGCGCAGCCCGATGCGTCGCTCCGCGCCTCCGATATCCTTCCCAACCACGTGTTCGAGTCGGTGCGACCGCGTCTTCGGCCGCTCGTTCAGGAGCTCCGCAGGCGTCGCAGACACCGCATCGGTCCAACCTGCACGATCCTGTTTGAGAATCGGGAAACCGTACTCTGGCAAATCCAGGAAGTGCTTCGAGTCGAGAACCGTTTTGAGCCGCGCCACGTTGCCGAAGAGCTTGCTCGCTACGAACCGCTCGTTCCCCGACGAGGCGAGCTACGCGCCACGGTGCTGGTGGACGGCGGCCAGCCCGAGCAGTCGGACGCTCTTTGCGACAAGCTCGGGACCGATCCGACGACCCTCGAGCTTCGAGTCGGTGACCGCAGATGTTTCGCGGAGTGTGTCGACGACGACCCTCAAGTCTGCAGTCCGGTTCGCTACGTCTGCTTCGACCTTGCGTGTTGTGGCATTCAGCCTGACGAGCTAGCGAACCGGCCCGCTGAGCTCGTCATGAGAGCCCTCTGTATCCGAATTGAGGCAATCCCGCAGGATATGCGCCGTGCGCTTGCGACGGACCTCCACATGTCGGGGTACCGATTTGGGCCTCCGCGATCGAGGCGGTTTCCGGAGGACGTGCTCGCCCCGTAGAATGGCGGGCATGCGATCGTTCTTCTTGTCTGCATGTGTCCTCCTGCTCGTCGTGGGCTGCTCCGACTCCGACTCGGACACTCAGCTCGACCGCGACCTCCGCGGATTGATCTCCAGCTACGGATTGAGCGGCGACCCCGCTGAAGCCCTCGACCTTCCGGCGGTCGACGATCCCGTTGCCGTGCTCGGGCGCCGTCTCTTCTTCAGCAAGAGTCTCGGAGGCGATCGCGACTCCGCCTGCGTCACCTGCCATCACCCGGCGCTTGGCGGCGGCGACGCGCTTGCGCTCTCCATCGGTGTTGGCGCCGACGACGAGGACCTGCTCGGCCCGGGGCGCACGCACCCCGACGGCGACTTCACCGTGCCCCGCAACGCCCCGACGACCTTCAATCTCGGAGTTTGGGAGACGGGACTCTTTTGGGACTCGCGTGTCGAGCAGCTCGAGGACGGAATTCGAACGCCGGACAGCGACTACGGCACCGTCGATCTCGCGGCGGGCGATCGCCTCTCGGGTGCCCAGGCGCGGTTTCCGGTGACATCCACCGAAGAGATGCGCGGCTTCGAGTTCGTCGAAGGCGGCACGAACGATGAGCTCCGCGCTGCACTCGAGGAGCGTCTGGAGAATGAAGACGGTTGGGCGGAAGAGTTCGAAACGGCGTTCGGAGACCCGACCATTACCTACGAGCGAATCGCCGAGGCGATCGGCGCTTACGAAGAGTCGCAGGTGTTCACCGACTCGCGTTGGCGTGCCTACGTCAAGGGCGACAACTCCGCGATCCCCGACAACGCGAAGCGCGGCGCACTTCTGTTCTTCAACACCACCGCGGACCGTGGCTTTGGCTGCGCAGGCTGCCATGCGGGCGATTTCTTCACCGACGAGTCGTTTCACTCGGTCGCCGCGCCACAAATCGGGCGAGGGAAGGGCGACGGCGCATCCGGCACGAGCGACTTCGGACGGGCCCGAGAAACGGCCGACCGCAACGACCGCTACGCGTTCCGTACGCCGACACTCCTGAACGTGGCGACCACGGGGCCGTACTTCCACTCGGGCGCCTACGACACGCTCGAGGACACGATCAGGCATCACCTCGACCCGCAGGCGGCCCTCGACGCGTTCGATCCGGAGACCGTGCCGCTGGCGGCCGCCGAGGACTTCGATCGCAATGCCCAAGAGATGACCGACTTCCTCGATGTCTCAGGACGCGTCATCGTGACGTATCGAATCCCTGCGGAGTTCGACGAGGTCCAGATCTCGGACGTCGTCGCGTTCCTCGAGACGCTGACCGACCCCTGCGTGACCGACCGGGCGTGTCTGGACCCGTGGGTCGCCGACCCCGAGATCGATGATGTCGACGGGAATCTGCTCGTTGCGGTGGACGAAGACGGCAATCCGCTCTGACGCTCCTTCATGGCTTCGGTCGACACGCACGGGCCGCAGCCGCCGAGCTGCCATCGACTTTGAATCGAAACGCTCCATCGGCCGTGGTACGAATGCACGGTGAGCGACGCTCCCCCCGGCACGCCGACTGCGTCTCGTCATGGGCCGGCACTGCACGTCGGCGTCATGGGGGCCGGGGCGATCGGATGTTTCGTCGGCGGCGCAGTCCTCGCGAAGGGCACATCGGACGTGACGTTCGTCGGCCGCGAGTCGGTTCAACGCTCCATTGGCGAGCACGGGCTTCGCCTCACCGGGTTCGGTCGAGAGGATCACATCGCGCCCGATCGGGTTCGCTTCGAGACAGACCCACAGGCGCTTGCGACCTGCGACGTGGTGCTGGTCGCCGTGAAGAGCGGATCCACCCTGGAAACGGCGAAGGCGCTGGCGCCGGTGCTTCGTGACGGTGCGGTGGTCGTCAGTCTTCAGAACGGAGTGCGTAACGCTGACGTATTGCACAAGCATCTGTCCGGGCATCGCATCGTGCCTGGCGTCGTCTCTTTCAACGTCGTCATGCGCGACGACGCGACCTTCATTCACGCGATTACCGGCCCTCTGATCGTCGAGGCGATCGACAGCGATAGTCCGTGGGTGGACGCGCTTCGCGACGCTGGCATGGAGGTGAACGTTGTGAATCCGCTCGCGCCGGAGCTCTGGGCGAAACTCTTGATGAACCTGAACAGCGCGCTCGCTGCGCTGTCTGGCGCAACCACGCCCGAGCTCCTCATGACGACGGGCTATCGGCGTTTGATGGTCATGGTGCTCGACGAGGCGCTCTCGGTTCTTCGGGAGGCGGGCATCGAAGTTGCGAAGTTTCGTGGCGTACCTTTCTCGGTGATGTCCTTCGTGTTCAAACTCCCCACCCCGCTTGTCAGGCTCGTGCTGCGCGCACAGCTCAAGCTTGGTTCTGAGTCGCGCGCGTCGATGTGGGTGGATCTCGAGCGCAGACGGCCGACCGAGGTCGACGAACTCAACGGCGAGATCGTTCGAGTGGCCGAGTCGGTCGGACGCGACGCACCGGTGAATCGTCGGCTGGTCGAGCTCGTTCACGAGGCGGAACGAGCGGGCAAGGGCTCCCCGACGTTGAGCCCGGAGGCGCTCCTGTCGGCCGTGAGGGGCTAAGGCAGGCGAGTTCGCTCAAGATTGATCCAACATGTGAAGGTAGGCGTCGGTGTAGGCGCTTCCCCGACGCCCTATAGGCGACTGATTCCGACTACTTGAGCGCCCGTTTGAAAAACCTCGATTCTTCCTTGACCGGTTCCCGTTCCGCGCTAACTTCGGCGTCCCTTTGCGGGGGGCTACGGCTCTTCAAGGGGAATCGGCGGGAAAACAGCGT
>CBFCWN010000014.1:0-49913 GCA_965601515.1 uncultured Myxococcales bacterium | reverse complement strand
GAGGTGACAAGACAAGGGCGTGCCCTGCGGGGACGCCATCGCCGAAGACAGCAAGTGTCGCAGCTGCATTAGGGGACACGCGGGGTACCTAGAACACCTGCGATCTCGGACGCTTGCGGATCAACCCGCGCGATTTGCGGTCGCGACTCAGTTCTTGTCGCGCGCGAGTTCCTGAACGCGCGCGATCACGCTTCCATCGACCTTGTGGAGAGCGCCGGCGTCGTGCGGGGGTTGAGGGTCGTACTCGATCATGAGCTGCAGCGCTTTTGCGGTCGTCGCGTCGGTGAGTCGTTCCGCGAGGCGAAGGGCCATGTCGATGCCGCTCGAAACGCCCGCGGCGGTGATGATCTTCCCGACTTCGACCACGCGTTGATGAGTCGGTTTGGCTCCGTACTTCTCGAGCAGAGGCATGGCGGTGAAATGCGTCGTGGCGGGGGCTCCCTCTAGAAGACCCGCTGCGGCCAGGACCAGAGACCCTGTGCAGACGGACGTCGTGAACTTGCTGGTCTCGTGGACGTTCCTGATCCAGTCGAGCACGGTCTGGTCGTGAACGAGCTCACGGGTACCGATGCCTCCCGGCACCAACACGACGTCCGGCGAAGTGACCTCCTCGAACGCTCGGTCGATACGTAGCCCGAGGAACCCGTTATCAGTTCGAACGTTCCCGGGGCGGTGGCCTACGAAGCGAACCTCGGCTTCCGGAAGGCGCTGCAGAACCTCGTAGGGGCCCACCGCGTCGAGGGCGGTGACGCCGTTGAAAAGCGGGATTGCGATTTGCATCCGGACGATAGTCCGCCCCGAAAAAGCTAGTGTCAATACACACTTAGGGACGCCGGCTCCGTGGCCCACGAAACTCCGCGCGATTCCAACCGAAAACCCCGGTATGCCTCGGCACGCAAGACACCTTTCAGTCGTTCCTAACCAACCCCACCACGTGATTCTCCGTGGGAACAATCGAAGGCGGATCTTTTCCTACGTCTCGGACTACCGGTTCTTTCTTCACAGGCTCCGCCGTGCGAGTCGGAAGTATGGCGTGCCGACTCATGCCCTCTCCATGATGACGAACCACGTCCACCTCATCGCTTCGCCGCCCAACTCCGACGCTCTCTCGCGTTTCGTTCGAGCTACAGCGCAGCCGTACGCGCAACGTCGAAATCGCGCGAGAGGTGGCAGTGGAAAGCTCTTCGAGGAACGGTTCAAGTGCGTAGCGATCATGACGGATGAGCAGATGGCAATCACAAACGTGTACGTGGAGCTCAACCCCGTGCGCGCTGGCATCTGCAACGATCCGGGCGCCTATCGCTGGTCGACCTACGCGATGCACGCAGGCTACGGTTCCGCGGACGACTTCGTGCGAGCCGTTTGGACACCGAGCTCTTGGTTCCGCAGCCTTGGCGAAAACGAGCCAACCCGATCGCTCGTGTATACCGACTGGTTCGAACACTACCGTCGCCGCGACGAGTGGAAAGAAGTCGCGAGTGGGCCCGCGCGCTCCACCGACCGGAGGCGGCTCGAGCGGCCGGACCGGCGGCGGGCTGGATAGATCGCGCGGGTTGGTCTGTAAGTATTTGGGATTGCGAGGTTTTTGGGGGCCCCGCGTGTCCCCTTACAGGTGGCCGCGGACGAAGGGGAGGTAGGTGGGGTGCCAGAAGCGGTCGCGGACGAAGGTTTCGATGTCTTCGGGGATGTTCTCCCGCCGAGCGACTCCGTCCTTGACCGCCTGTTGGACGACTCTCGTTGCGACCTTGGTCGACGTTTCCTGGAGGTCGCTCACCGGGGGGTAGATCAGACCGCCGTCCACGTACTTCTCGATGCTGTAGTCGGCGAGCGCCTGCGAGGCTTCGAGCACCATGTCGTCCGTGATCATGCTCGCGTCGCTCAGGATTGCACCGAAGCCGAGGCCCGGGAAGATGAACGCGTTGTTGCCCTGGCCGATGGGATGCGTGACGCCGCCCATCATGACCGGGTCGAAAGGGCTTCCGGTCGCCACGATCGCCTGCCCGTCCGTCCACCGGAAAATGTCGACCGGCTTTGCTTCCGCGGAGCTGGTTGGGTTCGAGAGCGGGAAGATGATGGGCCACTTGTGGTTGTCGGCCATCTGCCGAACGATCTGCTCGTCGAACGCATCGGGTCGACCCGAAAGACCGAGGAGCACCGTAGCCTTCGCGTTCTTGATCGTATCGAGCAGGTCGGGTGCGTCGCCTTCGAACTCCCAGTCCGCGATGGACGCCGGGTCGTGCGCGAACACCCGCTTGTAGCTCTCCATGTCTCGGCTGGTGAGCAGGAGACCGCGCGAGTCCAACACGAACACCCGCTTGGTAGCTTCCTCGCGCGACATGCCGGCCCGAACGAGTCCCTCTCGAATGGCCCAGGCGACGCCAATGCCGCCGGCGCCCGCTCCGTGAATCACGAACGTCTCGTCGGTCAGCTTCTCGTTTCGGAGGTGGCAGGCCGCAAGAATGCCAGATAGCGCAACAGCGCCCGTCCCCTGGATGTCGTCGTTGAACGAGGGGCCGCGCTCGCGATAGCGCTCCAGCACGTCGAACGCCGCGGTCTTCGAGAGGTCCTCCCACTGAATGACCGCGTCTGGCCACCGCGACCACACCGCGTCGACGAAGCGGTCGAGGAACTTGTAGTAGTCTTCTCCCCGCAGACGCTTCTGCCGCACCCCGAGGTAGTTGTTGTCGTTGATCAGGTCCATGCGCTCAGTCCCGACGTCGAGCGCGACCGGCATGGTGTGGAAGGGGCTTACCCCGCCTGCCACGGTGTAGAGCGCCATCTTTCCGATCGGAATGGCGAGTCCTCCGTAGCCCTGGTCCCCGATGCCGAGAATCGCAGAAGAGTCCGTCGCGACGATCATGCGCACGTCTTCCATCGGATAGCCTTCGAGCGTTTGCCCTGCGCGGTCGATGTTGAGCGGCGAGAACGAGAGCCCGCGCGGGTTCTGGTAGAGCGCGCTGAACTGCTGCACGGCGGCGCCGACGGTCGGCGTGTAGACGATCGGCAGCATCTCATCGAGATGCTTCTCGAGCAGAGCGTAGAAGAGGATCTCCTGACGCTCTTGAACGGCACGCAGGTACTGATACTTGTCGATGTCCGTCGGAGCCTGGAGAAAGCCTTCGTACACACGATCGATTTGTTGTTCGAGCGTGTTGTACTGCGGCGGAAGAAGCCCATCGAGGCGCAGGGCGACTCGCTCTTCGTAGCTGAACGCGGTCCCCTTGTTCGAAAGCACCAGGCGCAGCAGCGCGATGCCGTCGAGGTAGACCTCCATGTACTTCCTACCGTGCTCGTCTTCCTTCAGGTCGAAGAGCCTGCTGACGCGTTTGCGGGGCATCGCGCGTTCCTTTCGTTATGCGCCTTCGATGGCGCCCATGACGGCGTGCGCCATTTGTGTCGTGCTGAGCGAGTTCGAACCCCCACCCAGGTCGGCGGTGCGAAGTCCGTTGTCGAGCACCTTCTGCACCGCGTCCTCGATAGCCTGGGCCTCGTTGTCGAGGTCGAGGCTGTGCCGGAGGAGCATGGCCGCGCTCAAAATCGTACCGAGAGGATTCGCGACACCTCTCCCGGCGATGTCCGGCGCCGACCCGTGGATCGGTTCGTAGACGCCGAGTCGGCCTTCGCCGAGAGACGCGCTCGGCAGGAGACCGAGGGAACCGGTCAGCACGGCGCCTTCGTCGGAGAGGATGTCGCCGAACATGTTGCCGCTCACGATGACATCGAATGCGGCAGGCTCGGTGACCAACCGCATCGCGGCCGAATCGACGAGCTGGTGCTCGAGCGCGACGTCAGGGTGTTCTCGGCCGACTTCGCTCGCGACCTCGCGCCACACCTGCATCGCCTGCAAGACGTTGCTCTTGTCGATCGAGGTGACGCGCTTGCCTCGCTTCTTCGCAACCGCGAACGCGAGCTCGACGATGCGGCGAATCTCGTTTTCATCGTACACCATGGTGTCGAAGCCGACGCGAAGACCGTCGCGCGTTTCCTTGCCTTTCGGCTGACCGAAGTAGATCCCGCCCGTCAGCTCGCGGATGAACACGATGTCGACGCCTCGAAGACGCTCCGCCTTGAGAGGCGATGCCGCTTCGAGTCCACGGAAGAGCTTGACTGGGCGCACGTTCGCGAAGAGCTTCAGCGCTTTGCGCATGCCGAGAAGACCCTGCTCAGGGCGAACCGTCGCGGTGGGGTCATCCCACTTCGGACCCCCCACGGCACCAAGCAGCACGGCGTCGGCGCTTCTGCACGCCACGATGGTGTCGTCCGGAAGCGGCACTCCCGTTTCGTCGATGGCAATTCCACCGATGAGGTGCGTGGAGAACATGAAGCTATGCCCGTACTTGCGGGCGACGGTTTCCAGCACCTGTCGTGTCGCATCGACGATTTCGGGGCCGATCCCATCGCCAGGCAAGAGAGTGATTTTCGATTTCATGTGACGCTGGCCTCTAGTCTTTGTCTGGCTGCCTGGTGTTGCAGTGTCAGCCCGTACTCGATGCTGTCGATGAGCGCCTGGAGCGAAGCTTCGATGATGTTGCTCGAGGCGCCGACCGTGCTCCAGGTGTCGTGTTCGGACTGGCTGTCGATGAGCACGCGGGTGGTCGCTTCCGTCCCGCTGCGCCCATCGAGGATGCGGACCTTGTAGTCGCTCAGGTGAATCTCCGCCACCGTCGGGAAGAAAGGACGAAGCGCTTTCCGGAGCGCCGAGTCGAGCGCGCTCACCGGCCCGTTGCCTTCGCCTGCGGTGTGCACCACCGCGTCTCCGATCCGGACCTTCACGGTCGCCTCGGCGAACATCTGCTTGCCCTCGCGACGCCCGACTCCCGCCTGAAAGTGAATCACCTCGAAGGGGGGCTTGTAGTCCGGCTGCCGTCGCGCCATCAGGAGGGCGACCGACGCCTCCGCCGCCTCGTAGGCAAATCCCTTCGCCTCGAGCTCCTTGATCTCTTCGAGCACCTCGCCGCCGTGCGCCGCGCTCACGTCGAGACCGAGCTCCTCGGCCTTGCTGAACACGTTGCTCCGGCCGGAAAGCTCGCTCACGACCACCCGCGACTCGTTACCGACCAGCGCTGGGTCGATGTGTTCGTACGACTCACGGTGTCGACGAATGGCAGACACGTGTACGCCGCCCTTGTGTGCGAACGCGCTCCGGCCCACGTATGCGGCGTGGTCGTTGGGGCTGAGGTTGGCGATCTCCGCGACGAAATGCGAGAGGTCGTAGAGCTGGGCAAGGCCACCGTCTGGCAGGCATTGAAGCCCGAGCTTCAACTCGACGTCCGGAACGATGGAGCAAAGGTTCGCGTTGCCACAGCGTTCGCCGTAGCCGTTGATCGTTCCCTGCACGTGGCGTGCCCCGGCGCGAACCGCAGCAACGGAGTTGGCCACGCCACACTCGCCATCGTTGTGAGCGTGGATGCCGATCCGAGCGTCGGGTAGAGCGGCTCGGACCGTATTCACGATCTCGTCGATTTCCCACGGCATGGAGCCACCGTTGGTGTCGCACAGCACCAGGGTTTCGGCGCCTGCGTCGGCGGCGGCGCCTAGCGTTTCGATCGCGTACTCGGAGTCGGACTTGTAGCCGTCGAAGAAATGCTCGGCGTCATAGATGACCCGTCGGTCGTTGCCTCGTAAGAAGGCAACACTGTCGCCGATCATTTGAACGTTCTCGTCGAGCGTGGTTCGGAGCACCTCGGTCACGTGAAGGTTCCAGGTCTTGCCGAAGATGGTGCAAACCGGAGTTTCCGCATCTAGAAGCATTTGCAGCTGAGCATCGTCCTCAGCTCGCAGATTCGCGCGACGCGTCGAACCGAAAGCGGCGATGGTCACGTTCTTCCAGTCGACGTCCTTGGCACGCTCGAAAAACTCCACGTCCTTCGGGTTGGACCCGGGCCAGCCTCCCTCGATGAAGTCGACGCCAAGCCCGTCGAGGTGCTCCGCGATACGAATCTTGTCCTCGCAGGACAGACTCATCCCTTCCATCTGCGTGCCGTCACGCAGAGTGGTGTCGTAGACCTCTACGACGGGGCCGGAGCCGTTATGGCCGTTTTTGCTCATGCGAAGTGATTTGCTCATCGAAGGCGAGAAGGTACCCGAGTTGATCGATACCATTGAGGAGGCAGTGCTTCGAAAACTCGTCGATCGGGAAGGTGGCCTCCAGCGATTCGAGACCCGTCACCGACTGGGTCGGCAGGTCGATGGTCACCTTCGTCGAGCGGTCGAGGTGCGTTGCCTGCATGAGCACCTTGTGGACGTCCGGCGTCACCTCGACGGGCAGCAGCCCGTTCTTGAGTGCGTTGCTCCGGAAGATGTCGGCGAATCCGGTCGAGATGATCGCTCGAAAACCCCAGCCGACTAGGGCCCATGGCGCGTGTTCACGCGACGAGCCGCTGCCGAAGTTGTGGCCGGCGATCAAGATCTGAGCGCCCTGCGACTCCGGGTGGTTGAGCACGAACTCCGGATTGGGGCTACCGTCTTTGTGGTAGCGCCAGTCGTGGAAGAGACTGTCACCGAGGCCGTGCTTGTCCGTCACTTTGAGAAAACGCGCCGGAATGATCTGGTCGGTGTCGACGTGCTCCGCGGGAAGCGGGACCATGTGGGAGGTGATGGTGGTGAACTGCGCCATGAGGTGTGCCTTTCAGGAAAGAAGCAAGCTCCGGGGGTCGGTCACCTCGCCGGTGACGGCCGCGGCGGCAGCGGTCAACGGCGATGCGAGGAACGTGCGGCCGCCCTTGCCTTGGCGTCCTTCGAAGTTGCGGTTCGAGGTGCTGACCGCGTACTGGCCGGGCTCGAGGTTGTCGCCGTTCATCGCGATGCACATCGAGCAGCCGGGTTCACGCCATTCGGCGCCTGCCTCCTTGAAGATCTGATCGAGCCCTTCGGATTCAGCCTGCTTCTTGATGTCGTGTGAGCCTGGGACGACGAGAGTACGAACGCCGTCGGCTACTTTGCGGCCGCTGAAGACGCCGGCTGCGAGCCGTAGGTCGCTGATGCGGGAGTTCGTGCACGAGCCGATGAACACCACGTCGACCTTCTGGCCGAGAAGAGGTTGGCCCGGCTCGAGTCCCATGTAGCCCATCGCCTTTTCGAACGCGGCGCGCTGGGAATCGTCGTCGAACGCTTCGGACGTCGGCGTGTCCTTGCTGATCAGCATGCCCATGCCGGGGTTCGTGCCGTAGGTGATCATCGGTTCGAGCTTGTTGGCATCGATGACGACCGTCTTGTCGTAGGTGGCGCCTTCGTCCGTTCGAAGCTGCTTCCAGCGCTCGACGGCGGCATCCCAGTCTGCACCCTTGGGCACGTAGTCACGGCCTTCGAGATACGCGAAGGTGGTCTCGTCGGGCGCGATCATCCCGGCACGCGCGCCCGCCTCGATGCTCATGTTGCAGACGGTCATACGGCCATCCATGTCGAGGTTCTCGATTGCCGATCCCGTGTACTCGATGACGTGTCCGGTTGCGCCGTGTGTTCCGATCTCCGCGCAGAGCGCGAGAATGATGTCTTTGGCGGTGACGCCGGGCATCAGACGGCCTTCGACGCGCACCTCGAGGGTCTTCGGCTTTCGCTGAAGGAGACACTGCGTGGCAAGAACATGCTCGACCTCGCTCGTGCCGATGCCGAACGCTAGCGCGCCAAACGCGCCGTGCGTGGACGTGTGGCTGTCGCCGCAAACGATGGTCTTTCCGGGCTGCGTGAAGCCGCGCTCGGGGCCGATCACATGCACGATGCCATTGCGGCTGTCGCCAAGCGGATAGAGCTCGATACCAAACTCCTTGCAGTTGGACTCGAGCATCGCGAGCTGCTTTTTCGCCTGGTCGTCGATGACCCAGAGCGACTTCGGAAGCGTCGGCGTCGAGTGATCCATCGTTGCGACGGTGAGATCGGGTCGCCGAACCTTCAGGCCTCGCTCACGGAGACCGGTGAACGCCTGCGGCGAGGTGACTTCGTGAATCAGGTGAAGGTCGATGTAGAGAACGGCCGGTCGATTGGGTTCCTGTACGACGACGTGGTCGTCCCATACCTTCTGAAATAACGTTCTTGGTTCCATGGTGCCTTACGCAGCGCTTCCCGCTGCCTCGTTGTCTTGCTTTGCTTCTTTGATGGCGAGGATCCGGTTGATCGCCGCGAGGTAGGCCTTCGCGCTTGCGACGATGACGTCGGTATGTGCGCCGTGACCGTGAAACACCCGCGCCCGCGAGTGCTCGTATTGCGGATTGAGCTTGTCTGGCTCCGCGTCGCCGTCGTCCGGAGCGACCCGCACGCTCACTTCGCCGAGCGCGTCGATGCCCTCGGTGACCGACTGCACGGTGTACTCGAGCAGCGTGCAAGGCTCGTGCACGAGCGACTGAATGGCTTTGTACACGGCGTCGACGGGACCGGTGCCCACCTCGGCTGCGGTCTGTGTGTTCCCGTCAGGTCCGGTGAGTCGAACCGTCGCGGTGGGCATGCCGGTGCCGCACCCGACCTGTATCTTCTCGAGCCTCCAGTATTCGGTCGGCTGGTAGAGCTCGTCGCTCACGAGTGCGACCAGGTCGGCGTCGGTGATGCACTTCTTCTTGTCGGCGAGCTTCTTGAAACGTGCGAACGCTTTGTCGAGGCCGTCGCCGCTGACGGGGTAGCCGAGCTCGCCGAGTCGGTTTGCGAACGCGTGCCGACCGGAGTGCTTTCCAAGGACGAGCTGAGTCTTGCCGGCCCCGACTGTGTCCGGACGCATGATCTCGTAGGTCTCTTCGTGCTTGAGCATGCCGTCCTGATGGATGCCGGCCTCGTGCGCGAAAGCGTTGGCACCGACGATCGCCTTGTTCGGTTGAACGACCATGCCAGTCACCTTGCTGACGAGGCGGCTGGCGCGCGTCAGCTGCGTGGTGTCGATCTGCGTGCCGATTCCGTAGAGGTCGCTCCGCACGTAGAGCGCCATCACGATCTCTTCGAGCGATGCGTTGCCAGCGCGCTCACCGATGCCGTTCACGGCCACTTCGACTTGGCGCGCACCGTTCTGGACGGCCGACAGGCTGTTGGCTACGGCCAGACCGAGGTCGTTGTGACAGTGAACGCTGATGACGGCGTTTTCGATGTCGGGCACGTTCTCCCGAAGCATGGCAATACGCTCGCCGAACTCGCCTGGAATGGTGTACCCGACGGTATCTGGGATGTTGAGTGTGGTCGCGCCGGCCTCGATGGCGGCTTGAAGCGCGTCGTAGAGGAAGTCCATCTCCGTGCGCCCGGCGTCCTCCGGGCTGAACTCGACGTCCTCCGTGAAGCCCCGAGCGTAGGTCACCATCTCGGTGATCTTCGCGAGCACCTCGTCGCGGCTCATCCGAAGCTTGTGCTCGCGATGAATGGGCGACGTCGCGATGAAGGTGTGAATTCGCCCGTGCTTTGCCGGTGAGATGGCCTCGGCAGCTCTGTCGATGTCCGATTTGTGCGCCCGCGCGAGGCTGCAGATGGTCGGAGGCTCTGCGACGGGGCGCCCTTCGACGCCCGTCACCCCCACGGCCTCGGCGATGTTCTTCACCGCACGAAGGTCGTCGGGGGAAGCGGCGGCAAAGCCGGCCTCGATGATGTCCACACCCAGTCTCGATAGGGTCTTCGCCACCTCTAGCTTTTCGGACGAGGTCATCGTCGCGCCAGGTGATTGCTCTCCGTCCCGGAGAGTCGTGTCGAAGATCCGTACGTGATCGGGTTGCATGACTCATTCTCCCGACGCCGCCTACAGCGACGCCTTGGCTATTCTCCCTGTTTGATTTCTACCGGGTCGACGAAAGGCATCATCGACCGAAGCTGTGCGCCGACCTGCTCGAGCGGCTGTTCTTGTTCGGCGTGGCGGATTCGATTGAACTCCGGCCGGCCGTTCTTGTTCTCCTCGATCCAGCGCTTGGCGAACGTGCCGTCCTGAATCTCGGTGAGGATCTGCTTCATGGCTTTCTTGCTCTCGTCACCGATGACGCGCGGACCGCTCACGTAGTCGCCCCATTCGGCCGTGTTCGACACCGAGTAGCGCATGTAGTTCAGACCACCCCGGTACATGAGGTCGACGATGAGCTTCAGCTCGTGGAGGCACTCGAAGTACGCGAGCTCGGGCTGGTAGCCGGCCTCCACCAAGGTCTCGAACCCGGCCTTCACGAGCTCCGACGCACCGCCGCAAAGGACGGCCTGCTCGCCGAACAGGTCGGTTTCGGTTTCCTCCTTGAAGGTGGTCGTGAGCACGCCGGCTCGGGCACAGCCAATGCCCGCGGCGTACGACATCGCTACGGCGTCAGCCTGATCGGACGCGTCCTGATACACCGCGAGAAGGGCCGGAACACCGCCACCCTCTTGATAGGTTTCACGGACGCGGTGGCCCGGACTCTTCGGCGCGACCATCGCCACGTCGACGTCTTTCGGCGGCTCGATGGTGCCGTACCGAATGTTGAAGCCGTGCGCGAACATCAGCATATTCCCCGACTCGAGGTTCGGCGCGATGTGCTCCTCGTAGATGGCGGGCTGCGCCGTGTCGGGCGCGAGAATCATGATGATGTCGGCTTCCTTCGCCGCCTCGGCGACCGACTTCACGACGAGTCCCGCGGACTCGGCGGCGGTCTTGCTCTTGCTGCCTTCCTTCAGGCCGACGCGGACGTCGACACCGCTCTCCTTGAGGTTCAGCGAGTGGGCGTGGCCCTGCGAGCCGTAGCCGATGATCGCCACCTTCTTGCCGCGAATCAGCGAGAGGTCGGCGTCTTTTTCGTAACGAATCTGGGTCATGGTCTCTTTGTCTTTCCGAAGGGGTTATGCCGCGTCGCTGCGGGAGGCCGGCACCGTCGGATGGGCGAGGTCGTGGCGTTCGACTCCGCGGGTCATCGCGACGGTACCCGTCTGCACCAGCTCCAAGATGCCAAAGGGTCGAAGAACCGAAACCAGGCCATCGACCTTGTCCCGTGTCCCCGTGATTTCGATGGTGAGTCGATCCGGCGACATGTCGATCGCTCGCGCGCGAAAGACGTCGCAGATCTTCAAGACCTCAGCGCGCTGCTCGCGGCTGCAGTTGACCTTGATGAGCGCCAGCGTGCGCTGGATGGTCTGCTTGTGCGTGATGTCGTCGACCCACAGCACGTTGACCATCTTGTAGAGATTCGCTTCGATGCGCTTCGCCTTGTCTTCGTCCGCGTCGCAGACGATGGTCATGCGCGACACGCCGGGCTCATGGGTCGCGCCCACGTTCAGCGAGTCGATGTTGAAGCTTCGGCGCCGGAACAGCGATGCCACGCGGTTCAGCACGCCGGGCTTGTCTTCGACGAAGACAGCGAAAGTTCGTTTGACGGTGTCGCCCATTACTCGTCCTCCCCGGTTTCGAAGATGGGGTTGTGCGCGCCGCTTCCGGGCTTCGGCCGCTGGATCATGTCGTGGAGGTCCGCTCCTGCGGGAACCATCGGGTAGACCGCGTCTTCTTGCTCGACTCGGAAATCGATGACGACGGTGCCCTCCGTCGCTTCGGCTCTACGTACGGCGTCTTCGACCTCAGAGCGGTTCTCGACGCGAATGCCCGTGAGGTCGTGCGCCTCGGCGATCTTCACGAAATCGGGGCTCTTCAAAGGCGTCGCCACGTAGCGGCCTCCGAAGAAAAACTCCTGCCACTGGCGAACCATGCCGAGGTAGCCGTTGTTGATGACGGCCACGTTGACCTTGATGTTTTCCTGCGCGCAGGTGGAGAGCTCGCAGTACGTCATCTGAAACCCGCCGTCGCCGCAGACGACCCACACTTCGTCGTTCGGCTGTGCGAACTTGGCGCCGATGCCCGCAGGAAGCGCGAAGCCCATCGTGCCGAGGCCGCCCGAGGTGAGCAGCTTCCGCGCGTAGTCATGCTTGTAGTACTGGGCTTCCCACATCTGGTGCTGGCCGACGTCGGTGACGACCAGGGCCTTGCCCTCGGTGAGTCGATAGAGGTCGTGAATGACGTGGGCCGCGTAAAGCTTCCCGAGGTCGGGCATGTTCTTGATGTCGCGTACCGCGGAATCCCCTGCGATCTCATCGATATAGCCAAGCCACTCGGCCTGGTCCTGGGCGCTGACGTGCTCGGTGAGGTCGGTCAGAACGGAGCCGACGTCGCCCACGATCGGGACGTCGACGCGGACGTTCTTGTTGATCTCCGCAGGGTCGAGCTCGATGTGGATCTTCTTCGCGTTCGGCGCGTACGTCTTGAGGTTGCCCGTGACGCGGTCGTCGAAACGCATCCCGGCCGCGATGATCAGGTCGGCATCCTGAATGGCCGTGTTCACCCAATGCTCGCCGTGCATGCCCATCATGCCGAGGTTGCGTGGATGGGTCGCCGGAAAGCCGCCGAGGCCAAGGAGCGTGCACGCGACCGGAATGTTGGTCTTGTCGACGAACGTTTTGAGCGCCTCGGTGGCGCCAGACTTGATGATGCCGTGTCCAGAAAACAGGATAGGGCGCTTCGCCTCTTCGATGAGGCGAACGGCGTCCTGAAGCTGCTCGGGAAGGGGCGAGTAGTCGGGCCGATAGCCAGGAAGCACGATTTCCTCGTCGCTCCACTCGAAGGTACAGCTCTGCTGCTGAGCATCCTTGGTGATGTCGACGACCACGGGACCCGGGCGGCCAGAGCGCGCGATGTAGAACGCCTCGCGGATCGTGGGCGCCACCTGCTCAGGGCGCGTGACGAGGTAGTTGTGCTTCGTGACGGGAATCGTGCAGCCCGTGATGTCCGTCTCCTGAAACGCATCGCTGCCGATGAGATGCGAAGGGACCTGTCCCGTGATCGCCACCATCGGGATCGAGTCGAGCATCGCGGTGGCAAGCCCCGTGACGAGGTTGGTGGCGCCCGGCCCGGAGGTCGCGATGCACACGCCTACCCGGCCAGAGGCTCTCGCGTAGCCGTCCGCCATGTGGGACGCACCCTGTTCGTGCCGCGTGAGGACGTGATGGATGGGATACTGAATCATCGCGTCGTACGCGGGCATGATGGCGCCCCCGGGATAGCCGAAGCAGACCTCGGTTCCCTCTCGTACGAGCGCTTCCCAAATGATCTGGGCTCCAGAGAGCTGTTCGCCGATGCGATTTCTGAGCTTGGGATAGGCGGGTGTCACGAGACGCTCCTTCGATGTTGGCTGGCTGCAAGTAGTGGATTCGACGCGGCTTTCAAGCTGCGCACTTCGGACAAAAAAGGCGCCGGGTCGAACCTCGACCGGGCGCCGGTAAGGCACACGAATTCGCCCATCTTCGGGGTGTTCCCCGCAGGTGTAAAGTTGTGCTTTGACTGTTCGTTCATGGGCTTTTCGCAACAAAAAAGCCCCCGCATCTCGATGCGGGGGCCAGAAAACGTGGGTTGAGTGAGTGGGTGGTCTGGTCCCCGCCTATGCCTGCCGTACTAGCAGGAGGCTAATGATGAGGCCGAGTACTACGACGACACCGCTGACGAGCGCACCGATCCGATTCGCGTCGCGCGCGTCGATCGAGGCCCAAGCGGTGGCGGTCGGAACCATAGACTCCCCATTGTGCGGCCTTCCCCCGGGGAGGTCAAGGCCGCCGGTTCGGGCACCCAGAGTCGCTTCTCACAGCGATTCGAGGAAAGCCAGCAGCGCCGCGCGCTCCGAGGCGGGCGCGTTTTCCACACGATCTCGGGCGGATTGCGCTTCGCCTTCGTGCGCCGCGATGGCTGCTTCGATCGAGTGCGCATGGCCGTCGTGCCAGTACGGGGCGGTGTCACGGAGGCCCCAGAGCGGCGGCGTTCGGAACTCGCCCATGGTCGCCTCACCCTGTTCGATCCGGCCGGTCGTGGCCGCCACGTCGTGGAGCAACAGGTCGGTGTATGCCGGAACGGAAACCCCATCGGTCGTTCGAAGCTCGGGGACGTGACAGCTCGCGCAGCCAAACGTGTTGAAGAGCGTGGCTCCTTCGGATTCGAGGTCCGAGCTCGTTTGGGCGCGGGGAGGTGGCGACAGAAGCGAAAGGAAGGATGCGATCGCGTCGATGGTCGCATCGCCAAGCTCCGGGTCCGCAACCTCGTCGTCGTCGACGCTCACACCGAAGGAAGACGCGCCGTCTTCCGGGACCGTCAGACCAAGCTCTTCGCTGAGCGCGTCTCGTACGAACTCGCGAACCGACGGCACGTTGGCTTTCCATCCGAAGCGCCCGAGCTCGCCGTTCGGCAACACGTGCGCTCGGCCGCGAATGCCATCTTCGTCGACATCGTCCGGATCGGCCATCGCTTCGATCGTCTCGCGCGGAATCCGTTCGAGCAATCCGAGTCCAAGAACCGTCGGCGTTTGTCGGCGTTCGAACGCATTGACCCCGTCGGAGGGTTCAGGCCGGACACTGCTTGCCGAGTGACGCAGGAGGGCAGTGCCTCCTTCGGGCAACGCGAACGTGCCCTCGGTGACGATGCCCTGTCGCATCGCGTCTACGCCGCCTGGCCCCGCGCCGCCGATGACCGGGTCGAAGTGACACGAACGGCACGCGTCACCGTTGAACTCGGGGCCGACGCCTTCGCTGAGTCCGAAGTCGCGATCGAACAACGCACGGCCGTTGGCAAAGCTGGCGAGTGCCTGCTCGTCGAGCCCTGGCAGCGGCGCTCCCGGCTGTCCCTCTTCAGGAATCGGAGCTCCTGGCGGCAGTAGCCCCGCCGTCGACTGGGGGCCGCCGCCGAGCGATTCGAGAAACGCGATGAGGTCTTGCCGATCCGCGTCGGCGAGCTCGACGTAGGCGTCACGCGACGCTGCGCCCTCGCCGCCGTGCCACCGAATCGCCTCGTCGAGCGTCGATGCGCGTCCGTCGTGCAGGTAGGGCCCGACGGCCACCACGCCCCAAAGAGGCTGCGTTCGGAACTCGCGTCCGGTCGCCGCGCCCATGGGAAAGCCGTCCGCCAGCTCGTCGCCCATGTCGTGCAGCAGAAGGTCCGAGTACGCGGGGATCGCGCCGCGCGGCCCTTCGAGCGCGGGCACATGGCACGCGTCGCAGCCGATGTCCGCGAATAGGCTCTGCCCCCGCCGGGTTTGCTCGCGTGGAGCATCTGGTTCCGGAGCGGCCAAGAGCATGACGAAGGACAGAAGGTCGAAGAGGGCTTCGTCCGAGAGCTCCGGGTCGGGAACGTCGTCGAGGTCGACCGTCGGTTCGTCTGGAATCACCGCCTGCTTCGGGGCTTCGCCGCGCTCGCCGTCGGCGATCGGTAGACGAGCGCGCCTCTCCGCGGAAAGCGGTTCCGACGTGATCCCCATGTGATTGAACACCGGTCCCCGTACGAACAGCTCGAGCCTCGCGGTTTGCGCCTTTCGACCGAACCGTCCGACGATGCCCGTATCGAGGTTTGCCCTGCCGCTGATGCCGTCGCCGTCCGCGTCGGTTGGGTCTTCGCGCGACAGGATCTCCGACTCGGGAATCTCTGCAAGAAGTCCGACGCCAAAGAACGGGATCGGGTTTCGAGTCGCGCTGAGGTTGGTGAGAGGGTCCGACGGTGCACGAACCTCATCGAGCGAGAAGTTCAGCTGCACACCGTTCTTGCCCCGCGACACGACCACGTCCGTATCGAGCTCGTCGCCGACCAGCAGGAAATCGCGGTAGTGGCTTGCGCTTCCTCCGAACACCGGCTTCTCGTGGCACCCGCCACAAAAGGTCACGTTGCTTTCCGGACCGAGGCCATCTTCTGGGGTGAATCGTCGCATGAGGACGGCTCGCCCTCGCTCGAACGCCGCGCGTTCGTCGTCGGTTGCCGTTGGGAGCGGCCCACCAAGCTCGGCGAAGATGTTGGCGGCCGGCTCGGACTGCTCCTCGGAGTCGCACGCCACCAGCGTCGCGAGCCAAGCGAGCGCAACGACGCACCGGAGTCTGTGTCTCGAATCAAGCAAAGCGAACCCCTCGACGAACCCTTCCACAAGACTACAACCAACGGGAAAGGCGCGCGAACCATGGAGATACTTTCCAGCCGTTTCATGCTGCATCCGGGCGACTATGATCGCAGCGTCGCGTTCTACCGCGACGTCCTGGGCCTCCATCCCATGCGGGAGTTTGGCACCGGGACAGGGCGCGGTATCGTGTTCTTCCTCGGTGGCGGCTCACTCGAGCTCACGGCCGGCTCGGGGGCGCCCCCGTCTTCAGCGACCGAGCTTTGGCTGCAGGTTCGAGACGTGAGCCGACTCGAGGCAGAGCTTCGGAGCGTCGACGTTCCGATCGTCGAGTCTGCGACGGCCAAGCCCTGGGGCCTGATAGAGCTGCGCGCGAAAGACCCCGATGGACTCACGCTGATCTTCGTCGAGGTGCCGGAAGAACACCCGATGCGGCGCGACCACCGCTCGATGTAGCTAGCGGGCCTCGAGATCGACCGCGACCGTTTGTTCGGTCGCGCTGGCCGGCCGTGAAGGTGCCTTCTTGAGCTCGATCTCTGGACCGAAGACGTCCCACCATGCCTCTGCCTCGACCCGAGTCCACGGTGCGATGTCGAGCGCATCGAGGGCGTCTGCGAACTCCTGTCCGGACGCCGGTCGATTGCTCTGCTCCTTCTCGAGGCACGCGAAGATGAGCTGTTCGAGCGCCTTCGGCACTTCGGCAACGCCGGCCTCGCTGAAGGGCGGAGGAGTGCTGTTGAGGTGATGAAGGCAGACCTCCATGATGGTCTTCCCTTCGAACAGGTGACGGCCCGCGAGAAGGTAATAGCCGACCGCGCCGAGGGCGTAGAGGTCGGTGCGAGCGTCGATCCCCTGCGGGTCCTGGATGGCTTCCGGACTCAGGTAGTGGGGGGTGCCTTTGATCGAGAGCGTGTTCGTTCGCTCCAGGTCGTCGATTTGGCCGAGGTTCTTGACGAGGCCAAAGTCGAGGACCTTGGTCACGTCGGGGACGCCGCCCTGGCGAGCAAGCATGATGTTGCTCGGCTTCACGTCGCGATGAATGAGACCGACCTCGTGTGCCTCGTTCAACGCAAGGGCGGCGTCGCGGAGGACTCGGACGACTCGCTCGACGGGTTGGCCGCCGCTTGCGTTCACTACCTGAGTGAGCGTTGCGCCGTTGAGGAGCTCCATCGCGTAGTAGAACATCCCGTCGGGAGTTCGGCCGTAGTCGTAGATGGTGACGGTGTTCGGGTGCGTGAGCTTCGCGGTGAGCTGCACTTCGCGCCGGAAACGGTTGAGCGCGTCGGGGTCGGTGATTTCGGGCCGAAGCAGCTTGATGGCCGTGGGGCGTTTGAGCATCCCGTGGTTCGCTTCGTACACCACACCCATGGCGCCTTCCCCGAGCTTCCGCTCTAGGGCGTACTGACCGAGGCGCTGGATGTCGCTGACTTCCTTTCGAAGTCGATGGATGACGCGCGAGGCGAGGGCCGACAGCCCGACGGTGAGGGTCCACCACATCACCGTGATGACGGCCTGTGACGCCGCGACCCGTGTGTCGGAGCGCGCCGGATAGCCAAAGCTCTTCCAGATGCTCAGATCGACGTCGAGGTAGTGCCAATACATGGCGCCCACGAGCGGAATTCCGATGAGAACGCCGAGGACAACCGTCCGCCGAGCGGAGCTGGGGACGAAGACGCTTCTCGCGAACATCACCAGCGCGAGAATGAACGCGACGATGGTGTCGGCGCCGACTTCGGGCCGAATGTCCATCCCCATCCCGATGTAGCCGAGTGCGGATAGAAAGATGCCGGTGTTCTCGATGGCGTGAATCGCGGTGACGGAATACTCGCCCCGACGACACACGAGCCAGACGCCCAAGAGGGGAATGACCGCCAAGCAGTGCAAGAGGAAGCTCGGCTCCATGACCTGCTCTTCGAGCGTCGTGAAGAGCAGCCCCATGATGACGCGAAAGAGCAGGGCGGTGCCGCCGAGAATGGCGCCGATGAGTCCGAACATCGCGACCCGCTTCTGCAGGAAAGCGCGGGCCTCCGGGTTCGAGAAGTACGTGCTGCTGCTCATCCTAGCTTCTGAGGTTGTAGCCGCTGCGGAGCATGCCCGTGGCCACCGCGAGAACCGTGACGAAGGATATCAGCACCACCACTGCGCTCGACTCCGGGGTCACATCCGAGACTCCGAGAAAGCCGTACCGCAGGCCGTTCACCATGTAAAGGAGGGGGTTGAAGAGGCTGATCGTGTGCCAGGGCTCCGGCAGAAGGCTGATCGAATAGAAGACGCCGCCGAGGAACGCGAGCGGCAGAAGCACGAAGTTCGGAAAGATCGAGAGGTGGTCGAATTTCTGTGCCCATAGCGCCGCGATCATTCCGAGGAGGGCTAGGGTCGCCGTGACGAAAGTCGAAAAGAAAAACGCCCAGCCGGCGTGATGGAGAGGAAAGTACGTGAAGGTCAGGGCGACGGCGTACACGAGCGCTCCGGTGATGAAGGAGCGCAGCATGGCAGCGCCCACGTAGGCGAACACCATCTCGAAAGCGCCGATCGGTGCGACGAGGAGGTCGGTGATGGTGCCGTTGATTTTCGACTGAAAGAGGCTGGATGACGTGTTGAGAAACGCGTCGCGGATCATCGTCATCATCACGAGTCCTGGCACGACGAACTGGATGTACGGAACGCCGGAGATCTCGCGAAGCCGTGACCCGAGCGCGACGCCGAACACCAAGAAGTAGAGGCTCGTAGTGACGAGGGGGCTCAGCACCGTCTGGAGCCAGACCTTGCTGAAGCGTCGGACTTCTTTCACGAACAGGGTCTTGAGCGCGATCGTACTCACGCGGCTGGCCTTCCGTCGGCGTTCCGGATGAGCTCGAGATAGATCTCTTCGAGAGAGCGCCCGCCATGCCGCTCGAGCAAGCTCTCGCGACCCTCGACGAGCAGCAGCTCGCCCTTGTGGAGAATGCCGATGCGGTCGGCGAGTTTTTCGGCTTCCTCGATGTAGTGCGTAGTGAGCACGATGGTCGTGCCCGCCTGACGAAGCTCTTCGACTTCCTGCCACAGCTCGCGTCGAAGCTCGACGTCGACGCCCGCCGTCGGCTCGTCGAGGAAGAGGAGCCGCGGTTCGTGGACGAGAGCCTTGGCGACGAGGAGGCGTCGCTTCATTCCCCCTGAAAGGGTTCGCGTGTAGGCGTCTCGCTTTTCGTCGAGCGCAAAGGTGCGGAGCAGGCTCTCCGCGCGATTGCGGTTGGGCTTCACCCCCATCAGCCCCATCTGGATCATCAGGCTTTCGAGGGGCGTGAAGAAGGGGTCGTAGTTGATTTCCTGAGGCACGAGCCCCACCAGTCGGCGGGTCGTTCGGAAATCGTTGACCGTGTCGAAGCCGAGGACCTCGATGCTGCCTTCGCTCTGTTTGGCGAGCCCGGTGATGCAGTGAATCAGCGTCGACTTGCCGGCCCCATTTGGACCGAGAAGCGCGAAAATCTCACCCTCGTACACCTCGAGTGATAAGTCCTCGAGCGCCTTGAAGGTTCCGTAGCGTTTGGCCACGTGGCGACAGCGCAGCACCGGTGGCTTCATCGCGGGCGACTATAGCGACCTCGCGACGGATGGCCAGGCTATGCGGGATCGTGCCGAAGATGGAACGACTTCGGTCTCGTCAGCTGCGCGTAGCCGAGCGCCGACAAGGTACAGCCTCTGCCCGAGTCCTTCACGCCCACCCACGCGAGCTCGGGGTCGAGATAGTCGCATCGGTTCATGAACCAGGTTCCGGTGTCGACTCGTTCGCCGATGCGTTGCGCGCGCTCGAGGTCGGTCGTCCACACCGACGCCGAGAGCCCGTAGCGACTGTCGTTCATCAGTCGCACCGCTTCATCATCGTCGGCCACGGCCATGATCCCGACCACCGGGCCAAACGTCTCTTCCGCCATGATGGCCATCGAGTGGTCGACGTCGAGGAGCGCTTGGGGCGCCATGTAGGGAAGGCCGCGGCTCGTGGCCTCGAAGCGTGACGGGTCGAGGAGAGGGCGCGCGCCTGCCTCGAGGGCCGCATCGACGTGGGCCTGGATCGATTTCGCATTCCGCACTCGAACGACCGGGCCGAGGGTCGTCGACTCGTCTCGGGGGTCCCCGAGCACGAGTTTGTGCGCCTCGCTCGCGAACGCCTCGAGGAAGGCGTCGTAGACCGAACGATGCACGTAGATCCGCTCGATGCCGCAGCAGGACTGGCCGGCGTTGTAGAAGGACCCGTCCACCAAGTTGGCGGCCGTACGTTCTACGTCGGCATCGGGGGCGACATACGCCGGGTCTTTCCCGCCGAGCTCGAGCGCTGCCCCGACGAAGCGCGAGGAGGCGGCTCGCTGGATGGCGTGGCCGCCTTCGACGGACCCCGTGAACGCCACGAAGGCGACGCGGGGATCGGCGATCACCGAGGCGACCCCGTCGTGGTCGAGGTAGACGACCTCCAACACGCCTTCGGGGAGCCCCGCGGACACGGCGGCGCGGGCGATGCGTTCGGCGACGAGCGGGGTCTGCTCGGAGTGCTTGAGTACAATCGTGTTGCCTGCGACGAGCGCAGGCACAAGCGAGTTCACCGCCGTAAGCCACGGGTAGTTCCAGGGAGCGACGACGAATACGATGCCGAGCGGCTCACGCCGAATGAAACGGGTGAAGCCGTCTCTGCCGTCGACCTGAAGATCGGCGAGGGCATCCGATGCGAGATCGATCATCGTTCGCCCCCGAAGTAGCCAGCCGCTCACCTCGCCGCGTCCGTCTCGGATCGGTCGGCCCATCTGCATCGTGAGCTCGTGTGCGACTCCCGCTTCGTCGTCGACGGCCGCCTCGACGAAGCCGCGTGCGAGCTTGGCCCGCTCCTCGAGGCGCGTCCGTCGCCATGCGTCAAACGCTTTCGAAGAGCGGCTCAGCGCGCGATCGACCTTCGAGGCATCATCGAGCTCGCGTTCGAACACGATGCTTCCGTCTACGGGCGAGATCGTCTGAAAGGCCTTGGTCATCCCCGAAGCGTTTCGCAGGGCGCAGGGCAGGTCAATCCGCGCTTGCATCTTGGGCCCGCAGGGTGCACGACGGGCCGGTGGTGATGCCGGCTCTACAAGGCAAGGTGCTTCTGACGGGGGCGAGCGGGTTCATCGGCGGTCGCCTCCGTTCGGCGCTGCTCGATGCGGGATGCGAGGTCGTGTCGCTCCGCCGCCCTGGGTCGCCCGCCTCAGACGCCGGACGCTCGGTCGAAGCCGACTACGCGCGCGTCGCCGACCTCGAGCGCCTGATCGAGAAGGAGCGGCCCGCCTACGTGCTTCACGCTGCCGGCGTGACCAAAGGCACCAGCTACGGCGACTTCCGCGAGGGGAACGTCATGCCGACGCGCAATCTGCTTGCAGCGGTGCGTCGCCAGCATCCCGGGCTCGAGCGATTCGTGCTGCTGTCGTCGCTCGCGTCGTACGGTCCCTCTGCAACCTCCGCTCCGCAGCGCGAAGGCAACCCCCCGCGCCCGATCGAGCACTACGGTCAGAGCAAGCTCGAAGCGGAGCGCATTCTCGAAAAGGAGTCGGGCGGGGTACCCTGGACCATCGTTCGTCCGTGCGCGGTCTACGGGCCGGGTGACATCGACCACTTCACGTTGTTTCAAAGCGCAGCGCTGGGCGTGAACCTGTTCTACGGCAATCGCGAGCACCTCGTCTCGTGGATCTACGTGGACGACTGCGTGCGCGGCGTCGTCGACGCTGCTCGTCACGACAGCACGGCGGGGAAGGGGTACTTCCTCACACACGACCCGCCTTCCACGTGGGACGAGTTTCAAAGCGAAGTCGTTCGGGCCGTCGGCAAGCCCGCCCGTACGCTCGACCTTTCCGAGCCAGCCGTATGGGTCGCGGCGCTGGCAGGCGAGGTCGCTTCGCGCATCGACGCCAAGCCGCGGCTTCTCAACCTGCAGAAGGCAAGGCTTGGAACCCAAGCGGCCTTGACGTGTTCGGGCGACGCGGCGCGCAGAGACTTCGGGTTCAATGCGAAGGTCGGGCTTCGGGAGGGTATCGGTGAGACGCACCAATGGTACGCCGACCACGACTGGTATCAGAGCCTGGCGCCGCGCGACCTTCTTTCGAGGCGATCACTCCGCCGCTTGGTCGGTCGCTTCCGGAGCTGACGCCGAAAGCTTTTCGAGCAGACGTTGGCCTGTCGTAGTGATTTGGTCGTGGAGGAACCGGGCGCGCGGTTCGGCCTTCTCGAGGTGACGCTCGAGGATCTCGCCCCGCTCGGGGTGCTCCTTCGTCTGAGCGAGAAGGAGCTCGGCGATCAGCGTGTCGCAGAGCAGCTGAATGAGTCGCTCCGCGTGAAGCATCGCAAAGGCAAAGTCGCGCTTCGGGTCCCAGTTCTTGGTGAGCTCGTCGGTCCATTCGGACAGCGGCTTACCGCGGAGCCCCTTGACCTTGTCGCCAGCCGTCTTGAGGACGAGGTGCTGCTGAGCGCCGTAGCTGAGTGCCTGCAGCTGAGCGACGCGACGCTCGAGCGGGTCGCGGCTCGAGAGCGACCGCCATCTCGCCTGCGCCATCCCACGGACGAACGCCTGTGGGTTCTTGATGATCGCACCCAAGGTGTCCTTCATCGCCATCAGTGCCTGAATCTGACTCGTGCCTTCGTAGATCGGCATGACCAGCGCGTCGCGTAGAAGCTTCTCTGGAAGGTATTCGGCAATGTAGCCGTTGCCGCCGTGGATCTGAAGCGCGGTTCGAGAGTGCTCGACCGCCTTTTCAGCACCGAAGTACTTGAGCAGCGGCGTGATCCGACGCGACTTTCGCTGATGCGAGCGGAGCTTTCGCTGGAGGGTGAGTCGCTCGGACTCGGTAAGGTCACCGAACTGAAGGGCGATCGACAGTTTCTGCGACATCTCTTCGTGAAAGCCCGCCGTCATCGCCATCGCACGCAGACTCTGGATTTCGGTCTGCATCGTCTCGAGGTAGTCGGCGATCATCTCGTGTCGATTGATCGTCTTGCCCATCGACCCGCGCTCGGCCGCGTAGTCGCTGGCGGCTCGGTAGGCCGACTCGCAGAGGCCCAGGCACTCGAAGCCGACGCCGACGCGAGCGTTGTTCATCAGGGTCAGCATGTACTTGAAGCCTTCACCGCGTTTTCCAACGAGCTCGGCGGGGGCCTTGTCGAACACGAGGCCACAGGTGGCGGAGCCGTGGTGACCGAGCTTCTCTTCCACTCGGCTGATCTGGACGACGCGATTGCGGTTGCCGTCCGCGTCTTCTTCGTACGTCCTGACGAGGAACATCGAGAGAGCGTTGAGCCCACCCATCGGGTCGTCAGGGTCGGCGTCCTCGGTCCTCGCGATGACGAAGTGGTATTTGCCGTGCCCCGAGGTAATGAAGATCTTCTCGCCTGTGACGAACCAGTTGCCGTCCGCGTCTTGCTCGCCGACGGTTCGGAGTGCGGCCATGTCGGAGCCGGCGTCGGGCTCGGTGATGTCCATGCAGCCCCAAGCCTCTCCCGCTGCGATCTCCTCGACCGCCTCGCGCCAGCGCGTCTTCAGGATGCGCCCCGTCTTCGGATCGACTTCGGCGCTCCCCTCGACTGCCGAAAAGACGATAGCCGCCATCGCCATACCCGCGTGGAACCCGTGATGGGCCATTGCGGACACGTCCGCGCGCGCCATCATCTCGCTGTTGATGAAGTAGACCAACATCGGCGCGTTCATGCCCCCGAGCTCACGGGGGACCGGAAGCCTGTGAAGTTCGAGCTCCTTGATCTTGTCGAAGATGCTGGCCAGCCGCTCAGGAAAGACAACCTCACCGTCGACGAGCTCCACGCCCTTTTCGTCGATCTCTTTTTCGTGGGGCTTGATCTCCGTCGCGACGAACTCGCCGAACATCTCGATGATGTCCTTGTAGAAGCTCACCGCCTCTTCGGTGGAGCTGAAGCCTTCGCCGTCTGCATCGGCGAAATCCCGCTCGGTGATTCGAACTAGGGAATCCCAGTCGATGGCCTTTTCGAAGTAGTACTGAAGATCGTCGTTGTCTTTGAAGAAGTTCGCCATGGTTACTGCTCGCCTTCGTCGTTGGAATATAGGCTGGCTCTCGCTACTCGGATGAGCTCACGGGCGTGCCGTGAACGCGTGGAGCCTCGGTCCGGATCGTCCGGCAGAATTACTTTCAGAGTGTCGATCACCGCGGTTCCCCCGACCGCCATCGTGATGACCTGGACCGCGTAGGCGTGGGGATCGACGTCGCGCTGGACGAGCCCCTGTGCCTTCGCGCGCTCGAGTTGCGCCGCAAGGAGGTTCAGCCACGGCATCATGAACTCTTCGAGCATCGCGGTCATGCTCTCGGGTCGGTCGAGCGTCTCACGCAAGAAGAGACGGGCGCGATCCGGGTCGGCGATGAAGAACTCGGTCAGCGCCTCCATCGTAGCGTCGAAACGTTCCTCCGTGGACGCTCTCAGAAGAAGCCCCGGTAGGACGGCATTCCAGTGGGCCAGCATCTCCGCGAGCACGTTCTCTCGCAGGTCGTCCTTCGACTTGAAGTGGTAGAGCAGGCTCGGCTTTCGAATTCCAACGGCGTCGGCAATCTCCTGCACGGAGGTGCCGTCGTAGCCCTGCTCGGCAAAGAGCCGGGTCGCCTGAGTCAGAATCTGGGAACGAACGTCCATGCCTACCAGATGGTATACGATTCCCTACCAAATGGTAGAGAGGGGTCAAGGCGAACCTTTCCCCGCCCCAAAACACGCTTGATCACAGCGCCTTATCGCGACGCGCGACGCGCGCGTCGACGCTCGATGAGGCCCCCGTAGTGGTACACCGCGGAGAGGGCGGCGTTGATCTCGTGCGTCACGATGTCGCTCGTCGGGATGTAGGTGTAGCCGACCTCGAGATCGACACTCCAGCGCGGGTTGAAGAAGTAGGCCCCCCCTGTGACCACCCCGAAGCCGAACGAAAGCGCGTTGCGCTCGCCTTCTTCTTCCTCACGCTCGCGTTCGAAGATGCGGATGTTCCACGTGATCAGCAGCCCGCCGAAGAACTCCCAGCGATTCTTCCGGTAGAGCCCGCGCAACAGGAAGTCGAACGGCGTATCGAAGCGTTCCCGGTTGAAGAGGAACGGTTTCGAGAACGTGATCGCCAGTCTCTCCGGGATCACGTGTCGACTGTAGGAAATCACGAATCCGAACAGGTGCTCCCCGCGGCCGAGCGGCTCGCCGTTCTCCGCATCGAGCCGATTTCGAAGGATGTGGTACGAGTACGCAGTCCCAAAAAGGAGGGCGTTGACGAGTTCAGGTTCCTCAACCTCGACCTCCACTTCCTCGGCGGCGACCTCGTCCTCGACGATCACCGCGTCCTCGGCGGCACTCGCCGACGCTGCGGAACAGACCACCGCAGAGAACGCGACGATCGGCACCCATCGCCCACCGGGCGTCGTCCAACGGGCTCGACGAGTCTCGCAGGGTCGCATGACTCGAGGTTGTACTTCTTCTCGTAGGGACCAAGCCAGCTTTCGATCACCTCGGTCTTGCGACCACCGAGCGACGGTTGTGCGCAACGAGGCCTGGCCTGCCGCGGGACACATCGACTCCAAGACCAACAAGGGCGAGCTCGGGGCCTACCGAGGGTTTTTGAGGTTCTGGTCGGACGACGCGATGCCTGGAGATGCGTTGCCGGGCGAACAGCAGGCCGAAGTCAGAACTTCACCGTAGCCAGCACCTGAAAGTGAATTGGCCAGCCGGGGGTGAAATGGATGTCTTCGCATCCGACGAAGGTTCCGTCCTCCTCGATGGGACGAGTGCCGCTCGGACAATCGTCTGGCCCGTCTTCGCCTGGCAGCCTTCCTGTCGTCGCAAACTGGGCCTGACGCCACCGAGTATTGATGAGGTTCAAGACCTGGGCCTGGATTCCGAAGCGCTCGTTGTCCCAGCCGAACGACGCGTCGACGCGTACGAAGCCCTCCGCCGTCAAGAAGCGGTCTTCCGTAGCGGGCCGACCTGCGATGTGAAACACGCCGAGTCGGCCGGAGAGGCCGGTGCGAGCGTCGCGCGCCGTGAGGCCGCCGCTCAACAGGAACTCCGGCGCAAGTGCGACCGCGTTTGCGTTGCCAGGATTGTTCACGAACTCAGCGCGCACCCACGTGATGTCGAGGTCCGCGATGAGCCAGGGAACGATCTGAAGGCGAAACTGGGTCTCAACGCCGTACCTTCGGGTTTCGCCACTTGGCTCGGTCGTTCCCTCGTCGCCAATCCAGACGAGCTCGCTGTCGAGCTTCAGCCAAAAGAAGACTGCCGAAAGCTGAAGGCGATTCCATCCGACGACGCGTGCGCCGATCTCCCAGCCGAGAGCGGGCGTCAGCGGCGTGACAGGGTCCACCTCGAGGACGACGCCTCTCGCGTCGTTCGAATGAAACCCGCGCCCGAAGTTGAAGAACAGCTCGAGCTGCTCGAGCGGCTTGGTGATCAAACTGGCTTTCGGCAGGACGATTCCCTGTGAACGCTCCCCGCTCGTCTTGGTCCCGAGCGTGGTCCTGTCTTCGAGCCGGTCGGTCACGTTGAACAAGAAGTAGTCGAATCGCAGTCCGGCGATGATCCGAAGCCATTTCCACTTGAGCTCCTCCTCTGCGAAGATCCCCGCGCTTCCTTCCCCGATGTTGGCGTCGACCACTGTGTCTGTAATCTCTCGCCCGGGCGCGTTCTGAAGCGTGTTGTCGATGGCGTCGTATCGGAAGTTTACGCCGAACCGCGAGTTGAGTGACACCCGGTCGAATCGGTGGGTGAACCCGTACTTCGTTCGTAGACCAAAGTTCGTTCGATCGTCCCCCTGCCGAATCATGTCGCCGTTGACCTCGTCGTTGAGGAAGAAGGTGAAGTTCGAGTAGAGCGCGAAGCGAGAGTGGGTGATCCACCCAACGAGGTCGAGCCCTTGCCCTCCGACGGATCGCTTCCCATGCGTCCCCGCGTTCGCAGGCGAGTGGAGGTTCATGTAGAGGCTGTACCGCTGACTCTGGCCTCCCTCGTTCGGATCGAGACTGCCGAAGTAGTTGACGTCACCGCTCTCGACAGCGCGAAGTGGAATCTGCCCTGAAGCGTTCCAGTCGTTCAGATACGCGGTGCCCGTCAGGGCGAGCTTCGTCTTTCCACGAAGATCGAACGAGGTGCGCGCGAAGACGTTCATCCGAAGGAGGTTTTCTGGAACGTCGAACGGTCCATCCGTTCCGAATACCTCGACGGCGATCAAGGGTTTAACTTTCTCCGGCTTGGGGCTCAGGATCATCAGACCCCGAAACGTCCGGTACGTGCCGCCGCCGAGACTGAGCGAGCTGTGCGGCTTCTCGCTGTCGAGCACGAGGTTGACGGCGCCCGCTGTCGCGAAGTCGCCGTACTCGCCGTAGTAGGGACCCTTCCGCACCTCCATCCGTTGCACGAGCTCTGGGATGACGAAGTGGAGGTCGGTGTACCCCTGTCCGTGCCCGTGTGTCACCGAGTTGATCGGAATGCCATCGACGAAGAACGCGACGTCCGTTCCGTGATCGGCGTCGAAGCCGCGCAGGAAGTACTGGTTGGCCTTCCCACCGCCGGCATGTTGGATGGAGTAGAAGCCCGGAGCGGCGTTGAGAAGGTCCCCGGTGCTGATGTATGGGCGTAGCCGAAGCTCAGTCCCCGTCAGGTCGATGGCCGACGCGGAGATGTCGTTCGGCGCCACGACCGCGGTTGCGCTGAACCCGGGTGACTCCTCTCCTGCGTCTTGTTGGGCGTCGGCGCCTTCTTCGTGGTCCTCACCTTCCTCGGCTTCATGCGGGTGGCTCGCGGGCTCTGCGGGATGATGAGGAGATCCATCCAATCCCTCCGGGTCTGAATGCTCGTGCTCCGGCGGATCGAAACGAACCTCGAAGCGAATGATGGCGGGAACGGGGACGCCATCCCGGGTCGCCGGCTCGAAGCGAAGCCCCTGCACATACTGCAGCGCCAGGTCCTGGAAGAGCTCGGCCTCGCCGTTTTCCCGGTCGACCGCAAGAACGCTTGCGCCTTGGACCCGACCGTCGGCGCCGATCGTGATCTGGAGGAGTACCCTCGCAGGCGTTCCGTCGGCTTCCGCGGGGTAGGGCGGATGCATGTGCGCGTCCGGATGCAACGAGGGGGCTTGGATTGCCGGGTCGCCGTCGGCCGGGACGTCCTCGGCACGCACCGATGCCTGGACGGCAACGGAAGCCGCCAACGCAACAAACAACGCTTTGCATCGGTACATCAACACACCACGACCGCACGGGGGCACGAGCCCCGCGGCCTACACGAACAACGACGATGGAATGGCGCTCAGGCGCGCTTGGTCGGCGGTGCTCGAGCTCGCGTGGTCTGCGGGGTACGGTCGCCGGGGTGCTCTTCGTGCGCGGCGACTTCCGGCGGCGCGGAGGTGAGGAGCGCTTCGAGCACGCGCGGGACGGCCGGAAGAGGCACCTCGGCGGCGAGGTCTCGGTGGGCCACGCTGCCCTCGCCGTGCTCTGCAGGAGTCGCGGGGCCGTCGGGAGCGTCTGCCCGGCCGTCCGTGTGACGGTCCCGCGCGGGCGCGTGGTGGTGACCGTGGTGGTGATGCTCGTCTAGCGCATCGTGAAACAGCATGTGCGCCATCGGGGCGACGTCGAAGCCCAGCATCCAGAGCGCACAAGCGAGTCCGGCGAATGTCGCCTTACGAGCCATCGACGTCAGTCCTCGACCTTTCGCCCGTAGAGCGCCTGCACGTGTCGGGCGTTGTCACCCTCGAGAAGATTGATGCGACGTATTTGTGCCGGAGAGGCCTGTTGGATCTCCTTGACGATGAGCCACTCGACGGTCTCGGTGTTCGGCGGCGTCGTGAGCGAACCCCGGTAGTGGTAGAACTCGGGGGTAGACTCGCGACCTTTCGGTTCGATGATCACCGTCCCAGGGGCAAGGTCCTTGCCACCTTCCTGGGTTGGAACCTGGTCGAGGAAGCTCGCAATGAAAGGTTCCTCTTCGCCCATCCGGAAGAGGTAGCTGATCACGAGGTAATGCGGTGGGTCGTCGTCGCTCTGTGCATCCATCACGTTGACGATGTGCATCTCCATCGGATACGTGATGCCGTCGATTTGGTGTTCCGATGGGGTGTGGAAATGGAGCTGCTTGAGCTTGTACTCCCGCCCATCGAACGTGATCGACGAACCCTCCGGAAAGTCGAGCTCGATGGTGGTTCCCTTGTTGTCGAGGTATTCCGGATCGGCGTCGTGATAGTTGACTGCGATTTGGTGTTGCCCGTCCTCGGTCTCTCCGCTGAGGATGTTCACTGGCGACTGCAAAAGTCCGTGGGACAGACCGGGCATGGTGTACGGAGGAGTCTTCTCCGCCATGGGCTCGGTCGCCGCCGGTTCGGCCTCTTCGGGTGGCGCCTTCGTTCTACAGGACGCCGCCGTCGCGATGAGCGCCGAACAAACGAGCAGGCTCGTGAAGACTTTCATCGGAAGTAGGCTAACACGTTCAGGCTTGCGGTTTGAGCCCGTTTACTGTCCCATACCCCCCCACAGGAGGCACTCCATGGCTACCGACGTCGAGACGGTCGATCAGGAAATTTTCGGAACCATCAAGAAGCACGCGGGAGTCGGGCTTTTTGTCGGCATTCTAATCGCGATTGCGGGCGTCCTGGCCCTGATCGCTCCGTTTGCGGCCGGGCTGTCGGTCGCGCTGGTCGTTGCGTTCCTTCTCATCGTGTCGGGCGTCTCCCGCCTCTTCCTCGCGTTCCGGATGGGATCGTTCGGTCACGGCCTCCTGATGTTCCTCATCGGGCTCGTGTCGATCGTGGCGGGCGGCTACATGGTGGCCCGCCCGGGCATGGCTCTGGCGACCATCACCATCGTTCTTGCGGCGTACTTCATCGTCGACGGCATTTTCCAAATCATCTGGGCGTTCCGTGTGCGACCCATCAAGGGTTGGGGGTGGACGCTCTTCAGCGGCATCGTCGCCTTGATTTTGGGGATCTTGATTTGGCGGCAGTTCCCCGTCTCTGGCGTCTGGGCCGTCGGAACGCTTGCCGGCATCAATCTGATCTTCGGCGGGACTTCGCTGGCGTCTCTCTGCGGTGCGGCCCGAAGTGCTGCGAAGGAAGCCACCGCGTAGCCCCAGCCTGCTCGAGGGCGTGCTACGACGCGCCCATGGGATTTTTCGACCAGCTCGACGTCGACGCTGTGAAGGCGTCTCTTCGCGCAGACCTTCCGACACCAATCGACGTGCTGAACCTCGTCCACTTCAAGGATGAGGAAGCGTACAAGTGGTACGGAGTCATGGTCCTGCCGCTCTTGAAGGCGGTTGGCGCGCGCGTTGGATGGGTGGGGAAACACCGAGCCTCGCTTCTCGGGGAGCCCCGCGCGGAAGAGCTCGTGGTCGTTCGCTACCCGAACCAGCGGCGCTTCTTTTCGCTGACGCTCAACCCCTACTACGCCGTGGTCGCGAATCCGCAGCGACTCAAAGCCGTGAAGCGCTTCGAGGCGTCGTTTACACACTCGGACGACGGGTTCGGGCCGCTTCGAAAGTCGGAGTGGCTGCTATGCGTGCACTCGCACGAATCTTCCGCGCCCGCTGACGAGGCGTTGCGTGAGGGTGGCGGCACGTGCGTCTACCGAAGCGTCGAAACGTCTCCCATCAAGATTGCGAAGCGGGACCACCCCGCGAATACGAACCCGCTCGTCTACAAGCACACGGCGCTCATCCGATTCGATTCCGAGCAGCAGGCGATCGACGCGTTGACGCCGGGCGTGCTGAATCAGCTCCAAGAAATAGCCGGGGAGCCTTCGCTGCAGCTGTATCAGCGTGTGCCCAAGACCGAGGCGATGCCCGCTCAGGTCTCCAAGCTGCTCGCTCGCGTATGATAGACTTCGACTCCATGGCGCGTCTCGACGAAGCCTTTGAGCGGTTCGACGCCGCCAATGCGGAGGACCCCAACACAGAGCGAGTGGAGGGGGCCGAAGTTCCGAAGGAGCTGGTGTACGGGCAGCGAATGTCCAGGCAGCTCGACGCGTTCGCGCCAGATGCTCCAGAGTCCGTGAAGCTTGCTGCGCGGGCGCAGCACATCCGCCGGTGGGAGGTGCCACGCGAGAGCTATCCCGAGGGCAGGGCGGGCTACCTCAAGTGGCGGACGGACCTGTACAAGCGCCACGGCGATATCGCGGGGGAGATCATGGCCGACGTCGGCTACGACGAGGCGACCATAGAACGCGTCAAGACGTTGCTTCGAAAGCGCGGGCTCAAGACCGACCCCGATGTGCAGCTACTCGAGGACGTCATCTGCCTCGTGTTTCTCGACCACTACTTTCACGACTTCGCGCAGAAGCACGACGAAGAAAAGCTCAACCCGATCATCCAAAAAACTTGGAAGAAGATGACCGAACGCGCCCACACGGCCGCGCTGAGGCTCGACTATGCACCGGAGGACCTCGCAAAGATCCAAAAGGCGCTCGCCGACGGCTGACTAGAGCGTCAGCCGGCCTTCTTTGACGTCGGTCCAGCGCTCGGGAGTAAGCCGCTCGTAGCCGCCGTTGGCGCGGATGAAGAGGGGATCTTCGACACGGCTAGGGTCGACGCCGTCGTTGCGAAGATCGTTCTTCTGGATCTTGAAGGTGCCGGTTTTCGCGAGGCTTCCCATCACGCGTACGAAGCGGGGCTGTGCGTACGCCGGCAACTCTGCGACGGTCCGAGCAAAGTGCACGGGGTCGAAGCCGTTGGCGGGGACCACCGCGACGAGACCCGCCTGACCGTCCATGTTGGGTACGTGAACGCCAACAACGGTCGCCTCGTCAATGGCGTCGTCCTGGGTGATCACGTCCGCGACTTCTGCCGTGGAAACGTTTTCGCCCTTCCACCGAAAGGTGTCGCCGATTCGATCGACGAAATAGTAGAAGCCGTCCTCGTCGCGTCTCAGGAGATCCCCCGAGCGGAAGTACTGGTCGCCCTTTCGGAACACGTCGCGGAGGATCTTCTTTTCGGTAGCGGCCTGGTCGGTGTAGCCGCGATACGAAAGGCCGCCCGCGGAAGCCGAGGGGATCTTGATCAGAAGCTCACCGGGCTCGCCGATTTTTGCGGGAACGCAAAAGCCGCGTTCGTCCCGAATGTGCTCGTCGCGGTGGATGTCGTACTCGGCGAGGCGGAGAAAGCCGGCGCCGCCGAGCGGGACGCGCCCAACGGAACCCTCTCGTCCACTGAAGTTGGCGATGAACCCCGGCGCCTCGGTGGCGCCGTAGAACTCGCGGATGTTCTCGATTCCGAATCGTGCCTTGAATCGCGGCCAAATGTCCGGGCGAAGCCCGTTGCCTACAGCGACTCGAACTGGGTTTGGGTTTTCGTTGGCTCGAGGAGGGGAGTTGACGAGGTATCGGCAGAGCTCGCCGATGTAGAGGATCGCGGTGGCTTGATAGCGATGGACATCGTCCCAAAAGGCGCTGGCGCTGAACGACCGTCGAAGTGCCATCGGCGTTCGTGAGACGATGGCCGACGACGTACCAATGAGCATCCCGCTCGCGTGGTAGAGCGGGAGCACACAGTACAGCTTGTCCCCCGGCTCGAACTGAAACATCACGGGGGCGAAGCCTGCCCCCGCCATCACCGCGCGCGAGTGCGAGATGCGGCACGGCTTCGGGAGTCCGGTAGTCCCCGAGGTATAGATGTAGATGAAGTCATCGTCCGAGCTCACCTTGGCGGCCGGGTACGGGACGGTCGGTGTGTCCCGAAGGAGTCCGGAATACGGTTCGTCGTCGAAGACGAGAATCCGGTCGAGCGAGCGACAGAGCTCCTCGCAGTCGCGAAGGCCCGCTTCGAGCGTGTGGCTCACGAGGACCACTTTGGCCGCGGAGACGCTCACGGCGTGCGAAAGTGGACGTCCGACGAGGTTCGTATTGATCAGAGCGCCGGTGGCACCGACCCGCGCGATACCAAGGACGGATGCGATGTAGAACGGCGAGTTCTCCGCGATGAGTGCAACCACGTCTCCCTGCTTGACGCCTGCAGCCGACAGCACGTGGGCGATACGGGAAGTGGTCGCTTCGAGCTCCGACCACGTGAGGTGCTCGTCGTCCATCTCGAACGCGAGGTCGTGCGGCGACGCCTTCGCGTTCATGGCGACCACGTCGACCAACGTTTCGACCTTCTTGAGGCCGGTACGCAACAACCACGGGACAGAACCCTTCAGCGCTCGCGGCCCAACCCGCAACTCCGCTGCGACTGAAGCCCGCCAGTGGGGCGATGTAATCCGGCGAAACATGTCGGGAAGTGTACGCGTGTCGTTCGGAGTTTCGACCCCTTTTTCCAGAGGTCCTGTGATACAACCATGCGCGCTTGCCATCGTGGACGGACATCAAGGACCACGCACGGTCCGCCTACAAAATCGCTGAGGAGAACGAACACAGCTTCAAGGTCGTGTTCGAGTATCCGGGTGGGCGACTCCAGGCTGTGATCGCGGCGTACTACGAGGCCATGGGTCGCGGCTGGGTCGACTTCTCCTCCGCGTGCTGTCGAGCGGAGCGCATGGATCCTCGCGCTGCGCTCGAGCAGAGCTTCAATCTAGCGGTCGGGTCGCTATGTCTGGACGGCGAGGTGTTCGTCGTCCGGCACACGACGCATACCGAGCATTTTCAGCTCGAGGATCTGGACCTGCTGATGCACGCCGTTGCGCGCGCTGCCGACCAAATCGAGCAAGCGCTTCCTGCGTATCCGCCGTCCGTCGAAGAGTCCGACCTCGACGAGAGCATGGCTCAGTAGCCGGTGCCACCCAGACGGTCTCGGTCGCCGCGGTAGATGAAGCCGATGAAGGGGCTCAAGAACCACTGCGCCTGCTCGAAGAAGTTGCCCCGACCGCTGAAGGTGTATTGAAACCCGACGTCGAGATACATGCTGCCCTTCAGGTAAATGCCGAGTCCAGCTTTCCCAGTGAACCCGGGTGCGAACTTCGCGTCAGAGTCGCTCCGGCAGTAGTACCAGCCGCATGCCGACGCGAACGCGCCGAACTTCCAGAAGTTCGCGTCGAACGAACCCGTGATGTAGGGGAGCACCGGGTCGATGGTCGGGACCTGAACTCGAATCCCCGGCGAGAAGTGAAGGCGCACGAGAGGCTCGAGGCCCGCGGGCTGAACGACCTCGGGGATGTTGTTGGTCTGGATCGGGGTCCACATGAGCCCCATCGCCATATCGAAGACGACCCATCCGATGTCGAACCCGCCCCAGCCCTTGAGGCTTCCCGCCGGCCTGACGATGGAACTGTCGACGTCGAGGAAGATCGGTACACCGACCTCGACGCCGCCCTGAAACCGGAGGTTGACCCGTCGCTCCTGCGCCGAGGCCTGAGACCCGATGGCGATCAAAGCAAAGAGAAGGGCAAAGGGTGCGAGGCGCTGCACGGGGCGGACCATATCACGTGTGCGCGTCGATCCAGTTCTCATAGCCGGCGTACCCGACCGCCCGATAACGAGACTCGATGTGTTCGGCAAGTGCCCTCATCGCTTCGGGCGGCATCGGTGCTCCCGACGCGGCTTTCTCGGCGACCACGCGAGCTTCCTCCGAAGACTGGCCCGGCACCTCGCTCGGTTCGTCTCCTACGCCGAGATATGCTGCGACGACCTTCTCGATGATTTCGATCGCGTTCTCACGGCTGTCGCGAATGTTGCCTTTGCCGGTCAGCACGTTGCCCAGACCAAAAACGCCCGGCAGGCCGTGCACCTCGCCGGTGTCCCAGCTGTCGTAGTGGTAGAGCTCGCCCTTCGTCGGAATACCCTCGATCGGCTTCGGGACGCTGCCGATAGAACTGATGGTCATCGGCGCGCGGGCCTCGAACTCGGTGCCCTCGATGCCGCGGACGCGACCATCGACGACTTCGGTCCGTTGGAAACGAATGCCCGTGAGTCGATCGCCTTCTGTCAGAAGGCCCACCGGCCTACAGAGGGGCTCGAACTTAACGAAGTACTTACTGATGACCCGGTCCATGATCTTCACGCGAGCGGCCTGGAGCTTCGCGAGTTTCTCCGGGGAAGGGTTGTCGGCGCTGGCGAGGGGCATGTCTTCTTTGCGCCGGCGGTAGTAGAGGGTCGCGCCCTTCACGTTCAGGTCTTCCGCGCTCACGCCGAGCTTGTCGAGCGTCCGAGGAATGCCCTTGAGCTCCATCTCCACGAGGTCCACGTCGATCCCTCGTTCGCGAAGCGCGCGTCCATAGAGCTCGAGGTTGATGATCTTGACGACGTCGATGGAAGCGAGCCCGCCGCCGACGACGATGACGTCGTCGGGGATTTCGAAGACCGGACCGTCGTACCCTTCGTCCTCATAGTGATTGAACCAGTAGACGAACTCGTTCTGGTACACGAGTCCCTTGCCGTCGTAGGCGTCCGCGCCCTCCACGGGGAGGGGTCGGTCGCGCCACGCTCCATTTGCGAGGACGATGGCGCTCAGACCGAGCCCTTCGTAGAGATGCGACCACGTGAGGTCCGACCCGATCTCCGTGCGCGGGACGAAGACGACCGAATCACGGCTGAGGTTGCCGTTGATCTTTCCGTATTCCTTGTCGCGCAGCTTTTCGTGCCAGCGGGGCAGACCGTCTTCGATCTTGCCGTACGGTCGAACGCCCTGCTCGAACACGATGGGGATCGCTCCCCTCGCGGCGCACGCCGCCGCGGCTTCCGACCCAGCGACGGCTCCCCCGATGATCGCCACGACGGGCTTCGGTTCCGTCGCGTCCCTCAAAGCTTGGAGCGCGTCCACGGGGCTCGGTCTAACGCGTTTCAGGGGAGGGAACAACCAATGGCTACATGAACCGCGAGGTTCCCCGAACCCCCGTGCTCTTGAGGTCGTCGCTGAACTGGTACTGAGGGTCGAGCAGCTCGTTGATTCGCTCCATGACGAGATCCACGGAGCCCTGGAACTTGTCGCGGTGGGCATGCTCTGCTTCGGCCGTGAACGGTTCGTAGGGTTCGGTGATGTGGAACTCGGAGAGCTCCTCGTAGGGAATCGGGTCGCCGATGCGATAGACGACCTTGCCCTTCTTGGCGATCGGCACGGACCCCGTGTAGATGAGGTCACAGCCATTGCAGCCAACGGGGACGATCGTCTTTTTGTAGCGAAGCGCGATCTCCATCATGCCGATGCGGCCTCGGGGGAGCCGAATCGAGCGTGTGCCCTGCGGGAACACGAGGAGGTCCAGGCCTAGATCGAAGGAAAGCTCGTTGAGTCGGACGAACTCCCGCATCATCGCGTTGAAGACGTTGTTGATGCCGGCGGCGTAGGAACACTCGTCGGGGTCGAAGTCGACGCCGAGGATGTTGCGTTTCTTCTCAAAGAGCTCTTGCGGCAACGAGGAGACGTCCACGGTGCTCGAGTCCTCGTCGGGCGCGGCTTCCTTGTTCACCAAGGTCCGAAGTGTGTCGTACTCCGTTTCGGCCGGCCGGCGATTCATGGTGAGCGCGAAGTCCTTGGTGATGATGTAGCCCCGAGAGACCGTCGGAAGGTTGCTCGTCAGCTCCATGAAGGTGCCCACCGCGGGGTTCTCGTAGTACTTCCCCTTCACCCAGACCGTGATGTAGCGGCCCTCGAGCTTCCAGAGCTTGTACATGAACGGAAAGTAGTTGAACCGGTCCGTGTGGTTCATCGCGTAGATGACCGGCTCCTTTGGGATCTTTTCGATGCCCTCGATCTCGATCTCGATCCCCGGGAAGTGGTTGTAGTTGGGCGTGAGGACCATGTGAGCGAAGAACTCTTGGCCGATCGGGCGCTCGGTCAGACGGATGCGCTGGAGTCGTGGGAGGTCGAGCATCGAACGCGATTGCTCTGCGTAATAAACCGGATTCTGTCAATTCGGAAGAGCAAACCGCTGCGCCACCCGCGTTGCCAACGCCATGATGGTGACCTGTGGGTTCACGCCGACCGCCGTAGGGAAGAGGCTCGCGTCGGCGACGTAGCACCCGGGCAGATCCCAGAGCTCGCCGCTGAGGTTTACAACGGAGTTTTCGGGGCGGCTGCCCATACGGCAGGTGCCCATCATGTGCACGGTGAAGAGCTCGATGGTGCTTCGAGAGCGCTGGGTGGCTTCGATTCGCGCGAGATCGTCGACCGAGCGGGCGACGTGGAAGTTGCTGAACGGGAGGATCACCTGCTCTGCGCCCATCTCGAAGTGAAGCGTCGCTAAGTGCCGGACTCCTCGTAGAAAACGCGCGTGGTCGTACTCGTTGATCGAGTACTTGGCCATGGGCGCGCCGAAGCTACGCGTGACGGTTCCCGCGTGCGAGTCTTCGACCAAAACTCCGGTCATCGCCATGGCGTTGTAGTGGGCCATCAGGTCGAACGCGTCCTGTCCGAGGTACGGAATTTGGGCTGCGGCCGTGCCGGGGGGCACCGCGTTTTCCGCCATGAGGATTCCCTCGTCGCGGAACTCGCGAATCTGACCGGCCTGGCTGACACCTTGCCACGCGTAGATGTCGCGCGGGTAGACCGCCACGACCTTCGTGTTCGGATGGCACAGAAAGTTCTTGCCGAGCTGGCGACTCGGACGCCCGAGTCGATGGCCGAGGAGAAGAAACGGCGTTTGAATCGCTCCGCACGAGATGACCACCGCCTTCGCGTGGACGCGCACCTCGATGTCTTCTTGGCGCGTCCTCGGATGGATCGCGCGACCTATGACCCCGATGCAGCGGCCGCCCTCGATCCACAGCTTGTGTACGCGAACTTCGGTGAGGCACCGAGCGCCGTGCTCGAATGCGATCGGCATGTAGCTGACGAGAGTCGACTGCTTCGCACCCGTCGGACAGCCCGTGAGGCACTGGTTGGAACCCGCGCACCGGTCTTGCGCCCGCTTGTTGTGGTCGTACCGCCAGCCGAGCCTCTTCGCGCCCTCTTGGAGCAGCCGGCTGTCCTCGCCGATCGACTCCGCCCGCTGCGAGCTTGCGTGGATTCGGGATTCGACCCGTTCGAAGAGCGCTTCCATCGCAGTCGGGCCGAGGTCGGGCTGGCCGGTCACCGACTCCCATTCGGCGAGCACTTTTTCCGGAGGGCGCCACGTCATTCCGCCGTTGACGACGGTGCCGCCTCCGACGCAGCGGCCCTCCGCGTAGGGGATGGGCGGTCGGCCCACGATGATCGTTCCTCCGGCATCGCGGTACAGCCGAGGAATCGATTCCGTGAGGTAGGGATTGAAGCTCGACGTCGGATGGTAGCCACCCTCCTCGACGAGCACGACGTCGTGGCCAGCCTCCGCGAGCTCTGCGCCGACGACCGCTCCGCCCGCACCGGTGCCGACGACGACGACATCGGCATGAAACTGCTGACCCTGACGGTAATCCGCGTGGGACAACACGGTCACGATCCGCTCTCCTCGAGCCACTTGCGGCGCAGCTGTATGCGCTCCTCCACGAACGGCTTCGGGTCGTAGTGGAGTGCCTCGTGGACGTAGTCCTGATCGAAGTAAGAGGACATGAACAGCCCAAGTGGGCCGTACATCAGCAGCCGGACCCCAAGCCACCGGCTCTTGGTGGCAGCGACCAGGTGTGTTCGCCCCGCCTCGCGCGCGAGCGACGTGAGCGGCCGCACTCCTCGCAGGCGCCAGAGCGGCGACCAGTTGAGCAGTCGCATCGTGAGTAGGAACACCCAAGCCGACGATCGCGGCATGTACTGCAGCGAGACCAGCGCGTGCGTCGTCACCGTCTCGAGCGTGTCATCGGTCCGGGGCTCGTCCGGAAGAATCGCATCCGCAAGCGAGCGCAAGATGCGACGGGTCCGGGCGCTCACCTTCATGGGGGCTGCCAAGCTCCAACCATCATCGGGGTGACGCTCGAGCACCGGACTGCGCACCATGATCCGTTCTGGCTGACATTTCCACGGGGGGTGCTAGAAAAACGGAAACAAGGGCCCGTATCAAATTTGTTACAGACCCGAAGTGGCGACGCGGCCCAATCGGACTTAGGTTGCGCGGTCAGGAAAAGGAGACTGAGTGGCGAGACGAGGCCAAAGAGGCAGACGCAGAAGATTCGATCGCGATTTTGATCAAGAAGACAAGCGCGACGACCATATCAAACTGAACGGTGTCGTGACGCAGGTGTTCGCCGGCGGCCAGTTTGAAGTGACCGCCGATTCGGGCGCGACGGTGCGCGCCCAGCTGTGCGGACGAATGCGTAAATTCCGGATTCGCGTGATTCTCGGCGATCGAGTGACCGTGGCGTTGTCCCCGTACGACCTGACGCACGGCATGATCGTCTTCCGCGACAAGTAGCTCCGTGTACGAAGGAGCGTTTCGCATCCTGAGGGCGCTGGGCGATGGTCGAGCGCTTTCCATCGATGCGATCGCTCAGGAAGCCGGGGAAGGCACCTCGGTCGTCGTCGACATCCTCGGCCGCTACGAGAAGTGGTTCGAGCAGAGCGACGACGGCATACGATGCACCGTCGTGGGCCTCGCCGCGCTGGCTCGCGAACTGGTGGCCCGACAGGCCGTCCCTGACGAGCGCCCACCATGGGTGGCCGACTACGAATCGATCGCGGGCGCGCGTGCTACCCCGAAGCGCGAGCTCGATCAGGTGTACGTCACGACCGATACCGCCGTTCGTCGCGCGGAGCTCTTGGTGCGGTCGGGTGACCACCAGCGCGGGCTCATGTTCCTCGGAGACGACGACCTGACCAGCGCAGCGGTGCAGCTCGCTGGGGCAGGGCGAAAGGTTACGGTGCTCGACACCGACGAGGATGTGCTTCGGGTGTTGTCGGGCGCAGCGTCCGAGCGAGACTGGGAGATCGAGGTTGTGCACCACGATCTGCGCGAACCGATTCCGAAGTCGCTGAAGGGTCGCTTCGGGGCCGTCTTCACCGATCCGCCGTACGCCGTTGAAGGATTCGCCTTGTTCGTGAGCCGCGCCATCGAGATGATGAAGCGGGATGGGCGTCTCTACGTATCGTTTGGGTTCAGCCGTCGAGCAAGCGAGCGGGGTCTCCAAAAGCAGCGGGTTCTTGCGGAGGCGGGGCTGGTCGTCGAAGCGGTGTTCGAAGACTTCAACGTATACGATGGCGCCGAGGCGATCGGGTCGCGAAGCTCGCTCTGGCGTTGCTCGATGACTCCCGAGTCGCGCCCACTCGTCAAAGGCGCCGTTGAGGGGCCGCTCTACACGAGCCGTCCTAACGAGCCCTAGGCGCGCGTGGCGACGATTTCGTCGCACCAGTCGATGAGGTCGCGAGTGACTTCGTCGCGATTGATCTCGTTGAACATCTCGTGACGACCCTCGGGGTAGAGCTTCAGGCGTACGTCGAAGATGCCCGCTCGCTTGTACGCCTCGTAGAGACGGGTCGCGCCTTTGCCGTCGACGCCAGCGGGGTCGCGGTCGCCCGAGAAAATGTAGATCGGAATGTCCTTGGGCACCTTGGCGACGTGGCTCGGCTTGTTGATGCGGTCGAGCCCCGCGAACAGGTCCAACCAGACCTGTGTCGATACGTCGAAGCCGCAGAGCGGATCGGCAACGTACTTGTCGACTTCGCTATTGTCTCGTGAGAGCCAGTCCGACTCCGTTCGGTTGGGAGCGAACGCCTTGTTGAAATCGCCGATGGTCATCTTCTGAAGTATGGGGCTCGGGTTCGCCCGTCCGACACGCGCGCGTTCGACCCGTGCGATGATGCTGGCGACCTTGGCGATGGGCGGAGGTTTGCCGTTGGAGCCTGAAAGGGCCGCTCCGACCATGTCGCTCGGATGCTCGAACAGGAGTTGCTGAAGAACGTACGAGCCCATCGAGTGACCGAGCACGACGATGGGAACGCCTCGATGGCGCGTGGCGATCTCTCGGTTGACGCCATGCGCGTCCTCGACGATGCGGTTCCACGAGTCGCTGTTCGCCATGTGCCCGGGCTTCGCGCCTTCTGGGATGCTCCTGCCATGGCCGCGATGGTCGTGGGCGTACGTGGAGTAACCCGCCTCGGCGAGGGCCGCGGCGAGCCGTTCGTACCGGGCGCTATGCTCGGCCATCCCGTGGATGACCTGAACGATGGCCTTCGGTTCATCGATCAGCCAGCCCCGAACGTAGAGGGTGGCGCGATCGACGGTCGTGAATTCGAAATCCGCGGACTTCATGCGCGGCAGCATAGTCGATCTAGTCGAGCTGGAGAAAGCGAGTCCATAGGTTCAACCCTTTGTCGCAGTAGTTCTGAAGGGTATCGACCATATCTGAGCGCTTTCGCTCGTTGATCAGGGGCTCTGGGAGGAGCGGATCGAGGTTCACCTGGCGGATGCCTTCTCGTCCGAGGAGGAAGGCCTCGCGCACGGAGTCGTTCAACGGAAGCTCTTCGAGGCGCTGCATACTTCCCCGAAGCTCACCGTGGAGCTCCGAGTAGGTCTGCTCGAGTCGTGGGACGTCCCACATCGCTCGGGCGCGACTCTCCTCGCTCGGATTGAGCTCGGACAATCGAAACACCGATGCCCCTTGGTCGAGTCCGAGCGCGAAAAGTTCGTCGCGAACGCCGTCGATGCCGGGTCGGAGGTTGTTCGGCCGCAGGAAGAGACCCGACTTCAGTTCTTCGAAACCGAGGTACCGCAGAGCTCGCAGTCTTCGACGAAGCGCAGGGCGGTCTGTGCGAGAGAGGTCTGCGGTGAAAACACCAACCCACGCGCCATCCCACGTCGCAGTTCGCGTCGAGACGGTTCGCCAGCCGTGAATCTTGTCGTTGACGATCTGTGCGCTGGGACCGAGGCGGTACTCGCCGCGGTCCGGCGATTCGAGTAGTCCCTCGGCTCGAAGGCGCACGATGGCGACGCGCACACTGTTCTCCGCAATGTCGAAGACCGAAGCCGCTTGAACCAGCGAGCGAACGGGCAGCGTGCCCTTGTAGATCGACTCGCCCGCCGATAAGACTTCCAACACGACCGATTTGGCGCTGACGTTCATCGGAGGAATATTACACTAAGTTCTGAACCGTGCACACAGGCGTAATAGAACACGTTTCAGTTTAGGTGTAGCGCACCCTTGAGCCGACGCCAGTCGTGAGTGGCGTCCGCTCGACGGGGAGCTAAGAATCGGCCGATGGTTCGGCTCAGCGTCAACGTCAACAAGGTCGCAACCCTTCGGAATTCCAGGGGTGGGGCCGAGCCAAGCGTCATCGCGGCGACCCAGGCCTGCGTCGACGCCGGCGCGCCCGGCATCACGGTGCACCCGCGCGACGACGAACGACACATTCGACCGGCGGACGTCTACGAGGTGGCGAAGCTCTTGGCGCCGATGCGGGACCGGGTCGAGTACAACATCGAGGGAGATCCACGGCCTGACTGGGTCGAGATGGTCGAGTCGGTTCGCCCTCATCAGTGCACGCTCGTGCCCGTTCGACCCGGTGAGCTCACGAGCGAAGCAGGGTGGCCCGCCGATACCCCCAAGCGGGAGCTTCAGCAGCTGGTCTCGCGCTTTCACGACTCAGGGGTACGGGTCAGCGTGTTCGTCGATCCGATTTCCGCGCCCATCGAATGGGCTGCCGAGCTCGGGGCCGATCGCGTCGAACTCTACACCGAGCCTTATGCGCGCGCCTTCGAACAGGGTGGGGAAGCGCTGCAGTCGTCACTCGAGACGTACCGAGTTGCGGCAGAACATGCCTCGGCGTGTGGTCTAGGCGTTAACGCCGGGCATGATCTCGATCTCGAGAACCTGCCTACGTTTCTCACGGTGCCGCACGTGCAGGAGGTGTCGATCGGTCATGCGCTCATGGCGCGGGCGATGTTCGTGGGTTTGCACACCGTGGTGCGTGAGTACGTCGAGATGACGACTAGTCGTTGACAGGCGGGCCGAGTTTTCTACAGTGCGGCGGCTATGGTCGAACGAACTCACGGCAATCCCGTTACCGCCGTCTTGAGCGGCCTTCTCGATCAGCGAAGCAAAGAGCCCAAAGTCGAGCCGGTTTCACCGAGGGTGTCGCTCGAGGGGCGGACGTGTCTGGTTACCGGCGCCAACAGCGGCCTCGGCAAGGGCATCGCGATTCGTCTCGCCAAGCGAGGTGCCCGCGTCATCATGGCGTGTCGAAGCGGCATCCCGGAGGCAGGGGAAGAGGTGAAAGCCGCCAGCGGCAACCCCGACGTCGAAATGATTCAGGTCGACCTCAGCGACTTCGATTCCATCCAAGCGTTTTGCGACCAGCTTCGCGACCGAAACATCACCCTCGATGCCGCGGTCTTCAATGCCGGAGTCGTGCCGGTGACGTCTCGCACGAACAAGCATGGGTTGGAGCTCATGTTTGCCGTGAACTTCCTCGCGAAATTCGTCGTGCTCGACCGTCTGCTCAAGGATGGAGTCATTCCGAATGCGGTCTACGGCAAGAACTCACGCGCCGAGGATCCGCCACGCGTCATCTTCGTCTCTTCAGAGACGCATCGAAGCTCCATTCCCATCGACTTCGACGCGTTCGGCGAACCGGTCGAGTACGGCGTTGCTGACGGTGTGAAGTACTACGGTCTCAGCAAGCTCCACCTGACGACGTATTTTCATGAGCTGTCGCGACGATTGAATCCGGAGGGCGAAGCCCCGGACGTATGCGTGCATGCCCTGTGTCCTGGCGCGGTCAATTCGAACATGGCGCGCGAGGCGCCGAACTGGCTGAAGCCGATTCTCAAGTCGGTGATGGCGGTCTTCTTTCAGAGCCCGGACAAGGCAGCCATTCCCGTCGACTACTTGGTCTGCTCGGACGAGATGGGCGGTAAGACCGGAACCTATATGCACATGATGCGCGTCAGAAACTCCTCGGACCCGTCGATGGACCCAGAGAAGGGTGCGCTACTATGGGGCAAGACCGAAGAGCTGCTCCGCAAGGTGCAGTGAGGGCGTTCCATGGCGGCCGGTGAAGTCACGAGCACGTTCGGCCGACCGTACCGGCCTGCGCCGATCGCCTTGGCCAATCGGGTAGGGCGCCTTCTCGGCATCGGTCGTGGCCCGATCCGCGTCGACCATGTGCTCGACAAGGCGCGCAAGAAGGTCGGTCTCAGCGACTTCGGCGACGATCGATTCCGTGAGCCGCTCGAGGTGATGATCGACTCGATCAATCGCGAAGCGAACCTCAACCCGGTCGGCCGGATGATCATCGAGGGTCGTATCGTAAGCGTGCTGGTGAACAAGCTCGTCGCGCAGGACAGGATCAAGAAGCAGCCCGACATACTCGATGTGGAGATCGAGGCGCCCATCGTCATCGCCGGGCTCGCGCGGACTGGAACCACGATGCTCCATCGGCTCATCGCAGTCGATCCGTCGGTGCGTTCTCTGGCGTCTTGGGAGGCGATCAATCCGGCGCCCCATACGACCCACCGATCGGGAAGCGGACCGGATCCGAGAGTCTCCCAGGCCGCGAAGGCTTCGAAGGGACTCAAGTACATGTCGCCCGGGTTCTTTGCGATTCATCCGGCCGAACCCGATGCCCCGGAGGAAGAGGTCATCCTCCTCGAGCAGTCGTTTCTCACGACGACGCCCGAGTCGATGATGGACGTGCCGACATTTGCGACCTGGCTTAGGGAGCAGAGCCACCGTCCTGCGTACGAGTCGTTGAAGCTGATGATGCAGTACCTGCAGTACCAGCGACCAGGCCCGAACAAGCCGATGCGCTGGGTCCTCAAGACTCCGCACCACCTCGAGTTTCTCGACCCGCTGCTCGAAGTCTTCCCGGACGCGATCATCGTTCAGACCCATCGCGATCCGCTCAGAACGAGTCCGTCGTTCTTCAGCATGATCACGCATCTGCAGATGATCTTCAGCGACGACGTCGACCCGAACCGGGTCGCGAACGACTGCCTCGACAAAATCGAGAACATGGCGCGCTGTTCGATGGCCACCCGAGAGCGCGTCGACGACCGCGGATTCGTCGACGTTTCTTACTACGACCTCGTCAAAGATCCGATTCGCGAAGTCGAGCGTATCTATGCGGCCGCGGGCAAGGAGCTGAGCCGCGAAGCGCGAGCCGCGATGGAAGCCTCGCGGCGCGTCAACAAGCAGCACAAGTACGGCAAGCACAAGTACGCGCTCGAAGACTTCGGGATGACCCGGGACGACATCGAACCGCGGATCGCCGACTACAGAGCACACTTTGGGGTTCAGTACGAATAGCGGGTAAGCTGCGCAGCGATGGATGCGACCATCTGGCAGCGGTTGATGTCACTGGTTGGCCCGTTCGCGATGCTGGGAATCGCGTGGATGTTTTCGAAGCATCGCGACCGCGTCCCGTGGAAGGTCGTGGGCTGGGGCCTTGGCCTTCAGCTCTCGTTCGGGCTTCTCGTGATGAAGACCGAGGCCGGGCGCTGGTTCTTCTCGGTGCTCAACGACCTCGTGCTCGCACTTCTCGGATTCACTGCGGAAGGGACGCAGTTCGTGTTTGGGGAGTTCGCGTCGGAGACGTTCACGATCGCGATCAACGTGCTGCCGACGCTGATCTTCTTTTCGGCGCTGTCGACCATGCTCTATCACCTCGGGGTCATGCAGCGGGTGGTGCGCGGCTTCGCGTGGATCATGCGCAGGACGATGAAGACCTCGGGCTCGGAAACCCTGGCGACGGCGGCGAACACGTTCGTTGGGATGACGGAGGCGCCGCTCATGGTCGCGCCCTTCATCCCGAAGATGACGATGTCGGAGCTGACCGCGGTCATGACAGCCGGCTTCGCCACCGTCGCGGGCGGGGTGCTTGCTGCGTACGTCGGCATGCTGGAATCGGTGGTCCCTGGGATTGCGGGTCACCTGATCGCCGCGAGCGTGATGAGCGCTCCCGCCGCATTGGTCATCGCCAAAGTGCTTTGGCCGGAAACCGAACCAAGCGAGACGGGCGGCGACGTGGAAGTTCACGTCGAACGACCAGATGTCAATCTGATCGACGCTGCCGCACGCGGCGCGACCGAGGGCCTCAAACTCGCCCTCAACGTCGGTGCCATGCTCATCGCGTTCATTGCGATCATCGCGCTCGTCAACGCCGCCCTCGGGCTACCGTTCACGCTCTACAACGATTGGGCGGGGCTCGAAGGGGCGTCGGCTGTCGAACCGCTCACGCTGCAGCGGATTCTCGGCTGGGTTTTTTCGCCGCTTGCGTTTCTGATTGGAACGCCGCTCGACGAGTGCATGGCCGTCGGAACCCTGCTCGGTGAAAAACTCGTCCTCACCGAGTTCATCGCGTACCTCCACCTCTACGAGTCGCTCGCCGACGGTGCCGCAGAACTTTCGCCACGCACGGTCGTGATGCTGAGCTACGCGCTCTGCGGATTCGCAAACTTCGGATCCATCGGCATTCAGCTCGGCGGCATCGGAGGCATCGCCCCCGGCAGACGGCACGACCTCGCCCGTTTGGGAGTGAAGGCGATGTTCGGCGGCATGCTCGCGTCCCTCATGACCGCGTCCGTGGCTGGCCTTCTTTATTGAGCGCGACAATTTGTCGCGTACCCGAACCTTCGCCTTGTGGTTACGTAGTGATCGATGCGGAAGTCACTCGCGATCATTTCGATAGTTGCTGCGGTTTGGCTGGCCGCATGCGCCGGTCCGGATTCCGCGAGTGACACGGACGACAGCCGCACCGTTCAGTCGATCGTGAGGACGACGAACAGCCCGTTCTGCCCTGGGAAGACGCTCGACTCCTGTCCGAGCCCGAGGGCGGCCGAGTGGCGCACGGACATCCATGACTGGGTCGCGGCGGACGTGCCGTCGAGCGAGATTCGCGACCGCCTGCAGCAGAGGGTTCCCGAGTTCGACCTGAGCCCAAAACCGCTGGCGTTCGGCTGGATCATCCCGCTGCTCGCCCTCGCGGTATCCACGCTGTGGTTCCTCGTCGCGAGCCGTCGCGTCCGGCGTCGGGCCGCGCCCGTTCCAGCCGCTCCCGACTCCGATCCGTCGTTTGATGCGCGGCTCGACCAAGAGCTCGCTCAACTCGATTCCTGACCGCCGTTGCGATTCGCAACGTCAACAACGCAGCTCCCGATGAGCCGCCCGTGGCCGTGCTCGCATTCCCTGGCGATACCGATGGTCTCGCAGAGGGTCTCGGTCGCGTGCTCGTCGGCCACGGCGCGGACGACACGCTTCTCGACCCGGTGGGAGTCGTCAACGCAGCAGCGTGCCCGCCGCCGACTATCGACGAGTTCTTCTTCAACACCGTCGGTGGACCGCTCGACCTTCCTGAGACGGTCCTTCCGGTCGGCTTCGCACCCCTTGCCCCGACCCCGTAACCCCGTTCCCCCCACCCCCAAGGCGGCCGCCTTTTGGGGACACGCAGCCCCCCCAAAACCCCAAACATTCCACGCATTTCTGCACCAACCCGCGCGAGTTGCGAAAAACGCTGGGTTTTTCGCAGGCCGTGCGGCCTGTTGGCGGCGGACCACTACGCCAGTCGCGATTCGATTGTTGCTGCTTCGCGGATTCTAGGGTTGTCTCCTCGCGTCGCTGCAAAGTCGCCAGCGATGCACGCAGGCCGTGCGGCCCGTAAGAAAACCAGCGTTTTTCGCAAATCGCGCGGGTTGGCTGGGAAGGTGCTGGAATGATTGGGGTTTTGGGGGGGCTGCGTGTCCCCTAGAGGGTGCAGATAACCGACGAGCCGTGGCCGAAGAGGCCCTGGTTCACTGTGACTCCGGCTTTGGCGCCTTCGACCTGGCGGGCGTCTGCCTGGCCTCGGAGCTGCCAGGTGAGCTCGCAGACCTGGGCGATGGCCTGTGCAGGGACCGCTTCGCCGAAGCTTGCGAGGCCGCCGCTTGCGTTGACGGGGATGCGGCCGCCGATCGTCGTGTCGCCGTCGCGCAGCAACCTCTCCGCGTCGCCGGGCGCGCAAAGCCCGATCTGTTCGTACCAGTCGAGCTCGAGCGCGGTCGACAGGTCGTAGACCTCGGCGAGGTTCATGTCTTCGGGGCCGAGTCCGGCTTCTTCGTAGGCGCGGTGCGCGATCGACTCCTTGAAGCCTAGCTCCGGAGGCCCCGAACCCGCACTCGAATCGGTTGAGAGGTTTGGCATCTCGATGATGGTGTTTGGGTACACGGGCGTGACCGTGGAGACGGCCGCGATCTTCACCGGGTCGGTGGTGTGCTTTCGCGCGAACTCCATGCTCGAGAGCACGAGCGCCGCGGCGCCGTCGCTCGTCGCGCAGATCTCGAGGAGATGAAGAGGGTCCGCGACCACGGCCGACGCAAGCACATCGTCGACACTCACCTCCTTCTTGTAGCGCGCGTTGGGGTTGTGAAGACCATGTTTGGCGTTCTTCACTTTGACCGTCGCGAAGTCCTCGGGGGTTGACCCGTACTGGTCCATGCGTCGACGCGCCCACAGCCCAAAATAAGTAGGGTTGGTCACTCCCTGAACGTGGAAACGAAGCCAGTCCGGGTCGTCCGGTCGACGTCCGCCTGTCGGCGCAAAGAAGCCCTTGGGCGCGGCGTCTGCGCCGACCACCAACGCAACGTCACAAAGCCCCGCGAGAATGTGCGCCCGCGCCACGCCGATCGCTTGCGCTCCGGTCGCGCACGCGCCGTACGAGCTCGACACGGACGCGCCAGACCAGCCCAGCGCCTGAGCGAACGTCGCGCCGGACACGAAGCCCGGGTAGCCGTTTCGAATCGTATCGCCCCCGGCGACCATCTGAACGTCACTCCACTCGAGCCCGGCGTCCTTCAGAGCGTCCTTTGCGGCTTTGACGCCGTAGCCGATGAAGCTCTGCCCCCACTTGCCCCATGGGTGCATCCCGACGCCGAGAACGGCAACCTGCTTGGTCATTGCGCGCCTCCATCGGACGGCTTCCACTTCCACGTCATGTAGATGTGTTCGTCATCCTGGTAGAGCTCTTCGAGTGCGAGCTCCATCGGCATTCCCGTGGTGAGGTCCTCCACTCCGACGCCATGGACGACCTGACCCAGCACGGTGAGCCCTTCCTGCTCGAGCTCGACCGCCGCAATGGCGAACGGCTCGAACGGATCCTTGGATACGAACGGAGGAGGCGGCTTGTAGTTGGCGCTCGTGTACGACCACAGCGTGCCCTTCCGACTCAGCTCGACTTCCTGAAGATCGGCCACATCGCACTTTGGATTGCCGCAGAAGTTCTTCTCCGCCGGAAAGAAGTACGTACCGCACGCGCGGCATTGCGTTCCGAGGAGACGTGGCGCGTTCGGGTCCATCGTGAACAGACCCTCGACCGCAGGAGCATGGGTTTTGTCGGTCATCGTGAAGCGGTCCCTTGAATAGAACACGTTTCACTTCGTCGCAACTCGCCTATGCGGTCTTCGCGAACTCTGCCTTTCGCCGTTCGAGCAGCTCGGTGAGCTCTTCGCGGAGCGCATCGAGGGCGTCCAACGCTCCCCGGACCGTCGTGCGCCGTAGACCTTCGATCTCCTCGATGGAGCGTTCGAGGCGCCGAACCGTCGCGGTGGTCTTCCGAATCGTGTCGAGCTCCTCCGCGCCCTCCGGCCTCGGTCGAAGCACCGGATTGAAGCGTTTGCGAAGATCGCTCACCGGAGCGCCTTCCTCGAACACCGCATGGCGGAGCTCATCGACGACCTCTTGGCTCACGGCCGGCTCGTCCTCGGCGTCGTTGCTCGGGCCCTTCTGCAGAGCCTTCGCGAAGTAGTCGACCGCATCGCAAGTCGGAATGCGTTCGTTCAAGCCGTCCCGCTTCAGCACCGAAGGCGCGTGGCGCTTGAGCGCGACATACGATCCGGTGAGCTTGTCGGCGGTTGCCTGCTTCAGCTGTAGCTCGAGCGAGCAATATGAATAGAAGTCGGAATAGCCCCAATCGAGATACGACTCGCGATTGCGAACTTCGACCAGGGCCTCCGCCATCATCACCCACGAACGCTTGAAATCCCGGGCGCGACGCACGACGTGCACACGCAGTTCGTCGGCTCCCTGCGCCTCGAGCTCCTCCGCTAGGTCCCCCAGCTTTTGATGCGTTGCCATCCGCGCTCTATACCATCGATGTCGTCCTCGAAACCACCGCCGATCGTTGCTGCCACGCTGGCCCTGAAGACTTGCGGCTCCGCCCGATCACGCGCCTCACCCTGCGATACTCAGCTTCCGAGGGCTCCGTACTCACGGGTCAACACGCTCCAGAAGTTGGTTCTCTTCGCGAACGTCAGCACCCGAAACGAAGCGGCGTCGACGAGCCGCTCCGCTCGGCGGTTCAGCTCATCCTCGCGCGCCGGGTCGGTGTTCAAGTACGGGCACG
>CBFCWN010000013.1:0-50077 GCA_965601515.1 uncultured Myxococcales bacterium | reverse complement strand
CGAAAGGTACCGGGGGTTCGAATCCCTTCCTCTCCGCCTTATGGTCCTGCCAACGTCGGCCCGTGAAACCCGCCAGGCCTGGAAGGGAGCAACGGTAGCGGTGTCCGACGTGTGGCGGGGCCTTTTTTTACGCTATATTCGTGAGAGCGGGGCAAGCGGACCTACAGTCAGTGTGAGGGTCCCGAGGATGCGCGTTTTCATCGGTTTCATTGTGTTCGCCACGTCGCTCGCCAACGCTACCGCGTTCGGCCAAGCGGCGGAGAGCGAGCCGCCCGAGGACATCATCACCCGCTACGACGTCATCGACTCCCCGCCGGCGCCGCAACCGAACACCGGAGAGGTGCGCGCGAGGGGCGTCATCCTCGACCAACCGGGCCAGGTGCTGCTCTCCGGCAAACCGGTGAACATCCACTTTCAGTCGCCGACCAACGGCATCTCGTTCCAGCTTCGAGCAGGCGGCACCTATTCGTCGATTAGCGGCGTGAGCTACGGCGTCGGGTTCGGGTACGGAGGCATTGGCTGGGGAGGATACGGCTTCGGATACGGGGGCGTCGCTCCGTACTACGGCGAAGTCGTTACGCGAGCGTACCAGCCGATTTGCGAAGCGCCGTGCGACGCGACGCTCCTTTCGGGGCGTCACCGGCTGGCCCTCTCTCTCAACGGCAACAAGCCGATCGAAATCCGAGAGCCGGTCGATCTAACCGCAGACGCCGTCGTCGAGGGTCGCTACGTCGACAAGAGCCGCATGCGCAAGGCCGGCTGGGCCGTCTTCGCCGCGGGCGCAGTCGCGGGGATGGCGATGATGTTCGCCTCGATCAACTACCGTTACGACCCGAATAACCCAGGAGACCAAATCCGCTATCGCCCGATGTTCTATACGGGCGTCGGCCTTTTCCTCGGCTCGATCATCACCGGTTCAGTCCTCGCGTCGCAAGACGACGAGGCCTACGCGAACGTGTATCCGAAGAAGTAGCGCTCGTCGCCATCACCTACAAGACACGCCTACACACTCGAGCGGGTTACCGTTTTTCGCAGCACGGTTTGCTCCGCCGTCGACGATGCCATCGGCGTCGATTCCGAGATCCGCATTCCGGATGGCTACGTTGCGGGTCGCGGTGACACCGTCCGCTGCCCCGTCGACTGCAAACACCGTAAGGCCATCGTCAGGCGTGACTTCGTACTCCTGCCAGTCGTCGGGCAGGGGCAAACCTCCCGTGAGGGTGCGAGGGTCATCGCCGTTTCGAAGGAGGAGGTTCTTTTCGATCATCGTGTCGCGACCGCCGCACAGCGGGCTGAAATCCGTCGAGCAGCCTAAGATGACGGTGATCCCGGACGACGAGTTCGAGCGGAAGAGGTTCCAACTGATCTCCGTGTCGTTCGCTTCGTCTTGCGCAAGCACGTAGACACCCAAGTCGTTGTCTCGAAAGAGGTTGCGGACGATCCGACTTCCCGATGAACCGACGAAATCTTCGTCGAAAACACGAACGCCCACCCCGTTTCCTTCGAATCGATTGCCGATCACTCGCGAGTCGTTGTCGCTGGCAATGTTGATCGCGATCGAGTTCTCGACGAATCGGCATTCACGAACCTCAATCCCGTTGCCCCAGAAGAGGTCGACGGCAACATCGTTCCTCTCGAAAAGCGAACGGCTGATGACACTATCGAAACCGAGCTGAACGACGAAGTCGTCGGAGTCTCGAACGGTCAACCTGCTTAGGACGGTCCTTGCGCCGAGGATGATCGCGCCATTCGAGACGGCGCCGTTGGTCACCTGTACATCGTTCCATCCGCTCATGCCGAGAATCGCTCCGTGAACGGTGAAGCGATTCAGATCGATGGTGATGCCGTCGGCGTCGACGAGGATGCAGTCGACATCGGAGGCCAGAACCGTGTCTTCATCGGCGACGAGGCACTCGGAAGCCGCGAGCTCAGCGGCGCTCTTTGCGGCGTTCGTGCCGTGAGTGAATTCGAGTGCGCCGATCGCAGGAGAGACTGCTTGGGGTGACGCCTCACCCTCCGTATTTGGGGTCTCCCCGCAGCCGTACGAAACCGCCGCGGTGACCGCGATGAGCACCATGAAAGGCCTAGCTCGGTTGATCCCTGTCATTGCGAACTCCAATCAGCGACGGCTGCAACATCAGCATGGGGTCTGCTGGTGCTATGCAGTTTGGGTGCCAAACGGAAATCGCTTGAATCATCAGTGGGGAATCCGCGAAGCATCCGAAAGTCTTGCGCATCGAAGCCCTCTCACGCAAGACTTTCGACCCACCTACCGGAAGTTCTGGACGCTCCAGACCTCGCCGTCGGCGCTCTTGGCGAAGCCGCAGGCGACGGCTTCGTAGTCGGGGTTGCTCATGCTGATGTAGTGGCCGTGTTTGGAGAAACGCTTGCCCGGTCCCTCGTCCCACATGGACTGAAGACAACCGTCGACGACGCGCTTGCTCGACGGCCAGGCGGGGCACTCGTTTTGGGCGAGACCATGTGGCTTGCAGATGTTCTTGTTGAAGCCCGCATGGATTCCGTGCTTGGCGTCGTATGTCGCGTGCCGGCTCGCGCACTTCTCGCCGCCTTTCCAACGCCGGAGCGGCGGCAAGCACTGGCATTTCCACCGGAGCTGATTGATGCGTGCGACGCAGTCCTCGTAGCGATCTCCGGTGCTCGGAGGAGCCGGCGGCGCGCATGCAGGTAGCGGACGGCTCAGGGGTCCATCCTTGCAGAGCTCCGCCTGCTTCGTCCGAGCCTTGGATGTATTCGCGTGACTCGTGGGCATCGACGGAATCGCCCACCCCATGAGCATGGCCATGACCGCAACTGCAGCCGATCCCCTCTTCATCGTCTCAGATTAACAGGCGAGGCGGTCAGACCCAAAAGCGTTGGGGGCTGGCGGACCCAGGAGGACTCGAACCTCCAACCTCCGGTTCCGTAGACCGGCGCTCTATCCAATTGAGCTATGGGTCCCCGAGCCGCTGTACTAGCGGCCTCGGATTGGGCGTCAAGCGCCCCTGGCGGAGAGGAAGGGATTCGAACCCCCGGTACGGCTCTACACCGTACGGTCGCTTAGCAAGCGACTGCCTTCGACCACTCGGCCACCTCTCCAAAAGCAAAGTTTTCAAGCCTTGCCCGAGCGTCCCGGACAAGCGGGCCTGCCTTGTAGCCGCCGGACATAGCGGTGTCAAAGCCCCTTCGGGCGATCTGAAGAGGCGTGCTACAAGCCCCAGGATGCGTGGGTTCGCAGTACTGATGTTCGCGCTCGCTGGGCTCGCCTACGCGCCTCGTGCACACGCGTGCTCCTGCATGAAGCTGACCACCTCTGAAGGGTTCACTTCGTCGAGCTACGTGTTCACCGGTGAGGTCACCAAGATCGAGAAGAACGACTCCACGGCCTTCCGCGGACTCGAGGTGACGCTCAAGGTGAAGAAGCTCTGGAAAGGCGAACCCAAGGAGATCGTCAAAGTGCACACCGCCGGGAGCAGCGCGGCCTGCGGCTACCCGTTCAAAGTGGGTCAGACGTACCTCGTTTATGTGACCTCGGATGAGGCCGACCCGATGCGCGTGAGCCTCTGCAGCCGCACGGCTCCCGTCGACCGTGCCAAGGAAGACCTCGACTTTTTGAAGAAGCCCACGCATACGTTCGACGGCAAGAGGAGCGGATGCAGCGTTCGGCCTGCCGGGACCGACCTCACCAACGTCATGGGGTCGTGGATACTGCTACTGGGACTGGCAGGCGCCGCGCGCGGCCTCGCGAAGAAGGCGGCGTGATGGTCCTCTCGACGCCTCTTCGACTGCTGTTCCTAGTGACGCTCGTGTTCGCTTCCCTCGGCTGCAAGACCACGCCCTCGAAGCCGACGCTGATGGCCAACACGGCAAAGGAAGAGATCACCGTGTACCAGCTCCGAGCCCTCGACTACGAGTACGCGTCGCAGTTCGGACAGCTCGTCGCGGCGTGTGTGGAAACCATCGACGAAGATGACATCGATGATGCGACCCGTCATCGGGCTCATCAGTGGCGGCTTTGGGCAGCCCCTCAGGCCCGCTTCGCGGCATTCGGCCAAGACCCCGTTGCCGGCGTCGTCGAGCTTTGGGTCCTCGCCGCGCAGCAGGACGACTTCTTCCGGGATGGGGGCGGCAAGGACTGGTTCGGCCCGGAGTACGAGTGCGTGCCGCGCGTGACCGAGTTCCTCAAGCGAGAAGCCGAGACCTTGGCCGCCAAAGTCGTGCGCGAAGACATCCTCGTCGACATGAGCGAGACCGTCCGCGAGTGGGTGACGGAACACCCGATCGAGGGCGCGCTGTTCGTTCGGCCCACGGCTCGGGCGAACCTTGCTCAGTTTTTCAAGACGGAGAGCCAGGGCGCGCTCAAGACCGTCGGCAGCCTCGAAGAGGTCGTTCGCGACATCAACGACCGGATTAGCATTCTCACCGTACAGATGCCGGTCGAAGCGAGGTGGCATGCGGAGTATCTGATCGAGTCTCTTTTCGAGGAGCAGTTCGAGCACCGGGCGGACTCGATTCTCGCGGCGGTCGGGGACGCCACCCTGTTTCTCGACGATTTCGAGGGGACGCTTGGCAAACAAACCCAAGCGCTCGTCGACGGTATCCAGGCCGAGAGAATCGCTGTCTTCGAGGCGGTTGAAGAGGAGCGTCAGATGATTCTCTCCGCCGTCGAACAGGAGCGGATCAACATCGTCACTGAGCTCGAGGCGCGCGTGGACGCGGCGACCATGAAGGTCGAGGAGATGGGCAAGGGGCTCATCGACCACTTCTTCGACCGACTCATCAAATTGCTCCTCGTCGCCGGCGTGGCGACGTTCGCAGGGGTGCTGCTCATCTTGTTCATCGCGCGGCAGATGCATCGCCCCAAGAGCTGACCGCAATTGACCTCGTAGCGTCGTCGACATAGAAGCCTTTTATGGACCTGGTCTCCTTCAAAGAGACGGCGGACAAGTACTCGGTGATCTTCCTCGACGCGTACGGTGTCCTGAAGAGTGCAACCGGCCTCATCGACGGCGCACTCGAGACGGTCACCTCGCTGATCGACTCAGGCAAAGAGGTGTACGTCGTCACCAACGACTCCTCCAGATCGCCGGAGTCCATGGCCGAGCGGTACTCCGCGAAGGCCGGGCGCGACTTGCTCCCCGCCGAGAGATACATCTCCTCAGGCCTTCTCGCGTCCGAGTATCTCGAAAACCAGATTCCGTACGGAAAGGTCGCCTACCTCGGCAAACCCGAGTCGGCGCACTACATCGAAATCGCCGGGATGATCCCTGTGCCGATCGCCGAGTGCACGCCGAAGGACAACATCGTCGCCATCGTCATGCTCGACGACGAGGGCTTTGACTGGTTCACCGACGTCAACGCCGCGCTCAACCTGATTCGACGCACCAACTGCCCCGTCGTCGTCGCAAACGCGGACATCACCTACCCGATGAAGGGCAACGACATCGCCATTGCCGTCGGCAGCCTGGGCGACCTGCTTTCTCAGATCACGGAAAAGACCTTCGTCCGCTTCGGAAAGCCCGACTCGATGATGTTCGCCTACGCCCTTGCGCGCGCCCGTAAACAGCTCCCGAACGTGACCAAGCGCGACGTTCTCTTCGTCGGCGACACGCTTCGTACCGACATCATCGGCGCAAGCACCTACGGTTTCGACAGCGTTTTGGTGCTCTCAGGCAACACCCTTCCCGCGACGGCGGACCTCATGATCAGCGCGTCCGGCATCATTCCGACGTACATCGCCGAATCGATCGCGACCTGACTCAAAGGACTTCGAGCAGCGGCTCGAAGTCGATTAGCTCGAGGCTTGGCAAGTAGTGCTCGATCGCCTCGTGCTGCAGGTGCGCACAGATGTCGTGCCTGAAAAAGTGCTCGCCTACGCGAAGCACGTAGTTGAGGATGAAGAAGCGATAGGCCTCTTTCAGGAAAAGTAGCTCTTCTCCCCGCAGCTCGTGGACGGCGTGATACGCACGGAGGAACCTCATGAACCGGTCTTCGAAGAACGGCTCAGCGGTGTAGCTGAAGACCGTTTTGTCGCCCTCGGCACGAACGACGCGCGCGCAGAAATAGAAGTCGAGCATGCGAGGTTCGATGCGAAACCAGTCGTAGTCCCAGCGCGAGAAGAACTTGAAGCCCTCACCGTCCATGCCGACCGAGAAGTTCCCGATGTTCCAGTCGATCAGCACGGGAATCTTGGTCCACTCGTGGTAGCCAAGGTCATCCGCGTTCCCGAGAAACGCATCGCAGTGGGCACGAACGAAACTCGTCGCGGAGCTCGCGAAGCCTCGCTCGCGCCGCCATTCCGCGCTTCCGATGGCATCGTGGAGGCTCGCGACGTCGGAGCCGAGCGACTGCCAGGTCGGTCGCACGCGATCGGAAATCTCGAGGCAAGAGCGGTGAAAGAGCGCCATCTCTTCGCCAAGGGACTCAACCTGTGTGTCGGTAAGAACCTTCGGCAGGAAATCGTAGAAGGGCTGCCGCCCGTAGAAGACGACCCACTCGCCTTCCTCTCGGTAGGTGAAGACCTCACCGTTCTTGAGCAGCACGGGTGCGAGAAAGTTCGCGTAGCGCGTGCCGCGCAGTCGATGGATCCACTCATGAATGCGGTAGTGGTCCTGCCGAAAGTGCACATACGAGCCGTAGCTCGAACGTTTCGCGATGATGTTGGTCTCGTCCTCGAGGACCAGCAGGTGCACCGAATTGGTCGAAACGTTCGCACTAAGCTCGCGTACCTCGACGACGTCCCTGGAATCCCCGAAGGCATCCCAGGCAGCCATCACCACCGGCGGAACGTCAGGTTCGGACACGCCCTGCGCTTTTACGCCTGCGCGGCGAAGAGGTCCATGATGTCGTTGAGCAGCTTCACCGCGTCGGATTCGGAGCGCTGGAAAGCGTTTCGACCGACGATCGATCCGTAGCCGCCGCCCTTCGCGATCTGCTCGATCTCTCCGAGCAGTGCGTCGGTACCCTTCGCAGCGCCGCCCGAGAAAATCACGATTCGCTTGTTGTTGAAGCACGACTGCACGACGTGCTCGATGCGCTCGGCGAGCGTTCCGATGGGGATGTTTTCGTAGCTCTTCTTGGCAGCATCTTGGAAGACGATCTCCGTCGGCGGTTTCACCTTCACGACGTGCGCGCCGAGCTGGCAAGCGATCTGCGCTGCGTATGCGACGACGTCGATGGCGGTCTCGCCCTCCTTGGTGAGGTTCGCACCGCGGGGGTAGGACCAAACGATCGTCGGAAGGCCAACCGCGCGCGCTTCGTTGATGAGGTCGCGGAGGTCCTGGTACATCTGGTTCCGGAGGCCGCTGCCCGGGTAGATCGTGTAGCCGATCGCGGCGCACCCGAGGCGAAGCGCGTCGTCCACCGACGACGTGAGCGCCGAGCACGGCTGGTCCGGCCCGCCTAGACTGTCGCTGTTGTTGACCTTGAGCACCAACGGGAGCCGACCGGCGTACTCGCGGGCGATCGACTCGATGAACCCGAGCGGCGCCGCGTACCCGCTGCATCCCGACTCCATCGCGAGGTGCGGATGATAGTGCGGGTCGTACCCCGGGGGGTTCGGCGCGAAGGACCGAGCGGGACCGTGTTCGAATCCCTGATCCACCGGCAGAATGACGAGCTTGCCCGTGCCGGCGAGGCGCCCCGTGTGCATGAAGCGCCTGAGGTTACCGATGACTCCAGGATTTTCTCCAGCGTAGTTCGCGAGAATGGCTTCGACCCGATCACTCATGCTTATGCCTCCAGCTTTGTCCGAGGCGGAACTCTAGCTCAGGGACTGCGAGGAGGCGAACGGGTCTCGGACTGGGTCGAACCTCGCCGACTTTGCCGTGAGACGACCGCGGCCGAGCGGCGTTGGCGTGCGAGCTGGGTTGGCGGAGGAGGAGGGATTCGAACCCCCGGTAGAGTCGCCCCTACAACGGATTTCAAATCCGCCGCCTTCGACCGCTCGGCCACTCCTCCGAAGAAGTGGCGGGCTTAGCACAAGTGCTCGAGGAGGGCCCTTTCCCATCTCGGCAATTTGTGCCTATATTTCGCGGTCCTGGCCCCCACTTCTCGCCAGGAACCACGAGGTGATGCTGTGGCCGCAGATACGATTCCGAATCGACTCTTGAACCGTGCGAAGAACACGCCCAACGCTCCTGCGTACTACGTCCGGGAAGGCGGAGCTTGGAAGCCAACTAACTGGGACACCTACTCCGACCAGGTCATCCAGGCGGGACGCGCGCTGATCGCGCTCGGGTTCGAACCCGGGCAAACGAGCTGCATCCTCGGTTTCAACCGCCCGGAGTGGGCGATCTTGGATCTCGCGACGATGGGCGTCGGAGGCGCGCCTGCCGGAATCTACACGACCTGCTCGCCCGTCGAAGTCCGGTACATCGTCGAGCACGCCGAAGCGCCCGTCATCCTGGTCGAGAACGAAGACCAGTGGAAGAAGGTGGAAGCCGAGCGGGCGAACATGCCGAATCTCAAGCACGTCATCACGATGAGCGGCGCGCCTGCCATCGCCGACGACATGGTGATGACGTGGGACGAGTTCTTGGCCAAGGGCGACGAGGTCGAAAAGCAGGCGTACCTCGACCGCGTGGAAGCCCTCGATCCCAACAAGCTCGCCACGCTCATCTACACCTCCGGCACGACCGGCCCACCGAAAGGCGTGATGCTCAGCGGCCACAACCTCGCGTGGACGTCGAACGTCGCGATTGGGATTACGACGGTCAATTCGAGTGACAGCATGCTCTCGTATCTTCCACTCTCGCACATCGCCGAGCAGATGTTCACGCTGCACATTCCGATCACCACGGGAGCCCGAGTCTACTTCGCCGAATCGATCGAGGCCGTGCCGGAGAACCTCAAAGAGGTGCAGCCGACCATCTTCTTCGGTGTGCCGCGCATCTGGGAGAAGTTCCACGCCGGCATCACGGCGAAGCTCAAGGAGGCGACTGGCATCAAGGCCAAACTGGTGAACTGGGCCATGAAAGTCGGTTTCGAGGCCAACCGCACTCCGAAAGGGCCCAAGGGACTTCAGTACCGGCTGGCGGACAAGCTGATCTACTCGAAGCTCAAGCCCGCCATCGGCATGGGCAACGTGCGGGTCGGCGTCTCGGGCGCGGCGCCCATTGCAGCCGAAGTGCTCGAGTTCTTCGCGAGCTTGGACATCGTCGTCCTCGAGGTCTACGGGCAGTCGGAGGACACGGGCCCGACGGCATTCAACACGCCGGAGCGCTACCGCTTTGGAAGCGTCGGCCCTTCCATCCCGGGCATCGAAGTGAAGATCGCTGAAGACGGCGAGATCATGGTGAAGGGCGACAACGTATTCATGGGGTACTACAAGGACCCGGAGACTACGGCGGCGACCCTCACGGAGGACGGCTGGCTGCACTCAGGCGACCTCGGCGCGTTCGATAGCGAAGGCTTCCTGAGTATCACCGGCCGCAAGAAGGACATCATCATCACCGCGGGCGGCAAGAACATCACCCCGAAGAACCTCGAAGCCGGGATCAAGAACCACGAGCTGGTCAACGAGGCCGTCGTCATCGGCGATCGACGAAAGTACCTCAGCGCCCTCGTCACCATCGACCCCGAAGCGGGCGAGGCTTGGGCGGCCGCCAACGGCGAGGACGTGAACGCCCTCCATGCGAGCAAGAAGCTTCGCGCGAGCATCCAGGCCCACATCGACGAGATGAACCAGCACTTCGCTAGGGTCGAGCAGATCAAGAAATTCACGATTCTCAAGCGCAACTTCAGCGTGGAGGATGGAGAGCTCACGCCGACGCTGAAGGTCAAGCGCGCAAAAGTGAACGACCATTTCGCGGACGACATCGAGGCGATGTACGCCGAAGGCAGCTCCGCCCAGGCCGAGGCGCGAGCCTAGCCGACCACCGTCACCGTCACGCGCCGCGAGTGGCCACGATGGCGATGTTCCCAAACGAATACGCCCTGCCAGGTGCCTAACGCGCAGCGGCCGTCGATCACCGGTATGCTCAGCGACGTCTGCGTGAGCGCGGTACGGACGTGGGCCGGCATGTCGTCCGGGCCCTCCATCGTGTGTACGTAAATCGAATCCCCGTCCGGTACGAGGCGCGAGAGGAACGCGTCGAGGTCGCGCTGAACGTCCGGGTCGGCGTTCTCGTTGATGATCAGCGAGGCGCTCGTGTGATGGATGAACACCGTGCAAAGGCCGTCGGTGATGCCGGTCTCGGCGACCGCCCGCTGTACTTCCGAGGTGACCTCGGTGGTGCCGCGGCCTCGCGTGCGAACGGTGAAGGTATGGGATTTGGCGCTCATGATTCCGTGATCTTCATCCACATCGCGGCCTGGTCGCCCGAGTAGATCAGCGTGCCTTCCTGTGTGAATCGAAACTCGTAGCGGCCGAACACCTGAGTCTCGCGCTGTCGGATCTTGGTCGCACGGAGCTCGAGGTCGAGGGGTGGACCCATCTTCGCGAGGGCCGCGAATCGCGCGTCGTAGATCCGTCCGCCGTACCCGATCCAACCGTCCGCATGGCGGAGGCCGAGCACGTAATAGGTATGCATGAAGCCAAGCATGCCTGTCAGATGCACCATGAAGCCGCCGCTCACGTGTCGGGGGTGGCGTACAGGATGAGCCCGCTGATTCCGAGTGAGCGGCAGATCCTCGTGCGTCGACATCACCGCGCGGATGATGCCCTGTTCTTCGTCGATCTCGACGATGTCGTCGATGGGAACCGCCTCAGGGCCGTACGGGCAATCCGCCACGAACTCGGGGTCCAGTGCCATTCGCTACACTCCTTGGGTATCCGCGTCCCAGATGACTTTGTGCATTTGGATTTGTACTCGGACCGGCAAGCCGTCGTCGAGAACCCATGCGACCAAGTCCTTGGGATCGAGCTCTCCCCACACCGGGCTAACGAGGACTTGTCGGACACGAGTCGCGAGGTCGTGCTCCGCGATGACGTTCTTCGCCCACTCGTAGTCCGCACGGTCGGCCAAGACGATCTTCACCTCGTCGCGCTGGGTGAGGTGCTCGACGTTCTCCCAGCGGTTCCGGTGCGATTCGTCGCTTCCAGGCGCCTTCAGGTCCATGATGCGGTGCACGCGGGGGTCGACGCCTGAGATGTCACGCTCGCCGCTGGTCTCGAGAAGCACGGTGCGTCCTGCGTCGCAAAGCTCCCGGAGAAGCGGTATGGCGCCTGCCTGAAGCAGCGGTTCTCCGCCGGTGAGCTCGACGAGGGGCGTGCCGTGAGCGAGCGCGCGCTCCAGCACCTCGCTTCGCTTCATCGACGTGCCCCCCTCGAACGCCTGCGGGGTGTCGCACCAGCGGCAGCGGAGGTTGCAGCGCGAGAGGCGTACGAAGGTGCACGGAAGGCCGGCGAACGTGGACTCGCCCTGAATCGACGCGTAGATCTCGTGAATCCGTATGTTGTGTTCGTCGGTCATGCTCAGCGAGGCTCGGGCGTTGCCAAGAGAAGCAGCTTTCCATCTTCAGCGGCCGCCTTCGGCACCTCGATTACCAGATCCCACATTCCTACCGGCACATCCACCTCGAGCGTTTGGAGCCGGCGGCGAACACAGCGGGCGGGCACATCGCCCGCTTCTCGGCGGACGAGCAGAACCCGGGGTCGTCGACCACCGAGGTCGAGGGCAGACACTCGAATCCGGGTCGGTTCTGCCACGGTGAAGGAGGCGGTGAAGTGCCGCGATCCGGGCTTCGTCGTGCCGCAGTATCGGGGCAGAGGCGAAGCTTCCGGGAGGGACGTCTTGTCGAGAAGGAGGGAGATGGGGTCGAATCCGAAGTCGGCGGTAGGTTCGGCCGCGAGCTCAGCCCCGGGTTCGGGGTCGGGTCCGTAGTCCAACAAGGCCGAAAACGACGCTTGGTGACGTTCCGGCTCCTCGGGCGCGGGGTGGGTCTTCGGTTCGACGCCGGCTGCTTCCCGATCGGTATCGATGACGACTGCTGGCTCGGCTTCAGCGTCGAGCGCCGTCGGGTCGCCGAGATCGAAGCGGTCCCGAAGCTCCGCAAGCATCTGCAGGGTCAGCAGGTTCCGTACGTTGTTCCCGTATTGCAGCCCCTTTTCGGTAAACACGCACGCGTTCGCGAGCCCACCGGGTGGAAGCACGTTGGGGTGCACACCGTCGCGGGCGAGTCCTCTACGCGGGAGCGCTGTGAGCGCCGCGTTGTAGTCGATATAGGGAAGTGACCAGTGCGTCGCGACCGCCTCGGTGATCAAATTGAAACGGTCGATCCATCGATTTCGATAGCTGTTGCGACGAGGCAGCGCGGACCCGAGGATCGGAACGACCCCAAGCTCGGTCATCTCCTCCACCAGGTACACGAGCCGCTCGAGATAAACCTGCTCGTTTTCGTTCTGCGCGTCGTTGCTTCCGAACAGCACCAGCGCCCAGCGCGCGTTGGTCGCTCGAAGCTCCTCTCGGAAGTTGGCAGGCTTTCCTCCGAGCACATACCGGAGGTTCCAGCTCACGCCGGCGGCCTCGCTCTTCCGTCGAAATGGGTTCCCCCGCTCCGTGCCAAAGAATTCGATGGTTTCTTGAAGCTCCGAGCGCTCCCCGAGGTCGACGTACTCCGTGGCGAAGCAGTTCAGGAACGCCGTGCTCGCGACGCTCGACCCACCCATTTTGGAAAACGAATCCTCCCGGAGCTCAGGATCGCGCGCGCGAATCTCCTCGATGTGCGCGAGGACATCGTCGGGCAAGACGAGGTCGTCCGCCGTCACGCTCGCGGCCGTCATCAACGCCGCGAGGAAGCACAACCAAGCTCGCGTCATCGAATCTCGTCGGCCGCCAAGAAGTAAAGATAGCTCTTGCCCATGAGAGCCTTTCCAAACTGGTTGTCGTTCCCCAGAATCGCCGATCCGTCCGACATCCAGACGAGCCCCTCGAAATTCGGTCCCGTGCGTTCGTCCCCAAGCCGAGTCACCGCCACCGGTTCGATGCGCTCGGACACCGAGCCTCGCGGAACGAGGAATCGAAGCAAACGCCGGGCCCCGATGTTTCGCTCGACGGCCAATACCTCGATCGACTCCCCTCTGCTTCGACAGTCCATCCCCGCGAGAACTCCATCCTTGCTGCTCAGTGCCACCCAGTGAGCCGTCCAGGTTTGCGTGTTTGGGTCGTACGTCGCAAGCGGCGCCCAACGGCGCCCCTGTTCCTTCGCCGAGAGCTCCGTCGCGAGCGCCAACATCCCGTCGACGTGGCAGAGCCCCTCGATCCCGTCGTTCGACGTGGCAGTCAGCCCCCAAAGCGCGTACTCGAGCTGGCCGATCGGGCTCACCACGAGCTTGTCGCCCCGAAGGCTCCCCTCGAGAATCACGTCCTGCGAACGCCCTCCTCTTGCGGTCTCGGTCCCGAGCACGAAGCGCGTCCCGTCGACCCACGCGATCGACTCGAGGTCGGTACGCGCGGGCACGCCCTCAACCGCATACTCGGTGATCCCGTAGGTTTCCGGATCGATTCGAAGGACGGTGTATGGCTTGTCTCTCGGGGGACGCTCGGCGGGGGCCCAGAGCGCGCCATGCTCATCGCGAGTCAAGCCCGAGAGACCAGGAACCTCCGTGGTGAGCTCGACGACTCGGGGGTTCGTCGGCGCATCGGCGGGCACCTCGGCGCTCTTCTGCGCGGGTGCAGTCTCCTTCTTCTTGCAGCCGAACGAGGCGAGCAGCGCCATCGCCAGCACGGCCCACCTGGTACACCCGGCCTTGCGCATCACACGGCTTCGAGCACGGCGGCGGCTCCAAGGCCTCCGGCCGCGCAGATTCCGAGAACAGCCGTTTCCTTTCCGGTACTTGCGAGCTCATTGGCCATCGTGGTCACCATTCGCGCGCCGGTGGCGCCGAATGGATGTCCGATCGACAGCGAGCCGCCGTGCACGTTGAAGGTCGCATCGTCGACCTCGCCCACGGCTTTGCTCTTTCCGAGACGTTCCTCCGCGAAGCCCTTGCTGGCGAGCGCCTTCGTCACCGACAGGACCTGCGCCGCGAAAGCCTCGTGCATGTCGACGAGACTCGCGTCCTTGAGCTCCATGCCCGCACGGTCGAGTGCCTTCGGCATCGCGAGCGCCGGGCCGATCAGCAGCTGATCGGTCGGGTCCACGCCGGTGTAGGCCCAGCTCCGGAATGCCGCGAGCGGCGTGTAGCCAAGCGCCCTTGCCTTTTCCTCACTCATGAGCAGCACCGCCGCTGCGCCGTCGGTGAGCGCCGAAGCGTTGCCGGCCGTCACGGTACCGTCCTTTGCGAATACCGGACGGAGCTTGCTGAGCTTCTCCGTGTTGGTGTCGCCGCGCACGATGTTGTCGGCATGCACCCAGCCCTCGGGGCTCTCCACGGGAATGACCTCCGAGTCGAATCGCCCGGAAGCGATGGCCTCCGCGGCCCTGTGGTGAGAACGCACGGCAAAGGCGTCCTGCGCCTCCCGCGTGATTTCATTCCGCTTCGCCATACGCTCGGCAGACTCGCCCATGACCTCGCCGGTCGTTCGCTCCGCGATCTTCGGCATCTTCGGGAGGATGTCGGTGATCGGCATCATCTGAGACAGGACGCCCAAATAGTCGCCCGGCGTCGCGGCCTTGCCGAACGCCAGCGGCGCGAGCGCATGCACCGCCTTTTGCGGCAGGTTCAGCGGAGCGTTGCTCGTCGAGTCCGAGCCGCCTGCAATCACGACATCCGCCTCACCTCGTTCGATGGCCGCCGCGGCAAGGGTGACGGCCTGAAGGCCCGTGGCGCACGCCCGCGTGCACGTCATCCCCTCTACACTCGGGGGGAGCCGAAGGTCGAGCGCAATCTCGCGAGCGATGTTCGGTGCAAGCGACGGAAAGATCACACCGCCCCACACGATGCTGTCGATTTCGTCGTGGGGAAGCTCCGTCCGCTCGAGGAGCGAGCTCACGGCAGCATCGGAGAGCTGGATCGTGTCGAGCTTGAGAAACTGACCAAACGCTTTGACGAACGGAGTTCGAACTCCGGACACCACGACCGCACGCCGCTTACCATTCTTCTTCTTCGCCATGTTCATGCTCCTACGAGTGCGCCCCCACAGACGCGAAGGGTTTCACCGGTCACGCCGAGCGCACCAGGGGTAGCCAAGAACGTAATCGCCTGGCCAACATCTTCGGGCTTACCGCCCTGCCCGACCGCGCTCATCCGCCGCGCGACCTCGCGAATCGCCACCGGCATCGCGTCGGTGAGTCGCGTTTCGATGAAGCCCGGAGCGATGGCATTCACGGTGATGCCCTTCTTCGCGACCCTGGGCGACAGCGCCTTTACGAAACCGACGATTCCTGCCTTACCCGCCGAGTAGTTGGTCTGACCGCGGTTGCCGGCGATGCCGGAAACCGACGAGAGGCAGATCACGCGCCCACCCGGGTGGAGCACGTCGCCCGACAAGAGCTTGTCGGTGATGCGGATGACGGCGCCGAGGTTGATGTCGACGGCCATGTCCCACTGCTCGGGCTTCATTCGAGCCAACGTCTTGTCGCGCGTGACGCCCGCGTTGTGAACCACGATGTCCACCCCACCGAAGCGATCCTTGAGCTCTGCTGCGATTCGCTCCGGCGCGTCGGGGTCCGTGATGTCCACGAGGAGAGTCGAGCCTCCGATGCGCTGCGCGACTTTGCTGGTCGGTCCGTCGTCCGCGGGTCGGTCGAGGCACACCACGTGCGCGCCTTCGGCCGCGAGCAGCTCAGCGGTGGCTTCACCGATACCTCGTGCCGCGCCTGTCACGAGTGCGACCTTGCCACCGAGCACGTGAGTCTCTGGAACGTCGGCATCCCCTTTGGCCTTCCCCGTCACGTGAAGCGGTTGGCAGCTGACGAACGCCGCGCGCGGCGACAACAGAAAACGAAGCACCGCACCAAGTCGATCTTCGGCACCCGCCTCGACGAAGACGCTGTTGGCGATGGAGCCGTTGGCACCGATTTCCTTCGCAAGGCTCCGCGTGAACCCTTCGAGGCCGGCGCGTGTGGCCGCGACGGCCGGCTTCTTGGTGTCCGTCGCAGGCCGGCCGATCACGACGACTCGGCCCGAGCGATTCAGGCGGCGAACCCAGGGACCGATGAACGCGTAGAGCTGATGAAGGTCTTCCGGGCTCTCGAGGCCGGTGCCGTCGAACACGATTCCGTCGATGCGCTCGCCCTCCGGCGCATCCCCCGGTGCGATGCGCCGCGGCGGACGTGCCCACGCTTCACCCGGACCGACAAACGGCTCGATCGCGTCGTCGGAGGCGGCGACCACCCACGGAAAGGCTCCGGCTTTTCCAAGGACATGAGCAAGGGTGTCTTGGATTTCCCCGACCCCGCACACCAGGATCTTCTTGTCGTCGAGCGGACGTTCCTCGTAGGGGCCTCTGGCACGCGCCAGACGCTCGGGCACCGGAATGGGGAGCCCAAGGGTCTTTACGAGCTTTCGTGCGTTTTCGTTTTCAAGCAACAGATCGGACATGTGGACTAGCTCCTCACGGAATAGGTTCCCACCAGGTACGCGGGACCGCCGGGAGCGTCCCCGACGAACACTCGGTCGTCGTCGATGTAGAGGCCAACCTCGGCGGGAAGTACGAGCGGCTTCCTGAACTGCACGTCGATCGACTCGAGCTTGCTGACGTCGCCGGAAAAGACGTTCCGGTTCAGTCCTTCGATGGCGCGGGCCATCGTCGAGAAGCCGTGGTTGATGACGTTTCGAAATCCGCTCGCGCGCGCTGCGGGTGGAATCCAGTGAATCGGGTTGAAGTCGCCGGTCAGCTTGGCGAACTCGAGGCCGACGTGGGTGCCGAGCCGCCAACGCGCGAGCTCTTTGACGACGACGGGCACGCGGGGCCGATCGTCCTTCTTCTTCTTCGACTTGTCGCCACCGCCGAGCGGCACGATGCCGTAGACGTCTGCGATCACCGCCTCGGGGTCCGCCGAGGTCGACATGACCGCACGCTGATGTACGACTGCACGGCGGCCGTCGTCATCGATATCGACGAGCTGCACCTTGAGCTCGAAGCGCTGATGAAGTGGGAGCGGCGAGTTGATCTGCAGTCGGCTGCCCCCGTTCAGGACGCGCTGAATTGGATACTGGAGGCCTTCGATCCCGCGCGCCTGAAGCGGGAACACCCACTGCGGGAACATGTGTGCAGGCAGCTGGCCCTTGTACCAAGACGGGTCGCCTCCGACATGCTTGATGTAGTCACGCACCATGTCGGCCGGACGCGGCGGAATCGAAGCAGAGACGATCGGTCCGGGGATCTGCGCAGGCGCTTGATTCTCTTGGCCGGACGCGCTCTTCAGGGCGACGACTGCTGCTCGCGCGATCGCGCCAATGACCGGGCCTTGGTTGAGGATGTAACGCGTGGGTACCGCCATGTCGCTTTGAACCTCCTCGAACTTCTGGGATGCGGCGGTGCGGCGGAGCTCCTGCCGCCCGACCCGGCTCTCTACCATTTGGTAGAGAGCCGCGCAAACACGGTCTCGCTGCTAGGCTTCCGCGATGCCGAACCCGTTACTGCACCTTGGATTCGAGATTCCCTTCGACGAAATCGACGCGGGCCACGTCGAGCCGGCCGTCGACGAGCTGCTGACCCAAGCTCGCGCCGCAGTCGACCGCATCGCGAAGAACGAGGGGCCCCGGACCTACGACAACACGCTCGGCGCGCTCGAGGCCGCCACCGAACCGCTCGAGCAGGCGATGACGGCGGTGGGGCATCTCGAAAGCGTTGCCACGACCGATGCGCTTCGAGACGCGTACAACGCCGTCGTTCCGAAGGCGAGTGCGTTCTGGGCTGAGCTCGCGATGAACGACGAGCTCTACCAAGCGGTTCGAGCGTTCTCGAAGACCGATGAAGCCAACGAGCTCGAACCCACACGGAAAAGGTTTCTCGAAAAGACGCTCGACGACTTTCGCAGGCACGGAGCTGAGCTCGATTCCAACGACAAGAAGAAGCTGCAAGCCATCGAGATCGAGCTCACGCAGCTGACCACGAAGTTCTCCCAAAACGTGCTCGACGAAACCAACGCGTTCGAGCTCGTTCTCACCGAGGAAGACAAACTCGCGGGGCTTCCGGAGAGTGCCAAGCAGGCGGCTGCCGAAAACGCGAAGGGAAAGGGCGTCGAAGGCTGGAGGTTCACGCTACAGGCGCCGAGCCTCATTCCGCTGCTGACCTACCTCGACGACCGAAGCATTCGCGAGCAGGTCTGGCGCGCGTACAACACCCGTGCGGTCTCCGGGGAGCGTGACAACCGACCGATCATTTCGCGCATCCTCGAGCTTCGCCGTCAAAAGGCCGAGCTTCTCGGCTACACGGATTTCTCCGACCTCGTCACGGAAGACCGCATGGCGAAGAACGGAGCCCGGGCCGAGACATTTGTCGACGACCTACGCGAAAAGACGATCGGCGCGTTCGAGCGCGAGAACGAGGCGCTGCGTGCGTTTCGGCGGAGCCTCGAAGGGGACGATGCACCCGACATCGAGCCATGGGACATGGCGTACTACTCGGAGAAGCAGCGACAGGCGGAGTACGACTTCAACGAAGAAGAGCTCCGGCCCTACTTCCCGCTCGACCGCGTGCTCGAAGGACTCTTCGCGACAGCGCAGGCGCTCTACGAGGTCAACATCGTCGAACGGACCGCCAAGACGTGGGATTCCGACGTGAAGTCCTACGCGATCGAAGACCGCAACGGGACGATGATCGCTGCGTTCTACGTCGACCTTTTTCCTCGCGAGAACAAGCGGGGGGGTGCATGGATGAACGCGCTGGTGAGCGTGGCCTATCGCGAAGAGTCCCCCGAGCCCAACCTCGGGCTCTTCTGCGCCAACGTGAACCCACCGGTGGGCGACACCCCCGCCCTTCTCACCCATCGCGAGGTCGAGACGCTGTTCCACGAGTTTGGGCACCTGCTCCACCACTGCTTCAGTCGGGTGAAGGTCCGGAGCCTCGCCGGAACGAACGTCGCCTGGGATTTCGTGGAGCTTCCTTCGCAGATCATGGAGAACTGGTGTTGGGAGCGAAGCGGGCTCGACCTCTTCGCCGCGCATCACGAAACCGGAGAGAAGATTCCCGAAGCCCTCTACGACAAGATGGTGAGGGCTCGCACGTATCGGGCCGCCAACGCGCAGATGCGTCAGCTCGGATTTGCGTCGACCGACTTGGCCGTGCACCGACACTACGACGCCGAGAAGGACGGCGACGTCATGGAGTACGCGCGCAAGAACCTCCAGCGGTTCTCGCCGAGCCCTTTGCCAGACGACTACGCCATGCTCGCTGGCTTCACTCACGTGTTCGCCCACCCCGTCGGCTACGCGGCCGGGTATTACAGCTACAAGTGGGCGGAGGTCCTAGACGCCGACGCGTTCACTCGGTTCAAGCGCGAAGGCATCACCAACCCGTCGGTGGGCAAGGCCTTTCGGGAAACGATTCTGTCGAAAGGCAACAGCGAAGACCCTGAGAAGCTCTATGAAGACTTCATGGGTCGAGCCCCCGAGCTCGAGCCCCTCCTCGAGCGAGCCGGGCTTTCCTGAGCGCTACTTTGCGACGCCGCGAAGGTCGACGGACACCTGAATCTCGTTGGCAACCTTCAGCCGGACGATCGACGGCACCGAAATGTTGTGGTCCGTGAGCAAGACCGGGAAGTCCGCCTTGATCTGAATCTCGTTGCCCGACCACTTCACCTTCCCGTTCGCCGTGACCGGTTTGGTAATCCCGTGCGCGGTGAAGTTGCCTTTCACCTGGACCTTGGTGTCCTTGCCTTCTTTCAGCGCACTCGCTGACTTCTTGCCGAGAAGCACCTCGGTGATCTCGAAATGAAGGTAGGGCGAATTCTTCGCGTCGAGCCAGCCGTCACCCTGGAGGTGCTCGTCCCGGAGGTCGTTGTCGGTGTCGAGCGACTTCACCGGAACCTTGAACTTGCCCGTGGTGTTGCTGATGTCCGTCGGGTCGACGGTCAGCATACCGCTCACTTTGTCGGTCGTGCCCACCATGGTCTCGAGCGGCGCATCCGAGACGAACTTCGCGTTGGAGCCCTTCACCGCGAACGTCTTCGCCTCCGCCTGTGCAAGGGCAGGAAGCATCATGCAAATCCCGACGACCAAGCTGAATTTGGTAGCGTGTTTCATCGTTTCCCCTCTGTAATTAAGTATGCCGACTTTGGACGGGGACGACACCCCTGGATTCAAGCGGCAGCGACGATCGGCGCTGTTTCGTGGAAGATCCAGGTCTCATTGTCGCGTTCGGCGCGGCCAAGCTCCCACTCGTCTCGAAACAGGGCTACGGGACGGCTGTCCAGGTCTAGGACCGCCATCGGCACCCGACGCGCTTTGAGCTCGTCGGCACCGGTGACGCCTTCGACCCAGCGCGCGTACTGGTAGGGCAGCAGGTCGAACGTGACCTTGGCGCCGTACTCGTGCTCGAGCCGGAACATCAGTACGTCGAACTGGAGCCGACCGACGACGCCACACACCGGATCCTTCTCTCGCCCGGGCTCCGTGAAGAGCTGCACCGTGCCCTCTTCGGACAGCTCCTGGATGCCCTTCTGAAGCTGCTTCCGCTTGAGCGGGTCGAGGAGCTGCAGGCGACCGAAGTGCTCTGGCGAAAACCGCGGCACGGCGTCGAAGCTCATGGGCCCTTGCGTCGACAGCGTGTCCCCGATCCGGAAGAGGCCGGGGTCGTAAAGGCCAATGATGTCTCCGGCAAACGCCTCCATGACGCTTTCTCGATCTTGCGCGAAGAACTGTTCGGCGCGGTTCAGGCGAACGGACTTGCCGAGCCGATAGTGATGCACGCGCATCCCGCCTTCGAAGCGGCCTGAGCAGATGCGAGCAAAGGCGATTCGGTCGCGGTGGGAGGGGTCCATGTTGGCTTGGACCTTGAAGATGAACGCGCTGAATCGGTCGTCACTCGGGCTGACGGTCAGGTCGCCGGACGCGGCGCGATCGCCGGGCGGCGGGCAAAGGTCCTTGAACGAACGAAGGAACGGCTCGACTCCGAAGTTCGTGAGTGCACTTCCGAAGAACACCGGCGTGATCTCCCCCGCCTGGAAGCGGTCGGCATCCCATTCCTCGCCTGCTCCATCGAGCAGCTCGACTTCGTCGCGGAGGGTCTGCGCAGGCTCCTCTCCGAGCTCTCCGCCGAGCTCCGGGTCTTCGATACCGGTGACCTTCATCTCCGCCCGCTTCGCCTGTCCTTCCGAGGAGCGTTCGAAGCGAAGCACGGCCTGATTCCTTCGGTCATAGACGCCCTGAAACAGGTCCCCGCTTCCGACAGGCCATGTGAACGGAACGGTCGCGACGCCAAGCACGTCCTCGACCTCGCTCATCAACGTGAAGGGATCGCGCGCAGGTCGGTCCATCTTGTTGATGAAGGTGACGACGGGCGTGTTGCGCATACGGCACACGTGGAAGAGCTTGCGTGTCTGCGGCTCGACGCCTCGTGCGGCGTCGAGGATCATGATCGCGCAGTCGGCCGCCATCAGCGTGCGGTACGTGTCTTCGCTGAAGTCGTTGTGGCCCGGCGTGTCGAGCAGATTCCAGCGGATATCGTCGTACTCAAACTGAAGCACCGAGCTGGTCACCGAAATCCCGCGCTGCTTTTCGAGCGCCATCCAATCGCTCACGGCGGAGCGCTTGGCTTTTCGTGACTTGACGGCCCCAGCTTGATGGATCGCGCCTCCGTACAGGAGCAGCTTCTCCGTCAGCGTCGTTTTACCGGCGTCCGGATGAGAGATGATCGCGAAGGTTCGCCTCCGCTCGAATTCGTTCTGCCCCATACCCGGCCGGCAAGATAGTCACTGACGGGAGTTGCGCCAGCCCGCGAACGTGCTGTGATGCTCGCTCCCGATGACGGCCCTATTCCCCGAAATCGAGCCGTTCGACTCCGGCCGTTTGAAAGTCGACGAGCTACATTCCGTCTACTACGAGCAGTGTGGGAACCCTCAGGGGAAGCCGGTGGTTTTCATTCACGGCGGCCCGGGAGGCGGCTCGAATCCCGTGCATCGACGCTTCTGGGACCCCTCGATCTATCGGATCGTGCTCTTCGATCAGCGCGGCTGTGGGCGCAGCACACCTCACGCAGAGCTTCGCGGCAACACCACGTGGAACCTCGTGGACGACATCGAACGGATCCGCGTCCATCTTGGGGTCGACCGCTGGCAGCTCTTCGGCGGTTCGTGGGGAAGCACGCTGGCGCTGACGTACGCGCAGAAACACCCCGAACGCGTCACCGAGATGATCCTCCGCGGCATCTTCCTGCTCAGGCACCGAGAGATTCAGTGGTACTACCAGGAGGGGGCGAGCCGCATGTTCCCCGAAGCCTGGCAACGCTTCCTCGCGCCGATTCCCGAAGAGGAGCGCGACGACATCGTCGGCGCCTACTATCGGCGATTGACGAGCAAGGACCGGGATGTGCGGATCACCGCCGCACGCGCCTGGAGCATGTGGGAGGGCGGCACGAGCCGGCTGGTGCCGGACCCGGAGCTGGTCGCTCGCACCGGCGACGCGACGTTTGCCGAGGCGTTCGCTCGCATCGAATGCCACTACTTCGTCAATCGTGGGTTCTTCACCGACGACAATCAGCTCCTCGACAACATCGGACGCATTGCGCACATCCCGTCCGTCATCGTCCAGGGTCGCTATGACGTGGTGTGTCCGCCGGAAAGCGCGTACCAGCTGCACCGCGTGTGGCCGTCGAGCACGCTGATCATCGCCGGAAGGTCCGGGCACTCCGCCCTAGAGCCGGAAATCACGTCGCACCTCGTCGAGGCGGCGGCGCGCTTCAGCGGGAAAACTTCCGGTACTTGATTCGGTGCGGCACGTCCGCGTCGGTGCCGAGTCGCTGTTTGCGGTCCGCGGCGTAGTCGGCGTACGAGCCTTCGTGCCAGACGACCTGACTGTCACCCTCAAACGCCAGGATGTGCGTACAAATGCGATCGAGGTACCAGCGATCGTGGCTGATGATCATCGCGCAGCCGGGAAAACCGAGAATCGCCTCTTCGAGTGACCGAAGCGTTTCGACGTCGATGTCGTTGGTAGGCTCATCGAGAAGCAACACGTTGCCGCCGCTCTTGAGGAGCTTGGCAAGGTGTACGCGGTTGCGTTCGCCTCCCGACAGGCTCGCGACCGGTTTCTGCTGATCGCTTCCGCGGAAGTTGAACCAACCGACGTACGCGCGTGATTTCACCGTGCCGCCTCCGACGTCGATGTCGTCGGCTCCGTCGGTGATCTCTTGGAAGACGTTCTTCGAACCGTCGAGCGAGTCGCGACTCTGATCGACATATGAAAGCGAGACGGTGTCGCCGACGGTGATCGTGCCCGCGTCGGGCTTCTCCTCCCCGACCAGCATTCGGAAAAGAGTGGTCTTGCCGGCGCCGTTCGGGCCCACGATGCCGACGATGGCACCCCGCGGGACGCGAAAGCTCAAATCCTCGAAGAGGAGCTTGTCGCCGTAGGCCTTGGTGAGCCCTTCGACCTCGAACACCTGCGTGCCGAGCCGAGGTCCCGGAGGAATTCGAATCTCGTTCGCGTCGCGCTTCGCTTTCGAGGCTTCGGTGACGAGGTTCTCGAAGGCGGAGATACGAGCCTTGCTCTTCGCCTGGCGAGCCTTGGGGGACGAGCGTACCCACTCGAGCTCACGGGCGATCTTTCGTTTGCGCGCGCTGTCCTTCTTTTCCTCTTGCCCGAGGCGTTCCTCTTTGGCTTCGAGCCACTGTGAGTAGTTGCCCTTGAACGGATGTGCCTCGCCACGGTCGAGCTCGAGAATCCAGTCGACGATCTCATCGAGGAAATATCGGTCATGGGTGACGAGAATCACGCAGCCGGGGTACGTCTGGAGGTAGCCTTGGAGCCACGCTACCGACTCGGCATCGAGATGGTTCGTCGGCTCGTCGAGTAGAAGTAGCTCGGGCTTTTCGAGAAGGAGCCGGCAGAGTGCCACGCGTCGGCGTTCGCCGCCGGAGAGCGTCTTCGGATCCGCATCGGCAGGCGGCAATCGAAGTGCATCCATGGCGATCTCGAGCGTGCTTTCGAGATTCCAGCCGTCAACGGCGTCGATCTTGTCCTGCATCGCGCCTTGCCGTTCGAGGAGCTTGTTCATCTCGTCGTCGCTCATCGGCTCGCCGAGCTTCATGCTGAGCTCGTTGAAGTCGTCGAGCAGCTGCCTTACCGGGGCGACGCCGGCCTCGACAGCCTCGAGAACCGTCTTCGCGTCGCCGAGGTCAGGCTCTTGCGGCAGGTAACCGACTTTGGCGCCCGGACGAATCCATGCCTCGCCGGTGAAACTCTCGTCGACTCCCGCCATGATGCGCAGAAGCGACGACTTGCCGGTGCCGTTCACACCGATAACCCCAATCTTCGCGTCCGGGAAGAACGAAAGATAGAGGTCTTCGATGATCTTCTTGTCCGGGGGATGGACCTTGGTCACCCCCTTCATCGTGTAGATGAACTCCGCCATGAACTGCTAAGTCGCCCGTCTCCTGCGGAGCGACATAGCAACGATGGCTAGCGCAATCCAACCAAATGCCGCGGTCGTGCCAGGGCCGGCCGAACAGGTCGTGGTGGACGAGTCGTTGGAGCTGTTCGAGTCGGTCGAGCTATCTTGGGGCGTGCTAGTCGGCGCGGAGGTCGCCGGGCCCGGCGTGAGATCGAGCTCCGGTATGTCGGTCTCGATGAGCCCAGGCAGCGCGTTGACCGGAATGGTCTGGCCGCCGCTCTTGAGCGCGGTGTTGCCCGCCGCGAAGGGCCTAGGCTGGCCGCCACCTGGAGGGCCGCCCCACCGGCCGCGCACCGGAGTGTCACAGGCGACCTCCCCCTTCCAGGGATGCAGGATCACGTAGCGACCTTGGAAGTTGTTGTAGCTCGACGCCTGCGCGCGCCGCTCGCCGAGCTGACCGCTCTGGTCCGGCATCCCGCGCCCGCCAACGATGGGGCCCGCCTCACGGAAGACGAGATCCTCACCGAGGTCGTCCTTTTCGTATCGGTAGTGGAGACGCGTCAGCACGAAACCTCGAGAGACGCCCGGGCGCGGCGGCACTCGCCGCGGGACGACCCCCGGAATGTCGGAGTACGGATCGGCCTCACCCGGGACGATGACGTCGGCGCCGAGCAACATCAGCTCTTCGGCGCGAAGAGGCGGCTCCGGACACGGGTCGCACGTCGACGCGTCCCATGCGTACTCGGTCACCACGGCGCCCGGGTTCTTCTCGCGAGTTCGCTCGAAAAGTGCGTCGTAGAAGGCGCCGAAGCTCTTTCGAACGCCGTCGTCGACACGGATGTTCGTCGGAATCGAGGCATTTTTGTAGTTGGCGACTTCGTAGCGCTGCTTCTTTCCAAGCAGGTGAACGATGAGGTCCTGCTTGCCGGCGCTGTTCAGGAGGCCGAGCCGCACAGGCAGCGTGAACGTCGGTGAATCGTAGTGAAAACGAAGCGGCGAGAGCACGGCGCTCCCGTCGACGAACTTCACCTTCTTGGCGTCGACCTTGGCGACGAAGAACTTCGTACCCTGCTCGACGTAGGGGCGGAGCACCTTCTCAGCGCCCTTCGGGATGTTGTAGCGCTTGTTGCGAAGCCACGTGTCGAGTCCGCCCGAGTCTTTCGCGCTCAGAATCACGATGTCGTACTCCGCGACTTTGAACTGCGCCTCGACCGTCACCCCGAGATCCTCCTCCGCGTCTGCAACGGCCGACTTTCTCGCGGCCATCGAACGGGGAGCACCTGCGGCCATCTCGTAGAGGACCATCTGTTCGCACGGGTCTTGCTCCCAGTACTCGACCAAACGAGGCGCGGCGAGCTTGTCCACCCGATCGAAGACTTCACGCGGCAACGTCTTCACGTTGTCTTCCGACAACACGACCGGCACGGGCACTACCATCGCGAAATCCTCGGGCGGCCCCTGGTAGTTGTTTTGCATCGAGAGCACGGTACGCGTGCCCTCTCGCATCATCACCACCATCGTCGCGTTGTTGTAGAGCGACGCATCCGCTCCACTCACGTAGAACCCACAGAACGCGTGCGACGTAGTCGGCCAAGCCATGGCCGCACACAGACCCAAAACAGCGATTGCTTGCTTCATCAATGACTCCTCGGTTGTCGGGCTAGACGCACGAGGTCGCCGTTTGGATCTGCTGTTTTTTGGTGACGTCGCTTACTGCTTGATCTCGTGCAGCTCGACGTCGAAGACGAGCATGCCTTGGGGCCGGCCCGGCCTCCCCTGATAGGCGAGGTCCTCCGGAATCCAGATGCGGCGCTTTTCGCCCTCCACCATGAGCTGGAGGCCCTCGGTCCAACCTGGGATCACCTGGTTGAGGCCGAAGGTCGCAGGAGCGCCACGAACGATGGAGCTGTCGAACATCTTTCCATCGGTGGTCCAGCCGGTATAGTCCACGGTCACGACGCTGTTCGCCTTCGGGTGCTCCTTGCCGGTGCCCTTCTCCAACACGCGGGAGGCGAGGCCAGACTTGGTCTTCTTCGCGTTCTTTGGAATCGCCGCGACGTCCTTCGGAGTCTCAGGAGGCTTCGGAGCTTCCTTGAACTCGATCAGCTCGACGTCGAACACGAGCGTTCCACGAGGCGGACCAAACGCGGCATGCGGATCGTCCGACGAGGCTTCGCCGTAAGCGAGGTTGCCCGGGATCCAGAAGCGTCGCTTCTCTCCCGGCGTCATCATTTGGACGCCCTCCGTCCAACCCTTGATGACGCGGTTCAAGGGAAACTGAGCGGGCTTGCCGCGCTTCGTCGAGCTGTCGAACATGCGCCCATCGGTCGTCCAGCCAGTGTAGTTCACCGTGACGATGTCCCACTCCTTGGGATGCGTGTCGCCGGTGCCCGGCTGGAGTACCTTCCAAGCGAGTCCCGACTCGCTCTTCTCGGCATCGTCAGGCACTGCCGCGACATCGGGAGGCGCAGGGATGTCCGCGGGCTTAGGGGGCGCTGCGGCCTCGGCCGGCGCCGCTTCTTCTGCAGCCGACTCCTCGGGTGCAGCCTCGGCTGCTTCACCTTCGGTCGGCTCGGGTGCTTTGCTCTTGCAAGCGGTCAGCGCAGCGCAGAGCACGGCGCAGAAAACGAGGGTCCAGATACGCTTCATGCGGCCGTCCTAGCCGACCCTTGGCCAGCTGTCTACTTCTCAAGGCGCGGCGAAGCGTCGCCCGGCTCGGTCACCTCGACCACTTCGACCACGTCACCTTCGATGTCGATGACACCGGGACCGGTTGGACCACGTCCATTGTAACCCGGCGCATACACTTGTACGCGACCGCTTGCGATCTGGCGCTCGAACCAACGTCGAAGCATGCCTGCGATCGGGCGTCGGGTCAGCGGCATCACCATCGACAAACCCGCGACGTCCGTGAGCACGCCAGGCGTGATCAACAACACGCCGCCAACGAAGATGAGGAGGCCGTCGACCAGGCCGTCTTTCGGGAGCTGCTGCCGAGCCATGGCTTCCTGCCATCGCTGAATCACACGTGCTCCCTCGAGGCGCGCGAACCAAGCACCGACTGCGCCGGTGACAAGGACCAAGAGGATCGTCGGGGCAGTCCCGAGGACGCGACCGATGGAGACCAGCAGGTAGAGCTCGATGAGCGGAACGACCGTGAAAAGTAGGAAAAGGCGGCCCACGAACGGATCGTAAGACCGTTGACGGGCGCGCGCTACCCACGCTTTGTTTGGCGGCGGCGCGCGATGTGCCGTACACCCCGCGCGATGGACGGCGCCAAAACGGAGGCGATGAGCCCTAAATGGGGGCTCCGATGCGTGCTCGGCGGGTCGCTGATGGGGCTCGCGAACCTGGTTCCGGGAATCAGCGGGGGCACGATGCTGCTGGCGGCCGGAATCTATCCACGGTTCATCGAAGCGCTGGCGGATCTCAGCGCCCTGCGGTTTCGGAAGAGCTCGATCTTCGTGCTCGCCCTCGCCGTTGGTGCGGCGTTGGTCGCAATCCTTCTCGGAGCGGGCACGATCAAGGACGCGGTCGTTCACTATCGATGGGCGATGTACAGCCTCTTCATCGGACTCACCCTCGGCGGCGTACCTGTGCTCTGGCGCATGGCGCGACCCGTGACCGGGAACTTTTGGGCGGGTGCGATTGCAGGCCTCGTCGTGATGACCTTGCTCGCGTGGCTTCAAGCGTACGGAGGGAGCTCGAGCGACAGCCGTGAAGGCTTCGTGATGATGTTCTTCGCGGGCGTCGCAGGTGCGAGCGCGATGATTCTGCCTGGCGTGAGCGGAGGCTATCTTCTCCTCGTGCTCGGCGTTTACGTGCCGGTGTTGAGTGCCATCGACGCATTGAAGGAAGCGCTCAAGGCCGGTGACGTCGGCGCGGCTACCGACCCTGTCCTCTCTGTCGTCCTGCCGGTCGGCGTCGGCGTGGGTGTGGGCGTGCTCGTGGTCAGCAACCTGATTCGCGTGGTGCTTCGACGATACGAACAGGTAACGCTTGGCGTCTTGATGGGTCTCCTCGTAGGAGCGGTGTTCGGACTCTGGCCGTTTCAGCGTGGCGTGGCACCGAAGGTCGGTGAGATGTTCAAGGGGCGGCCGCTCACCGCGGAGCGCCTAGCTGAGCTGTCTCCCGAGAAGTACCCGACGGAGATCTACACGCCGACCCTGAGTAACGTGATGATGGCCCTCGGGCTCGTGTTGCTCGGCTACGTGATCACGAGCCTCATCGCGCGCGTGGGTGGCACGAGCGAGGCCGGCTGACGGCTCGCCCTTCAGTTCTTGAGAAGCGCGTCGCACTCCGCGCTGATGTAGCCGAGGGCGACGAGCTGCTTGCAGAGCTCGGGAGTCATCTGCTGCTTTTCCTGCTGAAGGCCGGGCTTCTTCGTCGCGGCGCCCGCGCTTGGCGTGGATGCGAGCCATCGTCCGCGGTCCGATGCCCCAAGAAACTGGCCGTGCAACGTTCGAAGGTATCGCTGCGCGATGGGGTTCTTGCTCCCGTCGAGCTCGTTCTTTTCCCAGTAGTCGTTGCCGAGGTCGAAGATGACCTGCGACAGGTTTCCACGAATGATGAGCTTCCAGTCGCCTCCGCGAATCACGCGCCGGTGGTCGAGGAAGTCGCTGAAAGCGACGTAGGGGGCGGGCGGCCAGTCGCCTCGCATGAAGCCAAGGAGGCTGCGGCCTTCGAACTCGCGGGGAATCGGGACGCCGGTCGCTTCGAGGACGGTCGGACCGATGTCCATCGTGCTCACGACGGGGCCGACGCGGACGTCGGAGGGGATTGTGCCGGGCCAGCGGAAGAGCAGCGGGACGCCCAGCAGTTCCTGGTACACCGAATGTCCGTGTCCCCAAGAGCCGTGCTCCTGGAACTCCTCGCCGTGATCAGATGTGACGACGACAATGGTGTTTTCATCGAGGCCGAGCTCTTTCAGCTTCTTCAGGAAGCGACCGAAGTACTCATCGTGGTAGCTGATCTCGGCGTCATGGAGCGCTTCGATGCGCTCTTTGTCACGGGCGGTGAACTTGTATTTCTTCGGATTCTTCTTGGCCTCGTCGAGCATCAAGTGCGTTCGGCGGTTCTGTACTTGGCCTTTGTACGGTTTCGCGTCGTACATCTCGAGGAAGTTGTCCGGTGGGTCGTAGGGGACATGCGGGTCGATCGTCTGGATGTAGACGAAGAAACGGTTCTGCTTGTTCTTCTCGATCCAGCTTCCTGCTTCGCCGAAGACGTTGGAGGCGTTGGTGTTCCGCCGTTCTCGAATGTAGTTGGTGTAGTGGTCCCAGCCCTGATCGAAGCCGAAGGCGTTCGACACGTAGCCGTTCGCGATGAAGCTTGCGGTCTTGAAGCCAGCCTTCTTGTACACCTCGCTCAACGTCAGTGCCGAACGCGGGAGCTTGGAAGCGTCCTCCTTGGTGCGGTGGGTGGCCGGATGCAGGGACGTCAGGACGCTCGCCACCGAGGGCTTGGTCCAGTTCTCCGGGGACTGGGCACGCTCGAACAGCACGCCCTGTTCGACGAAGGCATCGATTGCCGGAGTCTTGACCCGGCTCTTCGGGTAGTACGCCTGCAGCTTGCTCGCGCGGAGCGTATCGATGAGGAGAACGACGACGTTGCGTGCGGGCTGCTCGATAGCGACGCCCGCTGAGGCGGGTCGAAGGACGCGCACCTCACCGAGCGCCACGTCGGTGTCACCATCGTTGTGAAAGCGGATGCGGGCGAGCTGGCCGCCGAGCCGCGCGAGCGCCACCTGCTGGTCGCGCCAGGCTTTGGTAGCGTCGAAGCCTTGGGCAATGCGAGAGCGGTCGCTCTTCACCTCGAGCGATACCTTGCTGTCGTCTGAACCGGAGGCCACGCAACCGAAGGTCAGCGTCCCGTCTGCGGGAACCTCGACGAACCAATCGATCGTGGCGCCCGGAACCAGGACGATCGCATCGCGGGAGTCAACGGCGGACTTCGCCACGCCGCTCGGCGCCGGGCGGTCACCGTCGCTTGGCTCAAACATCAGCCAGTCGACTGCCAGGGAGCGCGACTTGCCTTTCACGGGGGCGGTACGGGTCGCCCGAAGCATGATTGAGTTCTCGCCGACGACGAGCGCGTCCTCACGGACCGGGATGACGATTTCGTTGAATCCGTCTTTGGCGTTCACGCGCGCTTCCCCAACGGTCTTGCCGTTGACGTAAGCGACGATCGCGCCGGTCGCGTAGGGCTTCGCGCGGAAGCGAAGCTGCATCGGACGCTTGGATTCGACGGGAAGGTAGAGACGCGCGGTTTTACCGAATGTCGAGACCGTTGCACCGCCTTCACGACTCTCACCGAGCCAGCCGCTGTTCCAGTTCCCGTTGGTGTACTTGAGACGGCTCGTGGTGCCGAAGTCGATGAAGAGCCCGGACGGGTCGTAGACGTCCGCTAGATGAAGCAATGCGGAGAGGTCCTGATAGACCGCGGTGTCGCTAGGAACATGAGCGTTCGCGGGAGTCGGTGACGGCTCCGAGTCCGTAGCTGCGATCGGCTCTGCGGACTCGGATTCGACGTCGGCTGCGGACGTCGGCTCGGGCTTCGCGTCCGGGGCCGCCGCGGCGCCGTCGGTCTTCGCATGCGCCGAGGTGGACGGCTCCTGGGTCGTGCACGTGAACCCCGAGAAACTAATGATGAATACAAGCGCCAAGCGGCTCTTCATGGATGATCCCCCTACTGAGCTTCGGCTACCACGAGGGGACACCGCCGGCAACGACGCCCGCGACCGCCCGCGGCTCGAATGTGCTAGGTGACGCGTCCGATGGATGGCAACGGCGAACCCTCCAACTGGAGCGTCAAAAAGAGCCAGAAGCTCTACCAGATCAAGGGCTGGGGCGAGCCGTATTTCAAAATCAACTCGAGCGGCAACGTCGAGGTGCGTCCCGACCCTACGTTGGATCGCGGCATCGACCTTTATGCGCTTGCAAAGCAGCTCGGGGAGCGTGGGCTCGACCTGCCGCTCCTGATTCGGTTCCCAAACATTCTCCAGGACCGGATTCGTCTGCTGAACGAGTGCTTCGAGAACGCCATTCGCGAGTACGAATACAACGGGAAGTACCGCGGCGTGTTCCCGATCAAGGTGAACCAGCAGCGGCACCTGGTCGAAGAAATCATCGAGTCGGGGCGGCCATGGCGATTCGGGCTCGAGGCCGGATCCAAGCCAGAGCTGCTCATCGCGCTCGCGGCAATGGAAGACGAGGACGGCTTCATCATCTGCAATGGCTACAAAGACCTCGCTTATCTCGAAACCGCGCTCGTGGCGCAGCGCTTCGACAACACCGTCGTCATCGTGCTCGAACGTGTCGAGGAGCTCGAGCTTGCGTTCCGTGCAGCGGAGAAGCTTGGCATTCGACCGTGTCTCGGCGTGCGCGCCAAGCTCAGCAGCAAGGGCATGGGCCGCTGGGCAGACTCGGCTGGCGACCGCGCGAAGTTCGGGCTCTCGATGACCGAGATCTGTCACGTGGTGGACGAGCTTCAGGCGCGCGACATGCTCGACTGCCTACAGCTTCTACATTTCCACATCGGGAGTCAGGTCTCGAGCATCATCCCCGTGAAGAACGCGATGCGCGAGGCGGGGCAGATCTATGTCGAGCTCGTGAAGATGGGTGCAAAGATGCGTTTTATCGACGTGGGCGGAGGCCTCGCGGTCGACTACGACGGGTCGAAGACCGACTTTCGCGGCTCGATGAACTACGACACGCAGGAGTATGCGTACGACGTCGTTTCCGGGATTCAAGAAGCCTGCGAAAAGGCAGCGGTGCGTCCTCCCACGATCGTGAGTGAGAGCGGCCGCTCGATTGCAGCCTACCAGTCGGTGTTGGTGTTCGACGCGCTGGGCGTCGACCGAACGGCCCTCGAGGCGCCTGACCCGCCCTCGGAATCCGACCACCGCATCCTCGATGAGCTTCACGAGACGTGGAAGGGAATTCAGCCGAAGAACGTGCAGGAGGCCTGGCACGATGCGCAGCAGGCGCTCGAAGAGGCCCGCTCGCTTTTCAAGTTCGGCTACCTCGGCATGCGAGAGCTCGCACGAGCCGAGCAGCTGTTCTCGGCCTGCTGCGCGAGAATCAGTGCGAGCATGCAGCGTCTCAAGTTCGTTCCTGAAGAGCTGAACGCCGTCAACGACCTGCTCGGCGCGATCTACTACTGCAACTTCTCGCTCTTCCAGTCGGCACCTGACATCTGGGCGATGGACCATCTGTTTCCCTTCATGCCCATTCACCGACTCGATGAAGAGCCCACGGTGCGTGCACGGCTCGCCGACCTCACCTGTGATTCGGACGGGATGGTCGAGAACTTCATCGACGTGGAAGAGGTGCAGAAGGCGCTCGACCTTCACCCGGTGCGACCGAACGAGCCCTACCTGCTCGGCATGTTCCTCGGCGGCGCCTACCAGGAGATTCTCGGCGACCTACACAACCTCTTTGGCGACACCAACGCCGTGCATGTCCGACTCGAGGACTACGGCTACAGCGTGGCGAACGTCATCAAGGGCGACGCGATCGACGAGGTGCTGAGGTATTTGCAGTACGACCCCGAGGAGATGGTGGAGCGAGTGCGCAAACAGGCGGAGCGTGCGCTCAATCAAGGCCGCATGACCCTTCCCCAGCTCCGTACCTTCATGCGCCACTACGAAGAGAGCCTGCGGGGCTACACCTACCTCAAGGGCGGCGCCTGAAACTCGACTGTTTCCCTCGGTTTTCGACAGCGGCACAGCCAACCCCTACCTTGAAGGGGTGGACGTTTCCGATTTTCAAGAAGCCTTGCTCCAGCAGATGGAGCGCAAGACTCACTGGGCCTGGCCCGCATTCACGAGCGGCCTAGTCCCAAAGGCAAAGCTCCACATCCATCTCGAGCACGAATGGGAGGTCTACGTCCGCGACTTCCCGATCCTGGTAGGCCGCGCGTACGTCCAATGCCCGGTCGCAAGCGTTCGCCGTGAGCTCGCAGAAAACCTCTACGAGGAAGAAACCGGAGGCCTCGCCGCTGGCAAACCGCACCCTGACCTCTTTCTCATGTACCCCGAGGGCCTCGGGATGGACCTCTCCCGCTTCGAAAAGGTCGAGCTTCTCCCGAACGCCCGCGAGTACCGTGACTTCTTGGACGACGCGACCAAGAACCGCGGCTGGTCTGTGGCCGCAGCGATCGCGACGCTCTTCATCGAAGGCACCCCTTACGAACGACACGAGCTAGACGACTCCGCTCCTCCGCGCCCAACGCCTGCGCTCGAAGCTCATCCGCTCGTCAAACACTACGGCCTCCCTCTCGAGTGCCTCGCCCTCACCAAGGCGCATCGCTCCGTCGAAGGCGAGCACCGCAAAGCCGCCTGGCGCGTAATGCTCGACCACGTCCCATCAAACGACCACGAGCCTGTCATCGCCGCGATGACCGAGGCCGTCGACGCGTGGCGGGCGTACCGAGACGACGTCGCCGCCGCCTGCGGCGTCACCCGCGACTCTCTCCCGCTCGCCGGTTGACCCGCTAACCGAAGCCGAAGCTCGAACTAAGCGCCTGCCTCGACGGCAAGCTTCTTCTTCTGAACCTTCCCCATCGCATTCCGCGGCAGCTCTTCCAGAAATCGTACGACGCGAGGTCGCTTGTGAGGGCTCAGCTGCCCCGCCACATGGCTCGCCAGCGCCTCAGAATCCGCCGCTTCCCCGTCGCGCAACACTACGAACGCGGCAATCCGCTGCCCGAGATCGTCGTCCGGCAACCCGACAATCGCCGCTTCCCGCACAGAAGGATGCTCGAGCAAACACGCCTCGATTTCCCCCGCGCCCACTCGATACCCGCCGGTCTTGATCAAGTCGGTGCTGCGACGGCCGAGAATCCGAATCGCGCCCTCCTCCGTACGGGTTGCGAGGTCGCCGGTGTAAAACCAACCGTCCGAGTCCAACACCTCGGCCGTGGCATCCTCGCGATTCAAGTACCCCTCGAAGACCGACGCGCTGCGCACTGCCACCTCTCCAATGGTCTCGTCATCGTGCGCATCCAGAGTGTTCCGCTGCTCATCGACCAGCTTCAGCTCCACCCCGGGCAACGGAGGCCCGACATACCCTGGCATCGGCTCACTCGAGGCGGGCACGCCGCAGTTGATCAACGTCTCGGTCAAGCCATACCGCTCGTGCACACCTCTTCCGGTGAGTGCTCGAATGTGTTCGTGCTCCCTCATGGGAAGCCCCGCCGACCCCGATACCAACAGGCGGGGCCGCTTCAACGCGTTGCGAACGAAGTCGCTCTCCTCTGCGGCCTCGGCTAGTCGATGATACATCGTCGGCACTGCAAAGAGCATCGTCCGCTCGTGCTCGCGGTCGACCAAAGCCGCGGCGATCGCCTCCGGACTGAACTTCGGCACGAAATGAAGCGCCCCACCCGCCCGCAAGCTTCCGAACAACCCAAGCACCAAGCCGTGCGCATGAATCAGAGGCAACGCGTGCACCACGGTATCGAGCTGTGTCCACTCCCACGCTTCCGCCAGCGAATCGAGATTCGCCGCAATGTTCGCTCGCGTGATCACTGCTCCCTTCGGCAGCCCTGTGGTCCCAGACGTGTAGAGAATGAGTCCGGGCACCTCGTCAGTCGGAATGTTGGAAAGTACCCCCTCGGCGGGAACGTACTCGACCTGTACGAGCTTCGTACCTTCCGTACGGTGCGGCACCTCGACACCAGCTGCGCAGAAGATGAGCCTTGGCTGCGAGTCGCTGAGGATATGATTCACCTCTGCGACGCCCAGCTTCGGGTTCATGGGAACCGTGGTGATGCCTGCCCACAGATTCCCGATCATCGCGGCAACGGTCGAGAGGCTGGGCACGGCCCACACCGCCACGCGGTCGCCCTCCCGGATGCCTTCCCTCTCCATACGCTCCGCGTGCTCGCCGGCGGCATCCGCCAACTCGGCGTAGCTCCAACCGTGGTTGCCCACGCGAATCGCAAGCCGTGAGTCGAGGTGAGAGAAGCGAGGAAAGAGCAGCACTCCTTTTCGATACCAGCCGATTGGTCAGTTGTCGCGAGGCAGGACGTCGCAGGAAGCTCCTTTCGACCTACAGACCGCCCGAAGCCCCACCGGGTTGCCTCGTCACTGCGATTTCCGCAAGCGCGGCGAGAACCGCAGGCGGCGCGGCCGCGCGAAAACCCGCCGTTTTTTCGAATCGCGCGGGTTGATCTGCAAGTCGTTGGAATGGTTTTGGTTTTGGGGGGGCCGCGTGTCCCCTATTCGACTGGGTAGGGGAGCCTGGACCATTCGTTCCAGCTGCCGTCGTAGAGGGCGACGTCGTCGAAGCCGAGGGCGACGAGCGTCAGCCAGGCGAACGAGCCTCGTTGGCCGGAGGCGCAGTAGGTGACCGCCGGCGCGGCGGGGTCCATGCCTTCGTAGAGCGCGTCGAGCTCGTCGGTTGCGAGCAGGAAGCCGTCGTCGAGGTTGCGCGTCCAGTTGACGCTGCGGGCCGTCGGGATGTGACCGCCGTCGTATTCACCGTCGGACCGCGCGTCGACCAGCTGGATGGCAGGCATGTCGTACGGCTCGTCGCCAATCTGCTCGAGCACGAAGTCCCCGGTGACTCGAAGCGACTCCCGCACCTCGCCGACGACGTACTGGCTCGGCTCGATCGCAGGGGGCTCCTCGTCCACAGAGCCCCCCGCAGCAACCCACGCGTCGAAACCACCATCGAGGTAGCGAACGTCGCCTTGCCCGTAATAACGAAGGGCCCACACGATGCGCGCGGGGTCGTACTCGGGCGAGTCCCCGTAGACGACCACGGTCGCGCCGTTCAGAAGGCCTAGCGCCCCAAGGATCGGCTCGGCTTCCTCGGCCGGTATCAACTGGCCCGGAACCCCATCGATTGTTCCCGCCACATCGCTCGGCGTGATGGAGATTGCACCCGGAATGCGTGAGCGACTAAACGCAGCGCCGCGCGCGTCCACGAGCTGCAACTCTGCATCGTCGATGCGTTCGAGCAGCCACTCCGCGCCGACGACGACGCTCGTTCCCGTTGGAAGCGCGCCTTCGGGGGGAGAACACGTGATGGTTTCCATCCCGACACACGAATCGGCGGAAGTGCTTTCCCCGCACGCCGCGATCAGCCCCAAAAACGCAAGACCAAGGCCCCATCTGAACATGCTGCGAGTCTACCCGAAACCAGGGAAATGCGGTACGAGGGCGATCCGATGTTCGACCCGACGAAAACGATCGTGATCGCCAACCCGATGGCGAGGCACGGATTCGTCGGCGAGAACTGGCCGGAACTCAGCGCACGAATCCGCGACGCGCTGGGCCCCGTCGATCTGCAGCTCACCGAGTCACGCGGCGATGGCCTGCGCATCGGTCGCGAGGCCGTTGCGCGCGGTGTCCGGACGGTCATCTCATTCGGCGGCGACGGCACGCACAGCGAGGTCGTCGACGGCATCATGCAGTCCGAGCTCAACAAGGAAGTCTCCCTCGGCATCCTTCACGCCGGAACCGGAGGCGACTTCCGAAGAATGATCCCCGGTGCGGAAGAGCTCGAAAGCGCCTGCTCGGTCATTCGCGAGAAACCGTCAGTGCCCATCGACATCGGCTGGGTCGAGTACCTGCATGACGACGGACATCGCGAGGGTCGTTTCTTCCTCAACATCACCTCGATGGGCATGGGAGGCCTGGTCGACCGCCACGTCGCCGCCTCCAAGTCGCGGAGCAGCGGGAAAGCCAAGTACTTCAAAGCCGTCCTCGCCGCGAACATGAAGTACAAGCCCGCCCGGATCCGGCTCGAAGTCGACTGCGAAGACAAAGGCGAGCACGACATCAGCAACATCTGCGTATGTAACGGTCGATGGGCAGGCGGCGGCATGATGTTCGCGCCCGAAGGTCGCCTCGCCGATGGCCTCTTCGACATCATCTTGATACGCGCCACGTCGACGCTCCGCGGCCTCCCGGTGATGGCCGGCCTCTACAGAGGGACGCACGTCCGCTCCGCGGTCGTCGACACCTTTCGCGGACGCCACGTGACCGTCGACATGCTGGCGAACACCGCGTGGATGGACATCGACGGAGAGGCGCCCGGCATCGGCCCGGCGGAGTTTCGTATCCACGAACGCGCGCTCAAGGTCATCGGCATCGGCGCGGAGTTCATCTGAACGCTCAGTCGGTGCGTACTTTTCGGAACTGCCTGATCGCATACCGATGAAGCTTGAGCGAGGTTTGTGGAAAGAAACGGTTCACCCGCCACAGGGCGTGCACGGTCGCGGTCAGCACGATGTAGAAGTCGTTCCTCGCCACGCCTCGCAGGATCATCCTCGCGGCTCTCGACGGATCGATCGGCTTTTGCGGCGACACCTTCACGAGCGCGTCTCGCTCGAACCCCACGTACTTCGTCGAGGTGAGGATCGGCGTATCGACCAGACCGGGGCACACCACGCTCACGCCCACTCCCGATGCCTCGGCTTCCACCCTGAGCGCCGACGAAAGCCCGACCACCGCGTGTTTCGTCGCCGCGTACGCGCCTTCTGCGGCCGCAGGGATCAGCCCGGCGGCAGACGCGGTATTGATGATGTGTCCGAAGCCCTGCGCCTTCATGATCGGATAGGCCGCGTGCACCCCGTGCACGACGCCTTTCAGGTTCACGTCGATGAGCTGGTCCCAGTCGTCGAGCGAGGTGTCTGAAATCTCCGCGCAGATGTTGATGCCAGCGTTGTTGAACACGTAGTCGATGCGCCCGAGGTCTTGCCACGCCTCCTGCACGAGACTCGATACCGCGTCGGCATCGCGAACGTCGACAGCCCTCGACACGACCTCCGCGCCCGCGCCTCGCAGCTGTGCGGCGGTCGCTTCGAGCAGCTCGCCGTTTACGTCGGCGAGGACGACGGTGCACCCACGCGACGCCATCTCGGAGCCGAGCGCTCTGCCCATCCCGCCGGCCGCCCCCGTGATGATCGCCACTTTCCCTTCGAGGTCTGTCGTCATGCGAGCGCCGCACGATGACGAGAAAACCGCACGGCGACAAGTGTCGCGTGGCGGACAGCCGAAAGCCGCTATGCTGCGAGGCGATGCCCCGTCCCTACTTCGGCACGCACATACCCTACGCCTTCGCGCATCGCGGCGGCGCCTTCCGATGGCCCGAAAACACGTTGGTCGCCTTTCGAGGTGCAGCCGACCTCGGTATCCAGCACATCGAAACCGACATTCACCTCACATCCGACGGCCACTTCGTCTGCTGCCACGACGCGACCCTCGAACGGACCACTGACGGACACGGTCAAATCAAGGACCACACCCTGGCGGAGTTGAAATCGCTCGACGCTGGGTATCGGTTTACCGACGAAGGGAGCTTTCCGTTCCGTGGGGCAGGCATCCAAATCCCGACCCTCGAGGAAGCGCTCGAGCTCGACGAGTCGCTTCGATACAACCTCGAGGTCAAACCGCCGGATCCAGCCCTCGCCCGCCGCGTGTGGGAGCTGATCGAGCGCTACGGAATCCACGATCGCGTTCTCGTCGCCTCGGCGCACGACGAGGTCACCGAGGCGTTCAGAGTGCTGAGCCGAGGCCGTGTTCCTACGTCTCCAGGGCGAAACGGGGCCCTCAGGTTTTGGGCACACGTGTTGACGAGAACCTGGCGCGACGCGGTGTTCCCTTTCGATGCGCTTCAGATCCCGCCGCACTACAAAGGCCTGAACGTCATCACCCCGCCATTCATCGAGGCCGCGCGCCACCACGGGATTCAGGTTCACGTCTGGACCATCAACGACCCAGAAGACATGGCGCGTCTCGCGCGAGCCGGCGTTAACGCGATCATGACGGACCTTCCGGACGTTCTGCTCGAGGTTTTGGCTGAATCCTAGCTCGGTCGAGCGTCCTGTGCTGAGATGAACGAGTGACGAAGACCCCGATGCTTCTGTTCTCCACCGAGCGCTACGAGGAGCTCGGCGAAGAGATCGCGGGCGCAGGCGACTTCGACCTCGGCATCATCGAGCGGAAGGTGTTCCCCGATGACGAGCGGTACCGCCGTATCGAAACCGACTGCGCGCGACGCGACGTCGTGCTCGTTGGGGGGACCGTCGACGACATCGACACCCTGGAGATCTACGACTTGGCAAGCGGGCTCGTGCACCTCGGAGCGCACACCCTCACACTGGTCTTGCCGTGGTTCGGCTACCAAACGATGGAGCGCGCTTCGAAGGCGGGTGAAATCGTCGCCGCCAAGAACCGCGCACGACTCCTCTCGTCGATTCCAACCGCCGGCTCAGGAAACCGCGCGGTTCTGCTCGACCTCCACTCCGAGGGCATCCCCCACTATTTCGAAGGCAACGTTCGTCCGGTGCAGCTCCATGCGCGCTCTGTCGTCCTGCAGGCGATTCGAGATTTCGGCGGCGAAGACTTCGTCCTTGGCGCTACCGATGCCGGACGGGCCAAGTGGGTCGAAAGCCTCGCAAACGATCTGCTGGTCGACGCTGCCTTCGTCTTCAAACGAAGGCTCTCGGACACACAAACCGAAGTCACCGCTCTCGCGGCCGACGTAGAGGAACGCGCCGTCGTCATCTACGACGACATGATTCGAACCGGCGGCTCTCTCATCTCGGCGGCTCGAAGCTACAAAGACGCCGGCGCAAGCGACGTCTACGCGGTCTGCACCCACGGCGTCTTTGCGAACGGCGCTCTCGAAAAGCTCCGAGACTCGGGTGTCTTCGAAGGCATCGCCTGCACCAACACCCGCCCTCACGTCCAAGTGCTCGCCGACGGCGACTTCCTCAGGGTGTACTCGGTCGCCGATCTAATCGCGCAGTACTTGGGCGCGAGCTTCTAGCTATTTCTCGCCGAAGCGCCGTACCTGTTGGACCAGCTCGTCGATCTGTTCCGGCGTAAGCAGGCTCGCGAATGAAGGCATGTTCGGTGCCTTTCCGAGGGCGATCGTGCGGGCGATCGTCGCGTTGTCGCGGCTGCTCTGCCATTCCGCGGTCGTGAAGTTGATCGCCACCTTGGCGTTGCCCTGCGCGTTGGCCCCGTGGCAGCGAGCACAGTTTTGCGTCCAAAGGAGCTCGCCAACGCTGAGGTCGGGCACCTCTTTTTGCGGCACTCGGTTCGGATCGATCTGCGTATCCGGTGGATGCGCGTGGTCGGCAGGCGTCCATTCACGGAGCGCCGAAGGTTCGCTCGAACAGCCTGCCAGCAGGAGGCAGGCCATGGTCACCCTCTTCAACACGCGTCTCCCTTAGCCTATCCGCCGATCAGACTCATCCCGACGCTTTCGTGCTCGTGCTCGTCGGGTTCGAGGAAATGATGACCACGATCCTTACCGGAAAGCGACCACACCATCGCCCATGCGAGGTCGAGGTCGGTTCCTCCGGCGCGCATGATGTCCCGGAGGCTGATCGCGCGACGCGACGCCAGGCAGGCTCGAACATCGCCCTTCGCCGTCACCCTCACGCGATTGCAGGTGTCGCAGAACTCGTTGCTGATCGGCGTGATGAAGCCGACCCGGCGCCCAGAGCCGTCGCTCGCCTCGAGATATCGCGCGGGTCCATGACCCTCGACGCCTTCGGCGTCGGTATGCCGAAGCTTGCTCCCGAGCGAGTCGACCACATCGCTCATCGTCATTCGCATTTCTGCAGGGAGCTTCGCACCCTCGCCGAGCGGCATGAGCTCGATGAACCGGGGAGTCGCGCCGAGCGACCAGGCGAAATCGACCAGGTCGGCAAGCTCGTCGTCGTTGCGCCCGAGCAGCGGAACCGTGTTGAGCTTCACCTCGAGTCCGACGTCGAGCGCAGCGTGGATGCCGGCGCGCACCCTCCCAAGGTCGCCACCGCGCGTGAGCTCGGTGAAGCGGTCGGTGTGAAGCGTGTCGATCGAAACGTTCACGCCGTGGAGCCCGGCATCCCTGAGCGGCCGGGCAAGCTCCGAGAGACGTGTCGCGTTGGTCGTCATGACGAGCTGCTCGACCTCGGTCCGACGATGCACCAGCTCGACGAGCCGAACGATGTCTTTGCGAACCAAGGGCTCGCCGCCGGTGAAACGAACCCGACGAATGCCAGCCATCGCGAACACGGAGATCAGTCGAACCGCCTCCTCGAAGCTCAAAAGGTCACGCCGGACCGCGTGCTCGTCTTCCCCGCTCGGGGGCATGCAGTAGACGCATGCAAGATCGCAGCGGTCGGTGACGCTCAGCCGCAGATAGGTGTAACGACGGCCTCGCGCGTCGCGAAGCAGTGGAATGGCGTTGAAATCCGCGGGGCGGGCCGGCGAGTCTTCGTAGACAGCCTGGCGACTTTCGAGCAGTGGCAACCGACGCACCGCCAGAGTCTAAAGGTGGGGACACGACGGTCAACGGCTGTTCGCGCAGTCGGGCCTGCCTTGACATCCACTGTGCGCGGTTTCAGGCTCTGCGCTTCACTGAACCGCGATTCATTTTAGGAGCGATCGATGGAATCGAATGGAAACCGCGTGGCGGTCGTAGCCGGCCTACGGACCCCTTTTGCCAAACAATGGTCCGCCTATCGTGAGGTGAGCGCCCTCGACCTGGCGAACATCGTCGTCTCGGAGATGCTGCAGCGCGTCGACCTCGACCCCCAGGAGGTTCAGCAGGTCGTCTACGGGCAGGTGATCCCGTCGGTCGAAGCCCCGAACATCGCGCGCGAAATCGTGCTGGCGACTGGCATGCCGAAGAGCATCGAGGCGTATAGCGTCTCGCGCGCGTGTGCGACGAGCTACCAGTCGACGGTCAACGTGGCCGAATCGATCATGGCAGGCGCCATCGACACGGGCGTGGCAGGCGGCGCGGACAGCGCGAGCAACGTGCCGATCACCGTGTCGAAGCGGCTCGCCGAAGCACTGATGGAAGCGACGAAAGCGCGCAGCATGGGTGAGCGACTCCAGGCGTTCGCGGGCCTTCGACCGCGCGACCTCGCTCCGGTTCCGCCGGCGATCAAGGAATACTCGACCGGTCTCACCATGGGCGAGAGCGCCGAGAAGATGGCGAAAGAAAACCACATCAGTCGCGAGTCGCAGGACGAGTTCGCGCACCGAAGCCACACGCTGGCCGCGAAGGCGTGGGACGAGGGCAAGTTCGACGCCGAGGTGATGGAGGTCTTCGTTCCGAATCGGTTCGACGAGAGCATTCGCCAGGACAATCTCGTTCGCGGAGACGGCGAGCTCGAGAAGTACGCGAAGCTGAAGCCCGTCTTCGACCGGAAGCACGGCACGGTCACCGCTGCGAACAGCTCACCCCTCACCGACGGCGCTAGCGCGGTGCTCCTGATGCGCGAGGACAAAGCGAAGGCGCACGGCTTCGACGTGCTCGGCTTCATCCGAAGCTATGCGTTCGCGGCGCTCGACCCCGCCGGCCAACTGCTCATGGGGCCTTCGTACGCGACGCCGATCGCGCTCGACCGGGCCGGCATCAAGCTGTCGGACCTCGACCTCGTCGACATGCACGAGGCGTTCGCCGCGCAGATTCTTTCCAACACGCAGGCCTTCGAGTCGAAGGAATGGGCGGAGAAGAACCTTGGCCGCTCCGAAAAGATCGGCGACATCGAGTGGGACAAGTTCAACGTGACCGGCGGTTCGATTTCGATCGGCCACCCGTTCGCCGCTACCGGCGCGCGACAGATCACCCAAACCCTCCGCGAGCTCAAGCGCCGCGGCGGTAACCTCGCGCTCTGCACGGCCTGCGCGGCCGGCGGACTCGGCGCGGCGATGGTGCTGGAGGCAGAATAATGGCGAACGACGCACTCAGGATCGAAAAGCGACCGGACGGCGTCGCCATCCTCTGGATGGACGTGCCCGGCGAACCGATGAACACCCTCAAAGAGGACTTCGTCGACAGCTTCATGAGCGCCTTCGGGCAGATCGAGACCGACCCCGAGATCAAGGCCGTGGTGCTGGCCTCGGGTAAGAAGGACAGCTTCATTGCCGGCGCTGACGTCAAGATGCTCGAGCAGGTGCAGACGCAGGAAGACGGCGAACGCATGTCGCTCGAGGGCCACAAGGCGATGGACCGCATGGAGAGCTGCCCGAAGCCGGTGGTTGCGGCGATTCACGGCGTGGCGTTCGGAGGCGGCCTCGAAACCGCTCTTGCGTGCCATGCTCGGGTCGCGAGCGACAGCAGCAAGACCAAGCTCGGACTGCCCGAATCGCAGCTCGGGCTCCTGCCCGGCGCGGGCGGCACACAGCGCCTCCCTCGACTGATCGGCGTACAGCCAGCGCTCGACATGATGCTGACCGGCAAGCAGATACCCGCAAAGAAGGCCAAAAAGCTCGGCCTCGTCGATGACGTCGTGCCGCCTTCGATCCTGATCGAGACCGCGGCGGAGCTCGCGCTCTCGCGAGTCGGCCACAAGCCGAAGCGCGAGAGCTTCATCGACCAGCTCACCGACAAAGACGCGGTGGCGGAGCTTGCTCTCACCAAGAATCCGATCGGCCGGAAGGTGCTCTTCGACCAAGCGCGGAAGCAGCTTCACAAGCAGACCCGCGGCAACTACCCCGCGCAGGACCTGATCATCGACGTCGTGAAGGTCGGCCTCGAAGACGGCTTCGAAGCCGGGCTCCAGGCGGAGGCACGTGCTTTCGGCCGACTGCTGACGACGCCGGAAGCCGAGAACCTCATGAGCATCTTCTTCGCGACGACGGCGCTCAAGAAAGACTCCGGAGTCGACGACCCGAGCGTGAAGCCGCGCGAAGTGAAGAAGGTCGGCATGCTTGGTGCCGGACTCATGGGCGCGGGGATCGCGTACGTCACGACCGCCGTGGCGAAGACGCCTGTCCGTTTGAAGGACCGTGACGCCAAAGGCGTGATGGCCGGACTCCGATACGTCCGCGACATCATCGACGGGCGTGTGAAGCGTAAGCGCCTCAGCGAGCAGGCGGCCAACCAGCTGATGCTGCAAACAACGGGCACTACGACCTACGACGGCTTTCAGGACTGCGACGTCGTCATCGAGGCGGTCTTCGAGGACCTGTCGCTCAAGGAGCAAATGGTGCGAGACGTCGAGGAGGCGGGGCGCGAGGACGTGATCTTCGCGTCGAACACGTCGTCCCTACCGATCACGAAAATCGCCGCGGCGAGCCGGCACCCAGAGACGGTCATCGGCATGCACTACTTCTCGCCGGTGCACAAAATGCCGCTGCTCGAGATCATCGTCACCGACCATACCGCCGACTGGGTGACCGCAACCTGTGTCGAGCTCGGCAAGAACCAGGGCAAGCACGTGATCGTCGTGAGGGACGGCGTAGGGTTCTACACCAGCCGCGTTCTCGCACCGCTGATGAACGAAGCGGCTCACCTCGTTGCAGAGGGCGTTCCCATCGAGAAGATCGACACCGCGATGCTCGACTGGGGCTTCCCCGTCGGACCGCTGAAGCTCACGGACGAGGTTGGTATCGACGTCGGGGCGAAAGTCGGCAAGATCATGATTGATGCGTTCGGCGAGCGGATGGCGCAGCCGGAGGGCATGTCGCGACTGATCGCGGACGAGCGCTTCGGCCGAAAGAACGGCAAAGGCTTCTACCTGTACGGCGACAAGAAAAAAGGCGTGGACGAGTCGGTCTACGGCGTGCTCGGCGTCGAGCCCACCAATAAGAGCATCTCCAGTGAGGAGATCGCATGGCGATGTTCGCTTCAGTTCGTGAACGAGGCCTGTCGTTGCTTTGGCGAGGGCATCCTTCGAAGCGCGCGCGACGGCGATATCGGCGCCGTGTTCGGTCTCGGCTTCCCGCCATTCCGGGGGGGACCTTTCCGCTTCGTCGACCAGGTTGGCGCGAAAGAGGTGCTCGGTCGGCTCCGGGAGCTCGAAAAGAAGCACGGACCCCGGTTCTCGCCGGCTCCCGTCCTCGAAGAAATCGCCCGCACGGGACAAACGTTCCACGGCGAGAACCGCGTGGAGCCTGGGAAGTCGGCGGGCGCCCGAGCGTCGAGCCCGCCCAGAGCGACCGCCTAAGAGGCTGATTTTCAAGAGTTTTGGGGTATTTTGCCCCGCCACGGCGGGGTCGATTGCAACCGGCCTCCGACCTCTCTATGATGTCCGACGGCTGGGGTACCTGGAACAATCGCTGGACAACAGGTGTTCGGAGATTGTGCTCACACAACGCGGTACCCCGACACCGAACATGGACGCCGGGGATCAAATCACGAAGCTGGAAAGCGCTGCGCGAAGTCTCGCGGAGAGTCCTCCAAGACACAGAAGCGTACTCGTGGTCGAGAGCGATCCCGACCTCCAGTGGAACCTGGCTCGCATGCTCACCGTGCATGGCAATCGGGTCGTCGGAACGAGCTCTGGAGACGGCGCCCTCGCGGTCAACGAGCTGTGGAGCGCGGACCTCGCGCTCGTGTCCTCGACACTCCCCCACATGACGGGGGTCGAGGTTGCGAAACGGCTCCGAGCGCAGAACCCAGACCTCCTGGTCATCTTGATGGACGATCCGACTCCGTCCGTCGGGGTCGACGAGTCCTCGACCGCGGTCGCGGCGAGGCTGCCGAAGCCGTTCGGCTTTGAAGTGCTTCGCGCTCTTCTCGATTCCCTGCAACTTGCGCCGGCCCCCGCGGAGTAGCCTGCTAGGCTCGTTGGCCGTGAAGCGACTGCTCCCTGCGCTGTGTTTCGTCGTGAGCGCGTCGCTGCTTGGAGCAGCGGTGGCTCAGTCGAGCCCTGGCTTCATCCACGTCGATGAAATCAAGCCTGGGATGAAGGGCTACGGCCTCTCGGTGCTTCGCGGTACCGAACCGGAGCGGTTCGACGTGGAGGTCATCGACGTACTCCACAACTTCAGGCCGAATCAGGATCTGATCCTCATTCGCACCCCGCACCCGCTTCTCGATCGCGCGCGCGGCGTCGCGGGGATGAGCGGAAGCCCGATCTACCTGGACGGGCGGCTCGCGGGCGCGTACGCGTACGGCTGGAGCTACGGCACCGACCCCGTCGTCGGCGTCACGCCTATCGCCAACATGCTGGCGGAGCTGAAACGCCCGGTTCGTCTCGACATGTTTCCGGGTGCTCGACCGCTTTCGGAGAAGCCAAACGTGAGCGTGGCCCCTGAAAAGCCCGGCTCGACCCAGCTTGCAGGCCTCCCTCCGTACCGAGGCGGGAACGTCAGCGCGTTTTCCTCCCTTCGAGCCGCGGCGGAACGCGAAACCAGCGTCGGTGGTCCGCTCGGCCTCGAGCGCGCGGCAACGCCCGTGATGCTCGGCGGCTTCACGGACTCGATCGCTCAGATGCTCGCAAAAGAGCTCGAGCCGCTCGGACTCGTCGCGACTCAGTCGAGCACGGGGCGCGGTGAGCCAAGCGGGCCGCAGGCGTTCGAAGCCGGCGGCGCGATTGCGGTCGAGCTTGCGAGCGGGGACATTTCCATCACCGGCGTCGGGACGGTCACACACGTGACAGAAGACGGTCGCGTCCTTGCGTTCGGGCACCCGATGATCGAAGCCGGTGCGACCGGACTTCCCACCGCGACCGCGCGGATCCTTCACGTGCTCGTGAGCGAGATGCGCTCTTTCAAAATCGCCGAGGCGGGCCGCCCGCTCGGCGCACTCGTGCAGGACCGGCAACCAGCCATCGTGGTCGATCCTGACATCGTGCCGGCACGCATCCCGGTTCGCGTGAAGATCAATGGGGTCGAAGGCGCCCCGAAGACGGAGTGGAACGTCGAAGTGGCCAGCCACCGACTGCTCACCCCGTCGATCGTGTTCACGGTGATCGCCAACGCGGTCAAATCGACGGCGGCGGATGCCGAAGACGTCATCTTCCGGGCGCGAAGCAAGATCGGAATCGAGGGCTACGGGCCCGTCACCCTCAATGAGCAGGGCTTTTCCCCGAGCGGGGCCGCAAGCGCGTCCACGTTCTCGCAGCTGCGCATGTTCTCGTTGATGGAAGCCGCGTTTGCCAACGCGTTCGAGAGCTCGCGCATCACGTCGGTCGACCTCGAGCTTGACCTTCAGCAGGGGCGGGACGTATTCCAGATCGTCGACGCCTCCACCGCCACGGACGAAGTCGACGCGGGCGAGGAAGTCACCCTGTACGTCCGACTTCGGCGCGTGGATCGCCCCGACACCGTCCGCGCCGTGAAGGTCCAGATTCCCGAGGCCGCAGCCGGGCAGACGGTTCGTTTGTCGGTCGCCGCGGGGAGCCGCGTCCCGATCGAGCAGCCGCGTCCCGCGTCCCTCGGCGACCTCATTCAGCAGACGCTCCGCCACTACCCGGCGACGTCCATGGTCGTGGCACTGCAGATGCCGACGCGCGGCCTTCGCTTCGAAGGGCACGTCGTCGACGCCCTTCCCGCCTCTGCGCTGAACTCGCTACAGCTCGTCAGCAGCTCGGAGGAAAGCCGACCGTTCATCACACAGGCCCGGACCGAAGTATCGATGCCGGAGGTGGTGTTGGGCGAGGCTCAACTTGCACTTCGAGTGCGCAACGTCGCGAAGGACAGACTCCGCGGCGAATGACCCCACCATGAAATACTTCAAATCGATCCTCCGAATCGCGATCGCCGCGATCGTGCTCGCGACCTCCGCTGGCGTCGCGGCAGTCACCACCACCAGCTTCGTTCTCGACGGCGCCGACTCGTTCTTCGACGGCGAGCTCGACGGGACCGCGGTCCACTCGGATGGCGCCGTTCGCTTGGGCGCATCCACCGAGCGACTCGACCTCGAAAACGTGCCCCTCGCGTACAGCGTCGCCCGACGGGGGAAGACCGTGTTCGTCGGCACCGGCACGAACGGGATCGTCTATCAAATCGATGGGAAGAAGGTGAAGCAGCTCGCCGATACCGGAGAGCTCTTGGTCTCGTCACTCGCGTTCGGCCGCGACGGTGCTCTCTACGCGGGCACCCTGCCGAACGGCGTCATCTATCGAATCGACCCGAAGTCAGGCAAGGCGAAGCGCTTCTCGACGCCCAAAGGCGTGAAGCACGTCTGGTCGTTGGTCTACGACAAGAAGCGCGGAAAGCTCATCGCCGGTACCGGTCCGGAGGGCAAGATCTTCACGATCGATGGCGTCGGCCAAACCAAAGAGCTCTTCCAGGCGGACGGGTCGAACATCATGACGATGGCGCTCGACGGGAGCGACATCCTCGCGGGAACCAGCGACTCCGCACTGCTTCTTCGCATCGAGCCGAACGGGAAAGCGACCGTCGTTCGCGACCTGCCCGGCAACGAAGTCACCGCCGTCGACGTCCTCGATGGGCGCATTGCCGTGGCCGTCAATCAGTTCAAGGGCGCCCCCGGGACCCAGTTCAAGGGCGAGACAAGCGGCGCAAAGCCCCGCCGCCGAGGTACGCGCCCTCGTCCGGGGAGCGGGCAGCTCTGGCGCATCGAAAGGGACGGGCGAGCCGAGATGCTGATGGCGCGCAAGGACACCCACTTCACCGACGTCGAGTGGGGCAACAACGGTTCGATCTACGTCGCCGGAGGTCAGGAGGGACGCATCTTCGAGGTGGACGCCGACGCGAGCTATTCGATCTGGGCCGACGTCGACGAGCGTCAGATCCTCGCGATCGACCTGAGGTCCGACGCGCCGATATTCGTAACCGGCGACAGCGGTGCGGTGTATCGAGTGCTCGAGGGTTCGCCGAAGAATGCCGTGTGGACGAGCAAGGCGCTCGACGCTGCGTTTCTTTCGAAGTGGGGGCGGCTCGACTGGCGGGGCACCGATCGTTTCGTGTTTCAGACGCGCTCAGGGAACACGAAGGAACCCGGCGACACGTGGAGCGCGTGGTCCAAAGACATGAAGTCGCCCGGTCGAGTCTCGAGTCCGCCCGCTCGCTTCATTCAGGTTCGGGCGAAGTTCCCGAAATCCAAGGAAGCCGAGCTACGGGCGGTGGAACTCTATTACCTGCCACAAAACCAACGCCCGCGGGTGTTCAACGTGCGAGGCATGCGGCCCGCACGAAAGCCGGGCGAGCCACCGCGTCAACCCCCTCCCCCAACCACGTTGGTCAACGTGACGTGGCAGGTGGAAAACCCGGATCGCGACATCGTGCGCTATCGGCTGGCGTATCGTGCGGACGGGCAGACCGTTTGGCGAGACATGTTTACGGAAGACGTGGTCCTGACGGATACGAAATACACCTGGAACGCTGAGAGCATCCCTGACGGGCACTATGCGATCCGTGTCGAGGCTTCGGACGAGCCTTCGAACCCACCGGACCTCGCGCTTCGTTCTGAGTCGATTTCCGAGCTGGTGACGATCGACAACCATCCTCCGCGCATCGAGGAGCTCCGCCTGAAGAAGGGTCAGGTGGAAGGCCGCGTGGTCGATTCGCTCGGGCCCATCGCGCGCGTGCAGATGTCGATCGACGCGGGGCCGTGGCAGGAGGTCTTTCCGAAGGACACGTTGTTCGACGGGCCCGACGAACGATTCCAGGCGTCCGTCAGCCTGAGCAAGGGACCTCACATTATCGCCGTTCGTGCGTTCGATGCCGCTGGAAATCAGGCCAACCGGGAGCTCAGCGTCACGGCGAAGTAGCTGAAATCGACGCAAATACAGTACCGATCGGTCATATTGAGCTACCGCTTCGGGAAAGCTCTGATAGTCTGTTCGATTCTTGTGTCACTTGGTTTGTCGATCCGGGGGTAAGCGTGTTAGATACGCGCTCTGAAATTGGGGCGATAAGGCTCCGGACAGGTCCCGGGTCTAAGGAGAAGAACGGATGAAGATCAGCAAACTAGCTTTAATCGCGCTGCTTGGCGGCGCACTCATGGCCTTTGGCTGCAGCGATGACGACAGCAGCAACGGCGGCA
>CBFCWN010000012.1:0-54166 GCA_965601515.1 uncultured Myxococcales bacterium | reverse complement strand
CCAGGAGCAGGACCAGGACCAGGGACAAGACCAGGAACAGGAACAGGACCAGGGACAAGACCAGGGACAAGACCAGGACCAGGGACAAGACCAGGACCAGGAGCAGGACCAGGGACAAGACCGGGAGCAGGAGCCTCAGGCGCAGGTGGCGCCGGAAGAAGTGGAGCGCTTTCTCGATGCGCTCGAGCAGAATGAAGAGAGTCTTCCGCTGCAGCAGGCCAAGCGGCGCAGCGCGGGGAGACGTCCGCCGGAGAAGGACTGGTGATGCGGGCCGCGACTGGGCTGTGGTTGGCGATCGCGCTCTGCGCGCCCCGCCCCGTGTCGGCCGCAGAGCCCGAAGTGAGCGTGACGCTCTCTGCGGCGCCGGCGAACGCGAGCGTCGGCGACTCGATTCGGCTCGAAGTCAAAGTCACGACGAAGGGGGGCGACATCGAGGACCTCCGGCTCGACGATCTCCGCAAGTACCCCGAGCTGAATATTTTGTCCCACCAAACCGCGCGGCCGATGAGCTTTAGCTTTGGTTTCGGGTCCGGGATGAAGTCGGAGTCGAGCCTCATCCACACGTACCTGCTCCAGGCGAACGCCCCTGGAACGTTCGAGTTCTCCCCAGCGGTGGCCAAAGTCAGCGGCAAAACCTACAGGAGCCAACCCGTGACAGTCACGGTGACTGGCGCACCCTCGTCGGCGCCCGCGAATCCCAACATCGCTCCGCCTGTCGCGGATCCCGGAGAAGATCCGTCCGGCGCGAAGTTCGACGCGCGGGCGTTCTTGCGCACCGTGGTTGAGCCGAAGAACCCGTATGTGGGTCAGCAGGTCAACGTCACCGTCTACCTCTACACCCGCCTCCGACTCGGCCCGCAGTCCATCATTCCGACCAAGCCGGCCATGGACGGCTTTTGGACGTACGATCAGCCCATCACGAACCTGCAGGCGCAGTCGGCCCAGGTTCGCGGCCTCAACTATCAGGTGTACCCGCTGATCCGATCGACGGCGTTTCCGCAGCGCTCTGGGGAGCTCACGCTGGGATCGCCTTCGGTCAGCTTCGATGCGGTACGCGCGAGTTTCTTCGACGCACCCGAACGCGTTCAGCGCGAAGGTGTGCCGTTGACAATCGACGTGAAGCCGCTCCCGAAACCTACGCCGGCCAACGCGGTCGTCGGCAGCTATGGGATCGACGCACGCCTCGACCGGACGAACGTGAACACGGGCGACGCGGTGACCTTGACGATCGATGCCGGCGGAACCGGCAACGTACAGGCGCTTCGCATCAACCTACCGCCGATCGCGGGCGTCCGAGCGCTACAGCCAGCGATTCGGGACCAACATGCTCTGAACGCCGGTGTGTTCTCCGGTACTCGCACATGGGAGTGGATCCTCATCGCCGAAACGCCAGGGGTGCATACCGTTCCATCGATCGAAATCCACTATTTCGACCCCGCGACGGAGAGCTACTCGATCGCCAAAAGCGAACCGCTCACATTCACGGCGGTGGGCGAGGCAAAACCGACGCCCGCAACGCTCGAGCCCGTCGAGCTCGGTGAGCCTGCAGCCGAAACGTCCTTCGGACCCATTCGGATGTACAGCGCTCTTGCGCGACAAGAGGTCCCGGTTCGCGAACGGTCCTGGTTCGCGTGGGCCCTCGCGATTCCGCCGGCGGCGTTCTTGGCGCTGATCGCATTCGTGGGTGCCTCGCGAAGGCGCGAACAGCGCGCGACGACGAGCACCGCGGTCCAGAGAAACTTGCTGCGAGCTGCCAGCGACGCGCTCGACTCGGCGGACCCACGAAACTTCTATGATCGAATCGTCGCGGCGATCACGCATGCGCTCGATACGCACCTCGGAGAACCCGTCGGCGGACTTTCCCAATCCGAGCTTCGCACGCGGCTCGAGAGCGCTGGGTTCGACGGCGACCTGATCAACCGCATCGTGAATGAGCTCGAGGGGGCCGACTTCGCACGCTTTGCGGCATCCGGCGCCGACAAGGACGAAATGGATCGGTGTCTCCAACGCACGTCGGCGATCGTAGAGAGGATCGAACGCGGGAAGGCTTCGACATGATTCGGGCAAGCTCGATCGCCACGCTCTTGGCCTGCATCGGACTTTGCGGGAGCATCGTCTTTGCTCAGACTTCGAAGACGTCATCCCTGCTCGAGGTTTTCGAGGCGGCCAACGTCGCCGCCTCTCGTGGTGACGCTGCGGCGGCGATCCAGGACTACCAGCGGCTCGTGGACGCTGGCGTCCGAGACGAAAACGTCTACTTCAACCTCGGTACGGCGTACGCACAAGCCGGTGAGTATCCCTTCGCGATTCTGAACTACGAGCGCGCGCTCGAGATCCACCCCAATGACACGAAAACCGCCGACAACCTCAGAGCGGCCGAACAGGTGTTGGAGGAGGAGCGCGCCGAGGCCGAGGGCGAGGCGGTGATCCAACGAAGCAACTCCGTGAGCGACGCTGTGTACTCCGTCTTCACGGAAGATGCCCTTGCCTACACGCTGATCCTTGCCAACCTCGCGTTTTTCGGCTGCCTAGCGTTGTCGTGGTCGAGAAGACGGCGGGCGGGACGACTGCTCGCAGCCGCCGTACTGTCCGCCGCGGTGCTCGTGTTCTCGGCGGTGGGCCTCGGAACCAAATCGGGCGTGTTTCGCGACGGCTTGAGGGCAGTCGTCGTCGGCGATCGCGCGACGCTGCGAGAAGCTCCCGACGCAAGAGCTCAAGCCCGTGGACTCGCGCGCGGAGGCGATCGCGCGTGGGTCACCGCTTGGGACGGCAACTTCGTCAAATTGCGAATGATTAGCGGCACCGAGGGTTGGACCGACGCGTCGGCGGTCGGTCTCGTCGACCCAGACGAACGGCTCCATTGACAATCGTGCGCGTTTGGACCGAGGATGCGGCCGGATGACAAGCGATACCGAGACCAAGATCCTGATCGCAGACGACGATTTGGAGATCCTCGCGCTCGTCGCCCGACACCTCAGCGCCCTTCCAGCGGAGGTCGTCGAGGCGTCGGACGGAGAAGAAGCGCTTCGTCTTGCACGTCGCGAAAAACCCAACCTCGTGGTGCTCGACGTCATGATGCCGGGCATGAGCGGCTGGGAGGTGTGCCGGGCGATTCGAGAGGACGAGTCACTCGTCGACACCGGCGTCATCATGCTCACCGGCATCGGAGAGCGTCTAAACGAGATGACCTCGCCGCTCTACGGAGCCGATGGCTTCCTCGATAAACCCTTCGAGCTCGACGACCTGGCGGACAAGGTCCGCGAGGTGCTATCCGAGCGTAAGTCTGCGTGAACTTTGGCCCTATTGCCGCCAACGCGGTATATGCTACCCGGCTGACGATGGCTTGGAAAAGCGCGCTACTCGCCCTGTTGGTGCTTGCGAGCTGCACGAAGAAGTCGGCAGAACCGTCGACCGAGGAGTGGCCGAAGCACGGACTCACCGAGGCTCAAGCGAACGAGGTCCTCGTCAAGGTGGGCGACCGAACGATTACCGTGGGGGAGTTTGCCGACCGACTCGCGTCGCAGTCGCCGTACCTCCAGGCACGGTTCGAGAGCCCGGAGCGTCGAAAAGAGTTCCTCGACAACATGGTTCGATATGAGCTGCTCGTGTACGAGGCGAAGCGCCGCGGATACATGGACGACCCCGAAGTACAGCGCGCGCGACGCAGCGTGATGGTCCAGGAGCTGATCGAGCAAGAGGTCGAAGAGCCTCTCGAGGAAAACCCAGTCTTGGAAGACGAAGTGCAGGCCGCGTACGAAACGAACCCGCACGAGTTCGACCGTCCGGAGCAAATGCGCGCAAGCCACATCTTCATCACGAACCAGAAGAAGGCGAAGGCGATTCTCGCGCAGGCCAAAAAAGCAGATCGGGCAAACTTCAGCCGCCTGGCCCGTGAGCACTCTGAGGACGAAAAGACCAAAGGGAACTCCGGCGACCTGCGCTTCTTCACGGCAGACGGCGACGGGCAACCAAGCGCGGCGATCCGCAAAGCCGCGTTTTCCATCGACAAGATCGGCGATGTGTATCCCGAGCTCATCGAAGATGGCGGCGGCTACCACATCGTGATGCTCACAGGGAAGCGCGCAGAGCTGAAGAGGACGTACGAACAGGCCAAGCGCGCGATTCGCCACAAGCTCACCAAAGAGCGGAAAGAAGCGGCGATGGCGGCCCTGACCGAGCGGCTGCGAGAGCAGGTCCCCGTCGAAGTCGACTACGACGCTCTCGAGGAGGTGGTCGTCGAGGTTCCGGAGCTGCCGCAATGACGGCTGCGAGGGCGCTCCTTCTGGTCGTCGCGTCCATGCTGTTGCCCGTCGGCGCGGGCGCGGACGTCGTCGAGCGGGTGGTCGCTACCGTCAACGACGACGCGATATTCCTGAGCGACCTTCGCACGCGAGCGGTCCCGTTTCTCCCGCAGGTCGCCGAGGCTCGCACCGAAACCGAGCGCATGGCGCGCCTGAAGGAACTCTACAACGAGCTCCTCAACTTCCTCATCGACGAAAAGTTGATCCGCCAGATTGCGCGCGAAAGCGGGATCCGGGTGACCGACGCGGACGTAGAAAACGCGATCGAAAACCTTCGACTCCAGAACAACCTGACCGAAGAGCAGTTCAGGGAAGCGCTCGACCAGCAGGGCTTCACCGAAGCGCAGTACCGGACCGACCTGAAACGCCAGCTCATGCGACTCAAGGTGATGAACCAGCGTGTTCGCGCACGAGTGAACATCACGGAGGAAGAGGTGCGCGCGCGCTACGAGGAGAAGGCGCGCGAAACGGGCAACGAGATCCGTTTCGACTTGTCGCACATCGTGATCCCGGTCGAAGACGGCTCCACCGCAACGGAGGTTGCGAGCGTTCGCGAGCAAGCGGACCAGATTCGTGGCGAGCTCACGCCGGAAAACTTCGAAGCGAAGGCCGCCGAGCTCGGCGGCGGAGAGCTCGGCTGGATCGCACCTGAGGACCTTCCGCAGGAGCTGGGTCAGTCGATCGGCCGACTTCAAGCCGGAGAGATCAGCACGCCGATTCGTGGCAACACCGGCTTCCACATTTTTTACGTTCGCGATCGTCAGGTGGGCAATGACTTCCCGTCGTTCGATGAGATGAAGCAGGAGCTCTACCGGGAGATGTTGGACTCCGCGATGCAGCGCCAGGAGAGGGTCTTCCTTCAGGAAGTCCGCCGCAAAGCGACCATCAACCGCATGCTGTAGTGCGGGCGATGCTGCTACGCTCCCGCGATGAGCGGTGAAGTCAGAATCGAGCGCGACGAGTCGGTCGCACGCGTGGTCTTCGATCACGAGAAACGACGCAACGCGATAACCGTGGACATGTGGGAAGCGATTCCCAATGTCGTCGAACAGCTGCAGGAGGACGACCAAGTCCGTGTGGTCGTCATGCGCGGCGCAGGACACGAGGCATTCGTATCCGGTGCCGACATCTCCGAGTTCGAGAAGACGCGCACCGGGAATGCGGGTCGGGAGTACGACGCCATGACCGCCCGTGCGTTCCAGGCGTTGCAGGGCCTCGAAAAGCCGCTGATCGCCTGCATCCATGGCTTCTGCATCGGCGGAGGCGCCGCCATCGCACTGACGGCAGACCTCCGCTACGCAGCGGAAGACGCAGTCTTCGCCGTTCCGCCGGCTCGCCTTGGTCTCGGCTACCACACCGCCGGCATTCGAGCGCTCATCCGGGTGGTCGGCTTCTCCGAGACCGCCAACCTACTCTTCACGGCACGACGAGTCCCCGCGAGCGATGCGCGACACATCGGACTCGTCAACGAGGTGTTCGCAAAGGACTTGCTCGACGAAGCCGTCGACGATGTCGCACACCGCATCGCCTCGAACGCCCCGCTCACGATCCGAAGCGCAAAGATGACCCTCCAAGAGCTCGCGAAACTCGAATCCGAACGAGACCTCGAACGCATCCGAGAGTCGATCGAGGAATGCTACCAGAGCGACGACTTCAAGGAGGGGGTGCGGGCGTTTTTGGAAAAGCGGAAGGCCGTATTTCGAGGGCGCTGAGCGCGGAACGCTGACGCTGACGATCGCAGCTGCCCCCACAGCTGCCCCGGCCGCCGCCGCTGGCGCCGCCCCCTTCCCCGTTCTAAGCCCTTGCATGTCTTCCTCTCGGCCTATGGGCCTTCTCGCGTTTTGGCGGAACTACGACCGCAAGACCTACGTCAAAGCCGCCGTGCTCGCTGACCGGCTTGGGTATGATTCGTTTTGGTTGCCGGAGGTGTGGGGGTACGAGGTGTTCTCGTTGCTCACCGAGATTGCTCTCAAGACCAAGCGCATCAAGATCGGGACCGGCATCGTCAACGTCTTCAGTCGCTCCCCCGCGCTGATCGCGATGCAGGCAGCGACGATCGACGAGATCAGCGGCGGGCGCTTCATCCTCGGGATTGGAACCAGCGGTAAGAACGTGGTCGAAGGGCTTCACGGACGCGACTTTCAGAAGCCTCTCACTCAGATGCGCGATGTGATTCGCGTGGTCCGAGCGATGCTCGAGCGGCGACCGCTGAGCGAAGCGGATACCAAGCTGAGGAAGTATCGGCCCTTCGTGCTCGACTTCGAGCCCACCCGTCCCCGCATTCCGATCTACGTGGCCGCGCTCAAGCAGAAGTCGATCACCAGCATTGGCGAGATGGCCGACGGGTGGATGCCGATCTTCTGGCCATACAACCGCCTGGAAGACGGGCGCGCATGGATCGCAGAAGGCGCCGCGAAGGCAGGGCGGAATCCAAGCGAGATCGTGACGGCGCCGTTCACGACCGTGATCCCCATCCCGGGGCGCGGCGCTTCGAAGAAGGCACGGGAGATCATCTCGTTCTACGTCGGCGGGATGGGCGACTACTACAAGGAGCTGCTCACCGGCTTCGGGTACGGCGAGGAGTGCGACGAGATCGACCGACTCTATCGGGACAAAGCCACGCGGAAGATGGCCGGTGAGGCGGTCACCGACGACATGATCGAAGCGCTCACCATCTCCGGCGATCCGCTCTACTGCAGGCGCGAGATCGGGCGGCGCCGGGAGCTCGGCATGGAGCAGCCGCTGATCAATCTACCGCCGGGAATGCCCTGGCCCGGACTGGCCGCCTTCATCACCGCCCTCGCCAAGGCATGACTCAACTTTGAGGCGCCCGTCACACGGGCGTCACATCTTGGTCCCGTGCCGAGGAAATCGCTGAACAATTACGTATAGGACGAGAACAATTACGTATAGATTTCCGGCTTCTCCACGGCTACAACCATGATCACAGGGGCTAAGCAGACAGAGATCCAAATCGTGCGCTACGCCACCTGCCCAGCCTAAAAACAGCGGCTGGGCTCGACGCGGCCGGTCGGAAACGGGCTGACCGGCCGCGTCGCTCTTTTATAAAGCGACCCAAGGCACCGGTTGGCGGCGGCACCACACGGAGGCCCGTAGCTACTCAGTCCCGTCGGTCATCATCGCGATGAGCTCGGCCTGGGAGTTCACGCCGGCCTTTCGGAAAATCGTGCCGAGCTGTGTCGTCACGGTCCGAAGTGACGCGCCGCGCTCCGCGGCAATCTCCTTCGCTGTGTGCCCCTGCAAGACGAGGTCGATGATCTCGTGTTCAGCTTCTGTGGTGCCGTCGGGATAGCGGAGCCGTGGAAGCGGGACGCTCAGCACGATGATGTCCTCGCCGCCCACGCGCATGCGACTCACGCGCGGCCCGTCGTCTTCCGGCGCCGGAGTCGAGTCGACGGGATGGGTCGGATCCTCACCATCCTTGGGATCAGACATTCCGCGACACTACCCGGACGCCGCGGAAGAGGTCAAGCGACGCCTCGGGGGCGGGCCTACAGGCCCATCTGCTTGGCGATGATCACCTTCATGATCTCGTTGGTACCCGCATAGATACGCTGTACGCGAGCGTCCATGTACGCGCGGCTGATCGGGTATTCGAGCATGTATCCATACCCGCCGTACAGCTGGAGGCAAGCGTCGATGACACGCCCCTGCATCTCGGTCTGCCAAAGCTTCGCCATCGAGCATTCCTTGACCAAGTACTTGCCCTCGGTGTGCTGGACGATGAGCTTATCGAGGAAGCCCCGCCCGACCTCCACCTCGGTCGCGCACTGCGCCAAGGTGAACTGCGTGTTCTGAAACTTGGAGATCGAACGGCCGAACGCCTTGCGTTCTTTGGTGTACGCGATCGCGTCTTCGAGGACCTGCTCGACGTTGGCCTGGGACATGATCGCCACGCAGAGCCGCTCCTGCTGGAGCTTCTGCATCAGCATCATGAAGCCGCCTCCTTCTTGGCCGATGAGATTCTCAGCAGGGATCCGGCAGTCGTCGAAGGCAAGCTCGGCCGTATCCTGGCTCTCCATCCCCATCTTCTCGAGCTTGCGGCTCTTGATGAAGCCGGGACGGTCCGCCTCGACGAGGAAGAGTGACACGCTTCGATGCGGGTCATCGGAGTTCGGCGTCCGCGCCGCGACGACGGCCAGGTCGCAACTGATGCCGTTCGAGATGAACATCTTCGAGCCGTTGAGCACGTACTCGTCCCCCTCGCGTTTCGCGGTGGTCGCAATACCGGCAACGTCCGACCCGGTGCCCGGCTCGGTCATGGCAAGAGCCGTGATCGTTTCGCCACTCGCACACAGCGGAAGCCATTTCTTCTTCTGCTCTTCGCTGCCGAAGGCGTGGATATACGGCACGATGATGTCGGAGTGGAGGCTTGCCGCCCACCCGGACTCGTATGCGCGCGAGAGCTCCTCCATCACGATCGTGGAGTGAAGAAAGTCGCCCCCGGCGCCACCGTACTCCTCCTCCATCCACGGGCAGAGGAAACCCGCTTCGCCGGCCTCCAACCAGATCTCGCGATCGACCATGCCCTGTTCGCGCCACTTCTTCTGACTCGGAACGACACGTCGTTCGATGAACTGGCGAAAGTTGGTCCGAAAGATCTCGTGCTCTTCTGAAAACAGGGTGCGATCCATGATGCTCCTTCGACTGAATGGCGATTCATTTTTAGTCTAGCTCGCCCCACTCAGCAAGCCAGCCGCCATCGTGGCCTTGCCCCCGGCCCTCCCCGTTCTATGGTCCGGCGCGATGCGCCGCAGACCGGCCCGGTTCTCATTGCTTCTGGCATTCTTCGCGGCGATTCCCGCCACAGCGTGGGCAAGCGGCGGCGAACACGGCCTGAGCTACGACATCTGGTTGATCATCGCCGCGATGATCCTCGCCGCGAAGGTTGGCGGCGAGATTGCAGTCCGGCTCAATCAACCTGCAGTTCTCGGTGAGCTCTGCATCGGCATCGTGCTCGGCAATCTCTACCTGGTCGGCATCGACACGTTCCACGGAGCCGCCGAACTGGTCCCGATCGAGTTTCTCGCCGAGTTTGGCGTCATCCTTCTGCTCTTCGAAGTGGGGCTCGAGTCAACACTCACCGAGATGAAAGACGTTGCGCCAACCTCCGGCGCGGTCGCGATCATTGGCGTCGTTGCGCCCATGTTGCTCGGTTACGGCGCTGGGCTCTGGCTGCTACCCGACGAGCCGTTCTCCCTCCACCTCTTCATCGGCGCGACGCTTGCTGCAACCAGCGTTGGGATCACGGCCCGCGTGCTCAAGGACCTCGACGCCATGGCCCGGCCAGAGACCCGAGTGATCCTCGGCGCGGCCGTGATTGACGACGTTCTCGGGCTGATCGTGCTCGCGGTCGTCGCGAGCATCGCCCAGTTCGGTTCAGTCCCGGGCCCGCTCGACCTCTCGAAGATCATCGGTCTGGCCGGGGGCTTTCTCATCGGCGCGCTTCTGCTCGGCGCGTACGTCATGCCCGGCGTGTTCCGCGTCGCTTCCAAGCTTCGGACGCAGGACGTCCTGGCAGCGGTGGCGATCGGCCTCTGCCTGCTTCTCGCCGGAGTCTCCGGTGCCGCAGGTCTCGCTCCAATCGTGGGCGCGTTCGCGGCTGGCCTGATCCTCGACGAGGTTCATGTCCGACCCTTCGGGCGCAAGTCGGCACACGACATCAACGAGCTCATCGGGCCCATCGTCGCGGTCATGGCGCCGATCTTCTTCGTCCGGACGGGAATGATGGTGGACCTCGGGGGCATCGGCACCGAACCTCTGATCTTGGCGGCGGTGCTTACAGTCGTTGCGATCGTTGGCAAGCTGGTTTCCGGCCTCGGCGTCCGGGGGAAAACGGTCGACAAGCTCACCGTCGGCATTGGAATGGTTCCGCGAGGCGAGGTCGGCCTGATCTTCGCGAACGTGGGTGCCGGCATCCGGATGGAGGGCAAGCCGCTCATCGAAGCCGGCGTCTACGCAGCGATCGTGCTCATGGTCATGGCAAGCACGGTGGTCACGCCACCGTGGCTGGCGCAGCGCATCCGCAAGGTGGTGGGCAAACAGCAAGATGTCGCTTGAGGCGGCTCTCGAAAACGCCAACGCTTCGGTTCGCGAGGTGGTCGACTCGCTCGACCAAAGCGAGCGCGTCGATGTCGTAGGCGCCCCACCTGGTGCGCTCGACTGGATGCTTGCCGAGGCGGCTGGCAAGGACCCCGAGTCGAAGCTCGTCGTCATCGCGCCAAATCTCGACGAGGCCTACCGCCAGGAGTCCAACCTTCGATTCTTTCTCGGTGACCCGGGCGGGGACGTCCTTCTCTACGCGGCCTCCGACACGAGTCCGCTGCTCGATGTCGTACCGGATCGGCGCGCGGAGATGCAGCGGATGGCCACGTTGGCAAGGCTCGCCGACGACGCCGACTGGCGCGTGCTGATCGTCCCTGCCTCCGGCCTCCTTCGCCGCATTCCACCGCGGGACTACGTCCGAGAGAACCTCGTCACCCTATCGCGCGATACCAGGGTCGAGCGGGACGAGCTGGTGCAACGCCTCGCCTCGCTTGGCTACCTTCGCGTCCCGCTGGTTGAAGACCATGGAACGTTCTCCGCCAGAGGTGCGATCGTCGACGTCTACGCGCCAGGCCTACGGTTGCCGTTTCGAATCGAGCTCGACGACGACGAGGTATCCCGAATTCGGTGGTTCGATCCGGACGACCAGAAGACGTCGGGTGAGGTCCACAGCGTCCAGTTGGGACCGGCGCGCGAGGTACCCGATGCGCCAAGCGCGATCCGACTCGCGAAGACCCGAGTGCGTGAGCTTTGCGACGAGATGAACATGCCGACGCTCGAGGCACGCGAGATCGGCGCCGAGCTCGAACGGGGCTCGGGAGCATTGATTTCCAACGCGCTCCTGCCCGCCTACTTCAACGCGCTGGATTCGCTCATGGACTACGTCCCCAATGACGCTCGAATCGTGCTCATGGATCCTACGGTCGTCGCCGAAGCGATCCGTACCGAAGAGCGTCAGGCTCGGGACGAGCACCTCGCTCGGCGAGGCAAACCCACCTTCACGTTCGAGGAGTACTACGCGAGCGAGGAAAGCCTCGTCGAGCGACTGCGCCGACACCCTGCGTTGGTCGCCCATCGTTTGGCGGTTCGCGGCGAGGTGGGCGAAGACGAGGGACCGATCGCAGAACACTATCGACCGCCAGACGAACCGCTTCGCGTCCGTGCATCGGATCAGCAAGAGCTCATCGCGTCGTTGAGGGCTCAGAAGGGTCACGGCGACCGCGGGCTGCAGCCACTCGCCGATCGGATTCGGGAGTGGACCGATGCCGGCGTCCAGACGTGCCTGGTTTGTCGAACACAGCACCAAGCGGACCGGCTCACCGACCTGCTTCGAAGCTACGACGTGCCGGGTGACGTCCTCGAGTCGGTGAGTCTCGGGGAGCTTCAGGATGGATTCGTCTTGTGGACCGAGGGTACGGCGTACGTCACCGAGGAAGAGATCTTTGGAACCCGCGTTCGTCAGCGCAGGACGAAACGAGCGAGCAAGCGCCAGCAGCAGCGCTTCCTCGAGGACCTGAGGGAGCTCAATCCCGGCGACTACGTCGTACACGTCGACCACGGCGTGGGCCGATACCTTGGACTCCAGCACAAATCGCTAAGCCTGACGGCGCTCGACCGCCTCCACGGGCGCTCCGCCCAGACGGTCGAGGTGATGGTCGTCGAGTACGCGGGCAACGACAGACTCTTCGTTCCGGTGACGCGACTCGGCGTGATCCAGAAGTTCAAAGGGAGCGAGGGGCAGCAGCCGAAGCTCGATCGCTTGGGCGGCACGACGTTCGCAACGAAAAAGAAGAAGGTCCAGAAGGCCGTCCAGCAAATGGCGGAAGAGCTGCTCAAGCTCTATGCCGAGCGCTCTGCATCGGAGCGAGACCCCGTGGAATCAGCCGGGAGCGCGTATGCGGAGTTCGAAGCGACCTTCCCGTTCGAGGAAACCCGCGACCAAGCTCGCGCGATCGAGGACGTGATGACCGACCTCGACGAGACGCAGCCGATGGACCGACTCGTGTGCGGCGACGTCGGTTTCGGCAAGACCGAAGTCGCGCTGCGTGCAGCGTTTCGGGTCGCGATGAGCGGTCGCCAGGTTGCGATCCTGTGTCCAACCACCGTGCTCGCGCAGCAGCACTACCGAACGTTTTCCGCGCGGCTCGATGGATATCCTCTGCGGGTAGAGGTTCTGTCGCGCTTCGTTCCGAAAGCGAAGCAGACCGAGACGCTCGCCGCGCTGAAGGCCGGCAAGGTCGACGTGTTGATCGGAACGCACCGCCTGCTTTCAAAAGACGTGCATTTCGCGGACCTCGGGCTGCTCGTCGTCGACGAGGAGCAGCGATTCGGAGTGACGCACAAGGAGCGCATCAAGAAGCTGCGAACCAACGTCGACGTTTTGACGCTGAGTGCGACGCCGATTCCGAGAACGCTACAGCTAGCCGTCGGAGGGATGCGGAATCTGTCGCTCATTACGACGGCCCCTCACGACCGGCGCGCGGTCCGTACCTTCGTGTGCCGCTGGGACGATCACCTGATCAAAGAAGCGATCGAACGGGAGCTCAGCCGCGGAGGTCAGGTGTTTTTCGTCTACAACCGGATCGAAGGGCTCTACGAGCAAGCTCAGCGCATTCAAGACCTCGTGCCAAACGCGAGGATCGCAGTCGCGCACGGTCAGATGAAGCCCGCTCTCCTCGACCAGACCATGACCGACTTCGTCGAGGGCGCCTACGACGTCCTGTGTTCCACCGCCATTGTCGAGAGCGGTCTGGACATCCCGCGGGCGAACACGATCCTCGTCGACCGCGCCGATGCCATGGGACTCGCGCAGCTCTATCAGCTTCGCGGGCGCGTCGGACGCTCCGACCAACGGGCATACTGCTACCTCATCACGCCGCCGCCCAATCAGATGTCGGACGAGTCTCGCATTCGGATGGAGGCGCTCGAGCGGTTTTCCGGGCTCGGCGCAGGCTTTCGCGTCGCCACGCTCGACATGGAGCTCCGCGGCGCGGGCAACCTGCTCGGCTCGGAGCAGAGCGGAACGGCCTCGCTCGTCGGCTTCGACATGTTCGTCCAGATGTTGAGCGAGGCCGTCGCTGAGCTTCGGGGGGAGCAGGTTCAGCACGAGGTCGATACCGAGCTCTCCGTCGAGCTCGAGCACTACCTGCCCGAAGACTACATCGACGACATCGGACTGCGGCTTTCCCTCTACCGGCGTTTCGCAACCGCCTCCGATGCACAGGCAATCGACGACCTCGCAAGCGAAATGGAAGAGCGTTTCGGCCAGCCGCCCCCGCCAGCCCGCGCGTTCGTACGGGTGATGTCGGTCAAGCCGGCTCTGCGGGAGCTACGGGTGCTCGGATGCGAGGCGGATTCCAAGCGCGTCACGCTTCACCTGCGCGAAGACACCCCCCTCGATCCGAACAAGCTCATGCCCTTGGTCTCCACGGCTGGCGGCGGCTGGTCTCTTTCACCTGACATGAAGCTCACCCGGCGCTATCGCGAAGACGAATCGGGCGACGCCGTCGATCGGATTCGCTCGCTGCTTCGCGAGCTTGGGCCGATGCGCGCAACACCCGCTTGATCAGACCAGACGAAACGAGACGACGATGGCACTAGCAGACCACCTCAGCCGGATCTTCGACGCCGACCGCGCCATGCGTGAAGCCGAGAATTCTCTTCTAAAACAGAAGCGCTCGGACGAGCTGGTGACGGTGCTTGCGAGCGCCACGACCGAAGCGCTGTCGATGGACGATCGGCGCGAGGCGACGATGCGACTCGAACGGCTCGCCGATCTCTGCGCTCAGGTCCCCGGGCCGGAGATGACCGACGCGCTCATCGCGATTCTCAACGACGACGAACCGCGAGTTCGTGTGGCGGCGGGTGAGGCGCTGCGAGACGTGGGGTTCGAGCGATACGCCGAGGTCGCCCGAGGCATCGAACGAGCGCTCGACCGGGGTGACGCCGGCCCGGCGATGTCCGAGCTGCCCTGGGTGCTTGCAGAGATCGCGGAGCCGAGCGCGCTTCCGCTGATTCGTCGCTTCCTCGCGCACTCCGACGCGAACGTCGTGGCCGCTGCCATCGAGTCGTTGTCCCAGCTTCAGGAGCCAGACGCGGTGACCGACCTTCGTGCGTTTCTCGATGACAACCGCGTCGTCACGATCGAAGACTTCGAGGACGAAACCAAAACGACGCTCGGAGAGCTCGCGCAGGAGGCGCTCGCCGAGCTCGGCGTCGACGACGCCAGCTAGTCTCGGGTCCAACGCGCGCGACGTTTCGCCGCCTTCGCGCTCGCTCGATCGTGTGCGAACAGGGTGAGATAGTCTTCTCGGACGATGTCGATCTCGATCTCTTCCCGAAGCCCGTCCCGCGCCGCCTGCATCGCATGGACCAGCGCTCGAAGAGGTTCTGACGCCTGCCCGAACGTCGTGGCTTGGATTTCCGACTCTGCAGCGAGCACGCGGTCGACGGCGCGACGGCTGAGGTAGCCTCGGCGGCAGAGGTCGTCGAAGCTCGCGACGAGGACCTCGGGGTTAAAGGTGTGCGCCACCACGAGGTCGGCGCCCACGCGCAAGACCGCCTGAGCATCGAGCGCACCGTCCTCGAGAAGCACGAGCGCGGGCTGAAAGTAGTTGTAGAACGGACAGAGGCGCGTCCCGAAATCGCTAAACCGCTCCGTGGGCGACACCCGCTCGAGGTGAATGAAGATTCGGCGAACCGTATCGCCTCGAGGGACGCGGGCGGCAATCCGCACGAGCTCGGGAATGTCATCAGGATACACCTCGGCCGCTTCGGCGACCTGCATGAGCAAGGCCTGGTCGACGCGCCCCGCCGTGATGTCCGCGTAAAGGGAATAGATGAACGCGTCACCTTCAGCGTCATCACCGAAAAGGATCTCGGTCGTATCGGGAGCGACGTTGGTCCGCGAGCGAAGGAGGGCCGTGAGCTTGTAGCTCACTTGGTCCCGCAGAAACCGAAACTTGCCGCGAACGAGGTTTCGCAAACTGGGCTTGAGCGTGAACCCATCCCAGTGAATCCCATCGAGGCGAAGCTTTGCCTCGAGAACGCTTCTCATCTGCTCGGGGCTGCCCGACAGGATGAAGATGGCCGCGGGGTTGGTCGCCCGGATTTCCCGGAGCAGAGTGCCGGCGCCGGGATAGGAACGCTTCCTCGATGCCGGCTCGAGCGCCGTCCGAAGGATGTCACGGAGCGTGTCGAACTCCGTCCGCAGGTACGTCTTGTCGAGGTCCCATCGGTATACGATCTCGTTACGTCGATCACTGAGGTCCGTCGGCACGGGCGGACCATAGCAGTGAAGTCGCCGAAGATGCAGACGCCCGTGAAGCTGGTATGGTCGCCCCATGCCGTTGGAGGGGGTCGTCCTCGACGAACGATTGGCCGAACGCGGCTCGGAGGCGCAGCGCGCCGATTGGGACACGAACGTTCGGGAGCTCTTGGCGAACAGCTCGTGCAAGGTCGACGAGCCGGCGACTCTTCACATCAGGCTCGCCGAGCGCGGCTTCGAGCTCGAGCTGGTCGCGGCGGATTCTGGGTCGCTTGGCAGCGTGACCGTCGAGCACGAGCAGCTGTCGGGGCACATCGACGAGTATCTCGACATCGTGCGCCAAATGACGTCAGCAGACAGCCTCAACCAGATGGAGGCCCTCGACATGGCGAAGAAGGTCACCCATGACCGGGCGGGTCGCGTCCTCAAGCGCGCGCTGCGTGACTATGGGTTCGACCTCGAGACGTCGCGCAGGCTGTTCACGCTGCTGCTTTCTCTGAAGGTAGACACGACACGACTGGCGGGGCTTCGCGGCCATCGACGCTTCGGGTAGTTGCGAAGCCAATCGAGTTCGAGCATACGCGGACCCATGGCGACGCTGCGTGAGCTGTTGGGCGTTCCAGAGCCCGACATGCAAAGGATCGAGCGGCATCTCGACGAGCTGACTCACTCAGAACGTGTGCGAGAGATTCGCTCCCTCGGCCGCTCGCACCAAGCGCGTCTGTTCGATGCGGCGGAAGGACATCGAGCGGTCTCCTTGAGCGACATCGTCGATGCCAACCAGCCTCCGATGGAGGAGGTCGTGCATCACGGCAAGAACAGCCTTCCCGCGTTCAGTCACTTCGCCAAAGTCTTCGTACGACCCCCGGAACCAGACGAGCCGGAGCTCTGGGGCTACAATCGCGCCGGCGGCTTCATCGAAACCGTCGTCGGTCCGGGATACTTCGTCGCCTATCCCTACGGGGAGCAAGAGGTGCTCGTCGACTATCTTCGAGTGCCTCCGGAGCACCCGCCGCACTGGCCCGATATCCTCCCGAACTCGGCGAGGCTGTCGAGGGTGGTCTACAACGGCACACAGGACATCCTGAGGGGCGTCTCCGAGCACGTCACGATCGGGCGCGCCACCAAGGACGGAAAGCCCATGTCGGCCTGGTTCACGCTCTGCCGCGAAGACCCTGAATAGCGCTCCTGGTGAACAGTGGACCTTTTTGTTCATATGAGGAACACTGAATTGAGGGGGTCATGACAGCGTCAGCCAAAGAGTCGGTCCATCCGCCGGCCGAGGACATGCGCGCAGAGGAGCACGATTCGCCGTACTCCAAACGCGACGAGGAGTTCGTGCGGCTTCTGCACGCTGCGGGTCTCGCATGCGAGCTCGACGATCGTCAGCTCGAAAACATCGCGCTCGCCATCGAGCAGTCGCGAGTCGACTCCCGCCGCATGGACATTCTCGCAAGCTACTATCGCGGGGACGAAGACCCGTCGGTCGGGGCACGCCGACGCCTGAGCGATCGCTTCTTCATGCGAAACGACCACGTCCCGGCCACCGCACATCAGCTCGTGTCGAGGCTCGCGAACCTCAACCCCGAAGTGGGCGAAGTCTCTCTCCAGAGGATCGGCGGCGATGACGGCCCGTTGGTGCTGCGTTCCGGCGAGCAGTTCAGCGCAGTAACGGACGAAGACGACGAGAACGCGGAGCCAGATACGGTAGCCGTCAGAGCTCTGGTCCGAGCCCTCAACGCGTTGCTCGCGAAGGCCGAAGTCGACGAGCGACTGGTCCCCCTCATCCCGGATGAATCGCGTGAGCTTTACGTGGGGGTCACCGAGGAGGGCGCGATGACGCTCTTGCAGGGCGGTTGCACCGAGCTTTCGGCAGTGGCAGCTCTACGCGAGTTTGCAGGCTGGTAAGCAGAAAAGGAAGCATGTCTGATTTCGACTACGACCTGTTCGTGGTTGGCGCAGGTTCCGGCGGCGTGCGCGCGGCGCGCGTGTCGAGTCAGCTTGGAGCGCGAGTCGCAGTCGCGGAAGACGACCGGCTCGGCGGCACCTGCGTGAACGTAGGCTGTGTTCCGAAGAAGCTCTTCGTGTACGGGTCGCACTTCGCGTACGACCTCAGAGATGCGCGCGGCTACGGTTGGAGCGGCGAACCAAGCTTCGACTGGCTCACTCTCCGCGACAACAAGGACCGCGAGATTTCGCGGCTCAACGGGATTTACGGGACGGTGCTCGACAATGCCGGAGTCCAGCTCGTTCGCGGCCGGGCGCGACTGATCGATGCTCACACGGTCGAAGTCGGTGGGGCTCGATACACCGCTGGTCGCATCCTCGTGGCAACCGGTAGCCGCCCTCAGCAGCCGGACATCGAGGGCCACGAGCTTGCGCTCACATCGGAAGCGATTTTCGCGTTGGACGCCCTACCCCGACATGCACTCATCGTCGGTGCGGGATACATCGCGCTCGAGTTCGGCTCCATCTTGAACGCTCTCGGCGTCGAAGTGACCGTCGTTCACCGAGGTGAAGAGATCCTTCGGGGCTTCGACGCGGACCTTCGAAAACACTTGCACGCGGAACTCGAAGTCAAAGGCGTCGAGGTCCGGTTGAACACGCAGGTGAAATCGCTCGCGGCGAAGGGAGCGCGCGTGGAAGCGACGCTGGACGACGGAACTAAAATGGTCACCGACTTTCCTTTGTTCGCGATCGGCCGGGTACCCAACACCGACGACCTAGGTCTCGACGCTCTCGGCATCGAGCTCGGTCCGCGCGGCGGAATCGTCGTCGACGACAACTTCACAAGCAACGTGCCGTCGGTTCATGCGGTCGGCGACGTGATCGATCACTTTCAGCTCACTCCGGTGGCCATCGCCGAGGGCATGCATTTCGCGCATCACTTCTTCGGCAACGGAGACCACCGGGTCGACTACCTCGGGATTCCCACGGCAGTGTTCTGCCAGCCGGAGCTGGCAACGGTCGGAATGACCGAGGAGGAAGCCTGGCACCGATGCCAGGATGTGCGCGTCTATAAGTCGGTGTTCACTCCGCTGAAGCTGACGCTGAGCGATCGGGAGGAGCACACGATCGTCAAAGTCGTCGTCGATGCCTCGAACGAACGCGTCGTCGGGTGTCACATGGCCGGGCATCACGCGGCGGAGATCATTCAGGGCATGGCCGTGGCCGTGAAGGCCGGCGCCACGAAAGCCGACTTCGACGCGACCGTCGGGATTCATCCGACCGTCGCGGAGGAATTCGTCACGCTTCGCTGATTGTCGACTAAACAAGTCGGCAATTAGCAGCCCCTCTCTGGCCACAATCTACTGTATTTTCCGACGTTCACCGGCTAGAGTCGGACGGATGGCCTGGACACGTTGCGAAAGCGCACCAAGCTTGTCAAGTTAGTCCGCACCCATGGAAGCCGCCCGCGTCGAATCGGTCGACTCCAACCTCGATGAGCAGAATCGAGCACTTGGAGCGTCGACCCCCGAAGAGCTCATCGAGTGGGCACGGGCATGTTTCGGCGACGGGCTCGTGGCCTCGACGAGCTTTGGCGCGACCTCGGCCGTGATGCTGCACTTGCTTCGGCGCGTCGCTCCGGAGACGCCGATCGTCTGTGTCGACACCGGCTACCTGTTCCCGGAGACCTATCGGTTTGCCGAAGACCTCGTTCGAACGCTCGGCCTCGACGTTCGCTTCTATTCGGCACGCATGTCGCCCGCACGGCAGGAAGCGGTCTACGGAAAGCTCTGGGAACAGGGTGAAGACGGCGTGAAGCGGTACCTCGAGCTCAACAAGGTCGAGCCGATGCAGCGGGCGCTCGACGACCTCGGCGCGGTCGCCTGGATGGCGGGCCTTCGCGCGGAGCAGACCGAGCACAGAGCCGGCCTGCGCCGAGTCGATCGCCAGGACGGGCGGATCAAGCTTCACCCCATTCTTCGCTGGAGCGCGGAAGACGTGAACGCCTACATGGAGAAGCACGACCTCCCCCATCATCCGCTCGTCGCACAGGGCTACCGGTCGATCGGCGACCACCATTCGACCATCCCGACGACCGACGACATGGATCCGCGCGACGGCCGCATCCTCGGCCAGAGACGCGAATGCGGCCTGCACCTTCCGCTGACGAAGGAGCAGGACCAGAGCTTGAAGTCGAGCGGCCTGTAGAACCGCTCACCGCAGACACAGGCACGAACGCTGAAACTGGCGCACCAACGCTGGCGCGACCGGTCGCAGTGCCACTGCGACTCCTTGGCCCTCCGGCGGAGAATACTGTACACTCATTCAGTGCCTCGTCCTCGAGACAACCCCCCCATTCGATTCGAAGCGGCGCATCTCGAGTGGGAGGGGGAAGCGCCGCCGGCGGACCTGATGGTGATGGAGGAAAGTGCGAAGAGCGCACTGTCCGAAAACAAGAGCCCAGACATCGGCTTTCGCTGGAGCGTAAATCCCTACCGCGGCTGCTTTCACGCGTGCGCTTACTGCTACGCGAGGCCGACGCATCCGTACCTGGGTCTTGGCGCCGGCACGGACTTCGATCGAAAGATCGTCGTGAAGGTCAACATCGTCGACCGACTCCGCGAGCGGCTCGAGAAACGCTCGTGGAGACGGGAGCTCATCGCGTTCTCCGGCAACACGGATTGCTATCAGCCGCTGGAGTCGCGGTACGCGCTCACACGAGGCTGCCTCGAGGTCTGCGCGGAGCATGCGACGCCGGTCACGGTGATCACCAAGGGAACGCTCGTCCGACGCGATGTCGACGTGCTGCAGCAAATCGCGCGCGCCGCCGGATGCCACGTGTCGCTGAGCATTCCCTTTGCGCGTGATGAAGACGCGAAGGCGATCGAACCCTTCGCGAGCCCGCCGAGCAAACGATTCGAGACTCTTCGCATCCTCGCGGACGCGGGCCTCGATACGACCGTCGCGGTCGCGCCGATCATTCCAGGGCTCAACGACGACCAAATCCCCGAGATTCTGCGGCGCGCGGCGGACGCAGGCGCGAAGAGCGCGTTCAAGGTGATGCTTCGCTTACCGCTCGAGGTCGCCCCGATCTTCGAGGCGCGTCTCGCCGAGGCGTTTCCGCTGCGTCGCGCCAAGGTCATGAACGCGGTGCGCGAAGCGCGTGACGGGCAGGTCAGCGAAAGCCGCTTTCGCTCGCGGATGGTCGGACGCGGCGCCCGCTGGGCAGCCACCGAGCAGCTCTTCGACCGTCAGTGCGCGCGCCTCGGGCTCCGGCATCTGCAGGGCGAAGCGCCCACCCCGAGGCGACCGCCCGATGCTCCGGCGCCGCATGCCCAGCTCGGACTCGAGTTCTGAGCTGGCCCACGATTTGCAGAATCTCTGGCTAGACACGCGGTGACGAGCCGCGGCGACCGGAGAAAAAACATTGATTTCAGCAGCTTACATGGAAACACGGAGCTTGGACGACTTGTCAAACGATGACACAGTGTCAAAGATGGTTGTCAGACAGTCTGACATGGACGCCAAAGAAGACATCGCTGTGCTCGTCGTCGACGACGAGCCGCCCAACGTCGATTCGCTTCGCAGGATCTTCGAGCGCGAGGGCTTCCGGGTGCTCACCGCAACCAGCGGACAAAAGGCGCTCGACGTGTGCCGGCAAAACGCAGTCCACGTCGTGGTGAGCGACCTCATGATGCCAGGGATGAACGGCATCGAGCTGGTCAAGGCGCTCAAGACCGTCGTTCCGGACGCCGAAGTCGTGTTGATGACCGCGTTTGGCACGGTCGAAAAGGCGGTCGAGGCGATGCGTGCCGGTGCTTACGACTTCGTCGAGAAACCGCTCAAGCGAATGCAGATGGTCAAGACCGTTCGCAAAGCCGCCGAACGACACCAGCTGATCCTCGAGAACAAGGACCTTCGTCAGCAGCTGTCTCAGCTGAGCGACCGAAGCATCATCGGCTCCGCTGCGTCCCTTCGCAGCGCGCTCGAAATTGCGACGCAAGCGGCACCTTCGTCCGCCAACGTGCTCATTCTCGGTGAGAGCGGCACGGGCAAGGAGCTGCTCGCAAGGTTCATTCACGAAAGAAGCGGGCGTGGGAAGTTCGTGGGCGTAAACCTCTCGGCGCTGCCCGAAACCATCGTCGAGTCCGAGCTCTTTGGGCACGAAAAAGGCGCGTTTACAGGGGCGGTGACGCGTCGCGACGGGCGAATCGCCGAAGCCGAGGGTGGAACGCTTTTCCTCGACGAGATCGGGGAACTGTCGCCTGGAGTTCAAGTCAAGCTTCTTCGCGTCCTTCAGGAAGGCGAGTATCAACCGGTCGGCGGGAAGACCAAGCGAGCCGACTTCCGACTGATCGCCGCGACCAACCGAGACCTTCGCGCGGCGGTGGATGGCGGCGAGTTTCGAGAAGACCTCTACTACCGACTCAACGTCATCGCATTGACGAGCCCGCCCCTACGCGCGCGCCGCGAGGACATCCCGCTCCTCGCCGAGCACTTCGTTGCGATGTACTGCGCGAAGAACGGCAAAGAGCCACTCGCGATCGAACGAGAGGCGATCGATCAGCTCATCGCGTACGACTGGCCGGGCAACGTGCGAGAGCTTCAAAACGTCATCGAGCGCGCAGTCGTTCTCAACAAGAGCGGCGTCATCAAGCTTGCCGACCTGCCGGACCCAGTCGCGAGAGCAGAACCTCGCGTCGACTCGTTCGCTTTTCCGGTCGGTACGCCCCTCTCCGAGGTCGAGCGTCGCGTGATCCACGGGACGCTCGAACACACGGAAGGCGACAAGCAGCTTGCCGCGCAACTGCTTGGAATTTCAGCGCGTACCATCTATCGCAAGCTCGGCGCGGATAAGCACGACGACGGTCCCTGAGTCGAGAAATAGGCTCGTCTTCAGGTCGAGGTTGTCATTCTGTCAATTCGGGGGGATCAAGCTCGCCACCTTGTCCATGTCGCAGCGCCGACGACCGCTCTCGACCACTGAAATCATTGGACTTTTTGGCATTCGAGTTCGGCACGGGCGTTGCTCTAGCTAGGTTTGGTGCCTACTCCACCACAGAGGCGACTTTCGCTCGCGATCATCCTGGCAACGCTTGCCCTGTGCGCGTTCTTCCTGGCGCAGGGAACCACGCGCGTACTGGCGGCCGAGCTGCTGGAAGGTGATTCAGCTGAGCCAGCGCGTCGCACACGTCGGCCAGTCTCGAGCCAGGCCACGCTCAGTCGAAAGCACGATGCCGCCGTCGTCCTCAAGCGCAACATCTTCGATTCGGAACGGGGCGACCTCACTCTCGAGCCGCTGCCCGAGTCCGGCGAGACCCTCGACGGCGTGCCGATAGCAGAATGGGATCCTTCGCAGCCGCCCCCGAAGTGCAGCAACAGCCTTCGGCTCGTGGGCTCGGTCATGAGCCCTCGCGATCCCGAATGGTCCTTCGCCGCGATCTCGGGGACCGACGACGGCAAGACCATGCTGTACCGCGAGGGCAGCGTGGTCGACGGCTCGAAGATCGTCGCGGTCTACCCGTCGAGCGTCGTGGTGTCGAGCTCGGGCGGCGCGTGTCAGCTCCTGATGTTCGAAGAGGAAGAGCCAGGCGCCCCGAAGACTGCGAAGAAGACTCCGGCGACGCCCGCGAAGAAGTCGACCAACCCACGCAATGCGGGTTTGACCGACGAAGAGCTGAACGACGGGATCGAAAAGATCACCGACACGAAGTTCAACATTCAGCGAAGCCTCGTCGACAAGGTGCTCGCGAACCAGGGAAGCCTGATGAAGACCGCGCGTGTCATTCCGCACGAGGAAGATGGTCGCGTCGTGGGAATGCGGCTTTACGGGATTCGCCGCAACAGCCTTCTTGGACGCCTCGGCGTTCGGAACGGCGACATGCTGCGAACGATCAACGGGTTCGACATGACGAGCCCGGACAGCGCGCTCGAGGCGTACACGCGCCTTCGCACCGCGGACGGTCTCACGTTGGCGATCAAGCGCCAGAACAAGGACATGACGATCGAATACAACATCGAATGAGGCGCGACTTGGGTAAGTTTTGGGAGAGAATCGTGATTTCTAAAAAGCAGCTCATCGGCGTGATGATGGGTGCACTGTTGCTCGGTACGGGACAGAGCGCAGTTGCACAGCAAGATCAGGCCAAACCGGAGACGCCTCCATCGCGTCTTCCATCCTCGCCGGTCCCGCTGCGTGAAGCGCCGGGGCAGGACAAAGCCGAGGGTGAGGAGCTCGAAAACGAACTTCCGCAGTTCGAGACCGGTGTCGAGTTCGAACCGATGTCGCCAAGAGCGCGCGTCACGTTCAATCTCGAGGAGGCGGAGCTTCCGGACCTCGTACGTCTCATTTCCAACATGACGGGCCGACGCTTCATCCTCCCGACGAAGCTGCGCGCGATCAAGGCCACGGTGTTCGCTCCGACCAAGGTGACAGTGGCGGAGGCGTACCAAGCCTTCCTCTCGGTCTTGGAGGTAAATGGCTTCACCGTCGTGCCCGCGGGGCGCTACCTGAAGGTCGTCGAGGCCACCAACGTCGAGCAGAAGACACTTCCCATCTACGAAGACGGAAGCACCGTCCCAGCGTCGGACAGGTACATCACTCGCATCCACCACCTCGAGAACGTGTCGGCCGAGGACGTGACGAACCTGCTCGGTCGCTTCAAGTCCGCCTCGGGAAACATCACCTCGTACGGCCCCACGAACATGCTGATCATCACGGACACGGGGGCGCAGATTCGCCGCATGCTCCGGCTCGTCGCGGCGATCGACCTGCCGCGAAGCGGCACGCAAACCTGGATAGAACCGATCCACTTCGCGACCGCGAGCGAACTCGCCGAGCGGCTTCTCGAGATCTTCCCAGCGGAGGCGTCGCAGACGAAGACGAAGACGCCGACGCGAAAGACCGCCGCCAAGAGGAAGACCGCTGAGCCGGTCCTCGTCGGAGCAGTGGCCGCGGAATCCACGATTCGCAATATCATCGCCGACGAGCGAACGAACTCTCTCATCATCATCGCGACGGAGCGTGCGTACCTCCGCATTCTCGAGATGATCCGACAGCTCGACGTTCCGCTCGAAGGTGAAGGACGCATTCACGTTCACTACGTCCAGCACGGCGCGGCGTCAGACATCGCCGCTGCGTTGACCGCCTTGGTTGGAGCGGGGTCGACTCCGCAGAGCGCACGGCGCACCGGCAACCAGGCGCGAACGGCGACCGCCCCGCAGGGCAGTGCCTCGCTCTTCGAGGGCACCGTCGCCGTCACCGCCTACGAACCGTCGAACGCGCTCATCATCACGTCGTCGCTGCACGACTATTCGGCTCTGAAACGAGTGATCGAGCGACTCGACGCGCCCCGAAAGCAGGTCTTCATCGAGGCGGTGGTCATGGAGCTCGGCATCGAGCGCTCGTCGGACCTCGGCTTTGCGTTCCATGGCGGCGCCGGAAACTTCCCGACGGACGGATCGCTGTCGATTTTCGGGTTCAACGCACCGTCGTCGATCGACATCACCCAGAACGACCTGAGCGGCTTGGCACTCGGCGTTCGCGGCCCCACGATCGAAAATTCGCAGCAGCTGGTCGGGTTTTCCGTACCGGCCTTTGGCGTCGTGCTCACGGCGCTTGCTCAGACGGGTGACGCCGACGTCCTTTCGACGCCACACATCATCGCCATCGACAACACCGAAGCCGAGATCAGCGTGGGTGAGAACATTCCGCTTCAGACCAATGGTGTCGCGCCTGGAGCCTTCGCGGGCGCTGGCAGCCTCGGTGCGCTCGGAATTGCCGCCCAGGGCGGTCAGGACCTCGGCAACCTTGCCGGCCTCGCCGGAGGCCTTGGCAGTGTGGCGCGTCAAGACGTCGGTACGCGCATCCGAGTCGTGCCGCACATCAATGCGAACAACGAAGTTCGACTCGAGATCGAGGAAGAGATTTCCGAGCAGGGCGCGACGTCTGGAACGCTCGGCGTCGTCTCGATCAACCGTCGTACGGCACGAACCGAGGTCATGGTTCGGGACCAGCAGACCATCGTCATCGGTGGCTTGATGCGAGACGCCATCCAGAACCAAGAGGACAAGGTTCCCGTCCTGGGCGATATCCCGATCCTCGGCGCACTGTTCCGCAAGACGAGCAAGAACAAGCGAAAGACCAACCTCCTGCTGATCCTCACGCCGTACATCATTCGCGACCCCGGCGACCTCCGCGAGATCTTCGAGCGGAAGATGCAGGAGCGTCAGCAGATGATCGACCGCTACTTCGTGTTCGGGGAAGACAAGTTCGAGCCGCACATCGACTACACGCGGACGCGTGGACTCGTGTCCGAGATCATGAACGAGATCGGCCGTGTCGAAGACGAAATCGCCCTCGCCCAGGCCGCCGAGCTCGAGCCGCCTCCGGAGCACATTCCACGCGATCCGATCGGCGCCTATCGCGCTCCCCCTCCGAGTGAGGAAGAGTCGTTCGTGATCGAGCCTTACACGGAGGGCAGCACCGTCGTCTTCCAGCCGGAGGCCGAGGACGCGGATCTGAAGGCAACCGAGGAGGCCGCGGCAAAGGCGGCTGCTGAAGCCGAAGGCGCGCCCGCGGTAACACCTACCGAAACTCTCTCCGAAACTGACGCGCCGACCGAGCCGGAGGCGCCCGACGAGCCAACCGGGGACGAAGCGACGGAGCCGAATGAAATCATCGACCCGGAGGAACCGACCGAGGTCATCGAGCCGGACGAGCCGGACGAAGTCATCGAGCCGGACGAGCCCAGCGAGCCGGTGCAGTCCGCGGACGGAGATTCCGCCGAGGAGTCTCCCGAGCCCAGCGAGCCGGCGTCGGCTACTGGAGGAGACGACACCCCATGAGCGTAGAGCAGCGATACATCGGTGAAATCCTCGTGCGACGGGGCGCTCTCGAGCCGGAGAAGCTCGAGAACGCCCTCGAAACCGCCGCCGATCGCGCGATCGACCTCCGAGACTTCCTCGTCGCCACGCACACCGTCGAGGAAGACAAAGTGGTGCGCGCGCTTGCGGACGAGGTGGGCATCGAGTTCGTCGAGAAGCTCGCAACCGACGTGATCCCAGAGGAACTGGTCGACGCCGTGCCCATCAACTTTGCGCGGCAGAACCATGTGCTTCCGCTCAGCGAGTCGGACGACGGTGTCCGCGTGGCCATTGCGAATCCACTGGATCCGTTCCCAATCGACGACCTCCGTATCCTTCTTGGGAAAACGATCGTGCCGATCGCCGCGTCGGAAGAGACCATCGACGATGCGATCAACCGCGTGTACGAACGCAAGGACGAGACCGCGCTCGCGGAGGCCAAAGAGGGCGAGGAGGTCGAGGAGCTTCGCGACCTGATCGACATGACGGACGAGGCGCCGGTCATTCGATGGGTGAATAACCTCTTCTACACGGCGGTTAAGGAGCGTGCCTCCGACATTCACATCGAGCCCACCGACGAAAAAGTCATCGTGCGCTACCGCATCGACGGAAGGCTCGTTCCTCGGAAGGAGGCCAACCGGGGCTTCTTGGCCTCCATCGTGAGCCGCGTGAAGATCGAAGCCGGACTGAACATCGCTGAAAAGCGGCTCCCCCAAGACGGCCGCATTACCAAGAAGATCGCGGGTAAGGTCGTCGATGTTCGTGTGTCGACCGTGCCGACCGCAAAGGGCGAGCGCGTCGTCATGCGTCTCCTCGACAAGGAGCAGGTGCTCCTCAATCTGATCGACTTGGGATTCGCGAGGCGCGAGCTCGATCAGCTCGATCACCTGATCGGCCGACCGAACGGCATCATTCTCGTGACGGGCCCGACCGGCTCCGGTAAGACCACGACGCTCTATGCGTGTCTGAACAAGATCAATACGCCGGAAAAGAACATCCTCACTGCCGAGGACCCGGTCGAGTACGAGCTCCGCGGCATCGGCCAGATGCAGGTGCAGCCCAAAATCGGGCTGACGTTCGCCTCCGGGCTCCGAAGCTTCCTCCGACAGGATCCGGACGTCATCATGGTCGGTGAGATTCGAGACCACGAGACCGCGGAAATCGCGATTCACGCGTCGCTCACCGGTCACTTGGTGCTTTCCACCCTCCACACGAACGACGCGCCAAGCGCGGTCACTCGTCTGGTGGATATGGACGTTCAGCCCTATCAGATCTCGTCGTCGGTGATGGCGGTGCTCGCGCAGCGACTGGTGCGACGTCTCTGCGAGGTGTGCAGGACCCCGTACGAGCCAAGTGCTCAGGACCTGCGAGAGCTCGACATCGATGAGGCCACCGCACAGGAAAAGCTCGCCGAGCTGAAGCGGGTCGCCGCGACGACAGTGCTCGGGCGCGACTCGGCCTCGACCCTTCCGCCGCCGGTCGACCAGGACGAAGATATCACGTTCTTTCGTCCGGGCGGCTGCGAGGCGTGCAGCAACACTGGCTATCGTGGCCGAATCGGCATCTTCGAGCTGATGCTCATCGACGAACCGGTGCGCCGCGAGATCCTCAACAACAGCGATGCAAAGACCATTCAGCGCGTCGCCCAGCAGCAGGGGATGCGTCTTCTGCGAGAAGACGGGGCGCGACAGGTCCTCGCCGGCGTGACGAGCGTCGAAGAGGTCCTCGCCGCGACCCAAGCCGCCGAGGTGTAAGCGATGGCGGTGTACGCGTACAAGGGCGTCGACGCCCGAGGGAAATCGGTCAAAGGGATTCGCGATGCGGACAACGCGAAGGCGCTTCGAAACGTCCTTCGCCGCGATGGCATCTTGGCGACCGAGATCCTCGAGCAGTCAGAGGCCGCCCGACAGGCCGCGCGTGACATCGACTTCAAGAGGTTCTTTCAGCGCGTCTCCCAGCTCGACGTCGCCGTGGCGACCCGCCAGCTCGCCGTGCTGCTGCGATCCGGAGTTCCGCTCGTCGAAGCCCTGAGCGCGCTCATCGAGCAGCTCGAAAACCCCGAGCTCAAAGGCGCGTTCACGGACACCCGCAACCAGGTCAATGAAGGAAGCACGCTCGCGGATGCCATGAAGGCACACCCGAAACTCTTCCCGTCTCTGTACACGAACATGGTTGCCGCCGGAGAGGCTTCGGGAACACTCGAAGAGGTGCTCGGCCGACTCGCGGAGTTCCTCGACGACCAGGCCCAGCTCCAGAGCAAAGTCAAAGGCGCCCTTGCCTACCCAGTCGTCATGGCAATCGTCGTCATCTTGATTCTGTTCCTGATGATGTCGGTCGTCGTCCCGAAGGTCACCTCGATCTTCGAGAACTTCAACCAGACGCTGCCCTGGTACACGCGGCTTCTCATCGTCACGAGCGACATCTTCAGCAACTATTGGTGGCTGATCGGAGCCTTGCTGGCAGCCGGCATCTACTGGTTCCGACGCTGGAAAGCGACCGACGAAGGACGCAAAAAATGGGACCTCTTCATTCTGGAAGTGCCGCTTTTCGGTCCGCTTCTCGTGATGGTGGCGGTCTCTCGATTCACTCGGACGCTTGCCACGCTGTTGGCAAGCGGTGTTCCGGTCCTCACGGCGATGGAAATCACCAAGAACGTCCTCGGCAACACGGAGCTGATGCGCGTCGTCGAAGATGCCGCCGCAAGCGTCCGAGAGGGTGAGGGCATCGCGAAGCCACTCAAACAGGCCGGACGGTTCCCGCCGATCGTGACCCACATGATCGCCGTCGGGGAACGCTCCGGACAACTCGAAGAGATGCTGATTCACGTGGCCGAAGCCTACGACCAGCAGGTCGAGGTGCGCGTCAACGCGATGACCTCCATTCTCGAGCCGCTCCTCATCGTGGTCATGGGAGGGGTGGTCGGGGGAATCGCTTTCGCCATCTTGATGCCGTTGCTACAGCTGAACGAGATGATTCAGTGAGGGGAAAGGATGGGACGGCGACGAGGACGAGGAGAACGAATCGCTCTTCCGTGGGAACGGCGAGGCGGTCGTCTGCGCGGCGCGATCGGGAACACTCGTTGGCAGGCCGTCCTGGCGGGCGTCCTCGGGTTCGTTCTCCTCGTGGGCTTCATTCGCTACACCGAGCGCCGAGTTCGGATGCGCAATACGAGGGTTGCGATCGCGCAGGTGAAGCAGGCCATCGACCAATTCCGAACGGACGTCGGGAGGTGCCCAGAGTCGAAAGCCGAGCTTCTGCACCCTCCTCTCTCCCAGAAACACTACCTAGATTCGCTGCCGTCCGACGGCTGGGCTCGCCCGCTTCATGTGCGGTGTCCCGGCTACTTCGAGGACGAGGCAGACGTGATTTCCGCGGGCCCGAGCGGCTCGCTCCTACAGGACGACAACATTCAATGAAGGAAACTGGAGGCTCCATGCCCAACAACATGAATACCCGACTCGCACGGCGCCTTGCCGAACGAAACCGTCAAGAGGGCATGACGCTCATCGAGATCATGATCGTCATCACGATCTTCGCGATGATCGCTGGAGGCGTGGCCGTCGCTCTCTTGCCGCGACTCGAAGAGGCTCGAATCAAAAGCACCAAGACGGACGCGCAGGCTCTTCGCTCGGCGGTGATGCTGTACGTGGCCGACAACCCACGTGGATGTCCGACGGTCGAAGACCTGGTCAACGAACGGTACCTCGACGGCAGCAAGCGCACCGCCGACGCCTGGGACACCGATTTTCAGATCAGCTGCGAAGACGGTGACATCGCCGTTCTCTCCGCCGGCCCCGATCTCGAGTTCAACACCGAGGATGACATCTAGGTCGTGATGCCAAGACGCGCCCCACCCAAGAGCTCCGCCGGGTTCACCCTCATCGAGGTGATTCTCGTGGTGTCGATCATCGCGGTGATCGTCACGGGGGCGACCTTCGGGCTGGGCGCGGTGACGCGGACGCGACTTCGTTCTTCGTCATACAAGGTGATGAGCGCCGCTCGTTTCGCGTACAACCGAGCGATCACGCAGGGGACTACCACCCGGCTTCTTTTCGACTTCGAAAAGAACACCATGGCCGTCCAAGAGACCTACACCCCGGTGACGCTGGCCACAGACGAGCAGCTCGAGTCCGACGAGGGCGCCGCGATCGACCCCTGGGACCTCGCTCGGGCGAGGATCGAAAAGCCGCTGGAACCTCCAGTGCCTCGGTCGCCGTTTCAACCGATTGCGAATTCGAGCGGGAAAGAGCTCAAACGCTACACCGCGCAGCCCATCGGAGACGGCATCTCGATCCACGCCCTGATCACGCCTCACGAGCTTCAGAAGCGGACCGAAGGAGAAGGCGCCGTGTACTTCTTTCCCGGCGGCGTCACGGAGCAGGCGGTGATCCAGCTGAGCGACTCGAGCGAAACCGTCTACAGTGTCGAGATCCATCCGTTGACCGGACACGCGAAGATTCACAACTTCGCATACGAGCCCGTCGAAGAGCTCGACGATGACGGGGAAGTCGAGGACCCGCTATGACGCGGAACGGTTTCACACTGCTCGAAGTCATGATTGCCGTGGCCATCCTCGGGCTTTCGTTGACCGCGATCTTCTCGAGCGAAGTCGGTGCGGCGAACGTGGCCCAGCGTGCACGACGTCAGAGCATCGCTGCGACCTTGGCTCGCTGCAAGATGGGAGAGATTGAGCAGCTCATCTCCATCGAGGGCTTGCCGCTCATCGAGAAGTCGGACGAAGACAGCTGTTGCGAACACGCTCCGGTCGATGGCTTCGAATGCGACTGGATCGTCGAGCGAATCATTCTCCCCGAGTTCGGCGCCGACGAGGAGGGAGCCGAAGACGACGACCGTACGGATCGGGAACGTTCGAATGAACAGCTCACCGACACCTTCGACGAGTTGCAACAAGAAGGCGGAGCGCCGCCCGAGGTCATCGCAGGCGAAGCCGGAAACCTGGCCGTCCTCGCTCTGCAGCTCGCGTTCCCAATTCTCAAGCCGTTTCTCGAGGAACAGGTTCGCAGGGCTACTGTGACCGTCCGCTGGAACGAGGGCGGCAAAGAGCGCGGATTCGACGTCATTCAGTATCTGGTGTCCGAACAAATCGCCTCAGAAGATCCCAACGCCGTCGTCGACGAGGAGGACGCGCCATGAAGCGAGGCTTCACGCTTCTCGAGATCATTCTCGCGATCGCGATCCTCGGGCTCGTAGGCACGATGATCTACGGTGGCTTCGCGCAGACTTCTCTGAACAAGGCGCGCATCGAGAAGGACGTCGATCACTATCGTATCGTCCACATGGCCCTCGAGAGGATCGCGCGGGAGCTGTCGATGGCCTTCGTTTCCACCCACGTGAATCCCTCGCTCGACCTCCGAGTCATGAACACCGCTTTCATCGGCAAGGACAACGGGGACGAAGACCGAATCGACTTCACGTCTTTCTCTCACCGGCGGTTGTATCGAAACGCCCGCGAGTCGGATCAAAACGAAATCAGCTACTTCGTCACCGAGCACCCAGACGATCCCGACATCAAGGTGCTTGCGCGGCGCGAGCAGAATCGAATCGACGAAGACCCGCGAAAAGGCGGCAAGTCGCAGATCCTGCTCGAGAACGTCGAAGGCTTTCAACTCGAGTACTTCGACCCGCTCCTCAGCGAGTGGGTCCAGACCTGGGACGCTACCGACCCGCTCGCTCAGCCAAACCGTCTGCCGACCCACGTTCGCATTCGACTAGACGTGCAGGACCCCCGCCGACCTCGCCAAGTACAAACGTTCGGAACGCAGGTCGCCATCCCGATCACGTTCGCCCTCAACCACGCCAACTACAACCCATGACGATGTCCGCCCAGAAGAAGCAGAAGCCAAGGCGCCAGGAGGGTGTCGCGCTGATCATCGCGATTACCACCGTGGCGATCCTCGGGGTGATGCTGACAGACATGCACGAGACGACCGGGACCGCATTCGCCGTCTCTACCGCGCAGCGAGATGCTCTCCAGGCGGAATACATGGCCAAGAGCGCGCTGAACCTCACGCGACTCCTCATCGGAAAAGAGCCTGAGGTGCGACGCTTCGTCGACCCGATTTACCGGGCCGCCACGGGCCGCGCTGCACCGCAGCTTCCCGTCTGGGACTTCGTCGATCAGATCGTCTCACCGTTCTGCACGCCCGAAGAGCAGCGCGACACGCTGACCCAGCTTGGTATCGACTTCGGCGATACGGTCGGGTTCGAGAACCTGCCCGGTGAGTGCCACGTCGTCGCGGTCAGCGAAGATGGGAAGATCAACGTCAACGACCCGATCTACCTCGACGGCGAGCGCGCACGAAACAACGTCGCGAGCCAGCTGTTCTCCCTCACCGGAGGGTTCCTCCAAGAGAGCCCCTACGACGCCCTGTTCAATACAGAAGACGAAAACGGAACGCTCACCACTCGCATCGACCTGATCGCAGCACTGGTCGACTGGTGGGATCGGGACATCCAGCGAACCGACTACGACCCGGGCGCCGGCCAGACCCGTACCGGCGGCACTGGGACCGAGGATGACTCCGTCTACCAGCTCATCGGCGACGACGGATATCGAAACAAAAACGCGCCCTTCGATTCCATCCAAGAGCTTCGTCTCATTCGCGGGTTCAACGATGATTTCTGGACGACGTTCGTCGAGCCCCTTCCGAACGATCCCAAGGCGCGGGTCATGACCGTCTACGCGTCGGGCCTCGTCAACGTCAACGAGGCGTCGCCGCAGATTCTTCTCGGCAGAATCTGCGCGGTGCTCCCGGAGTCGACGCTCTGCGCGGACCCCATCGAGTCGCTCAAGTTCACTCAGATTCTCACCACGGTTCGGCAGCTGATTCCGATTCCGCTGTTTACGAAATCCGCGGACTTCGTGGACTTCGTGGAGGGGAAAGGAAGCGAAAAGGACCTCTACGGCATGCTGGTCGGCTTTCTCGGAGAAAACAGCGAGCTGATGTTTACGCCGATCGAGGTTCCGGGGGAGCAGCGAAAAGAGATCGAACGGTCGATGTCGACCTCCGCCAGAATTTTCACCATCCAAGCGACGGGGGTCGTGGGGCGTTCCGAGGTTCGGATCGATACCGTCGTCAACTTCCACGAGCGGTGGGCACCGCCGCCGCCAAACACCGGACGAATGCCGGGTCTCGGCGTCTTCCACTATTACCGGGTGAACTAACATGTCTTTGGTACTTGGGATCGAGATCACGCCGCGCGCCGTAAGGGGGGCGTTCCTGAAGACGGCGCTGCGCGGCTTCGAGATGGAGCGCTACGCGGAAGAACCGATTCCGCAGCCAACCGAGGAGCACTCCACCACCGGACTGCTGCGGGCTGCGATCGCAAAGCTCATCGCACAGGGGTCGCGACCTCCAGATCGAGTGATCGCAGCGCTCGACGGCCAGCTCGCGTCGCTTCGGCTCATCGATCTACCCCTCGGCGTCGAGAAGAAGATTGGCGAAGTTCTTCCGGGAGAGCTCGGAACCGTCCTCCCGTTCGACGTCGACGAGGCGATCATCGACTACCAGATCGTCGGTCGTGACGAGACGAACCTACAGCTCATGACCGTTGCCACGCCGTCCCAGAACGTCGCGGACCGCCTACGAATGCTGAACGCGGCGGGAGTCGACCCTCGCGAGCTCGCAGTCGGCGCGGCGGCATTCGACGGCCTAAGCGGACTACTGCCGGAAGCCCTGGACGGCCGTACGGTGCTCGTGATCGACGTCGGAGCAAGCAACACGGACTTCGCGGTGTTGTCCTCAGGCCAGTGTACGTTTGCCCGGACACTCTCCGGGGGGATGAACCTCGTCGAGTCACGTCGGCGGAACCAGCTCGGCATGTCTCTACAGCGTACGTTGGCGAGCTACCGCGCGCAGCGCTCGGACGAACCCACTATCATCTGGCTGTCGGGCGAGACGTCGACGATGGACAGCGCCCGTCAGTGGCTGACCGAGCAGCTCGGCATCGAATGCGGAAGAGTTCCCGTACCGACCGCGCCCGGCGCAGATGACGAGACTGCGCCGAAGTTTGCGAAGGCGGCCGCTCTCGCCGGACGGGCTCTTTCACGCAAGAAGCAACTGGACCTTCGCCAAGGGCAGTTCGCGTCGAAGGCCGCTCGGGGCGAGATCCGAAAGCACCTTCGACTGATCGCCGTCTGCGCAGCCGCGGTCGTTCTGTCTTTCATCGTATCCCTCGGAGCACGCTACCGAGTAGCCAAGGCCGAACAAGAACGCCTGACGACCCAGCTTGCCGAAGTGAGCTCCGACCTGTTGGGCGAAGAAACGACGAGCGCGTTGCATGCTCGGGAGCTCCTCACGGGCGGCCCCCGTATCGAAGACCCCCTTCCCCGCTTTGATGCATACGACGTCCTGGAGGCGATTTCGGAAAGCATCCCGACCGATATCCCACACGACACGCGGCGTCTGCTCATCGAGATCGACGACGACGGAGATCGGGGGCGTTTCGAAATCCAAGGTACGGTCGGGACGATCGCGGAGCGCGACCGCCTCGTGCAAGAGCTGCAGGACCACCGCTGCTTCTCGGATGTCGAAAAGGGGTCGATCTCCACCGCGGTCGGCGACCGCAAAGACTACAAGGTCGCCGTGAGGGTCCAGTGTGAAGCGGCCGAAGCCGAAGACGATGAAAGCGAGGAGAAGTAACGTGGCTTTTGGCGACGCGTTCGACAACCTGCGAAGTTGGGCCGACTCCCTGAGCGAGCGAGAGCGCCGGCTCTTGAGCATCATGGCGATCGTATTCGGCGCGATGGTAGTCGTGATCCCGATGTACATCGGCATCTCGAGCATCGGTGACGTGGAAGGCGAGAACGAAGAGATCGTTCAGGTCCTTCAAGACATTCAGCGCTCTGAACCGCGCCTGAGACAGCAACAGGCCAACCGAAAGGCGATCGAGAACCTCTACAACCGGAAGGCCCCTTCGCTTGGCGGTTTCCTCGAGGAACGAGCGCAGCAGTACGGAATTACGGGACTCGGCATCACCGACCAGCCCAATCTGGACCTTGGTGAGTACAGCCGTCGTTCGGTCCGGGTCACACTGCCGGTCGTCGAGATCCGCCCCCTCATCGAAATGCTGGCCGACATCGAGAACAGCTCCTACCCGGTATCGGTAGAGCTGATTCAAATGACCGGGGGACGCATGCGAACCGGCTACAGCGTGAAGCTCGCCGTCAACGCCTATGACCGCGAAGACGGCGGACGCTGAGAGGAACCACGTTGCCAGACCTCCCGTACAAGAAGATCCTCAAGTGGGCCGGATTCCCGCTCTTCTTTCTCTTCTGCTTCGTGTTCTTCGCCTACAAGACGTTTCCGTACGAAAAGCTGAGCGACCGCATCGTCCAGGAAGCCGCGGCTCAGGGCTACGAAGTCGAGATCGTTGATTTGACGCATTCCGGACTGACCGGCCTCGAGCTCGAGAACGTCCGCGTCGTCCTGCCACCGGAGGACGAAGACTCGCCTCCGCTCGACGTCATCTTCGACCAGCTCGAGATCGGCACCACCCTGCTATCGCTTCTTTCGAGCACGAAGACCTACGAGTTCGTGGCTGAGCTCGGTGGCGGCGAGGTCGACGGCGAAGTCACGAGAGGCGAAGAGTCGCTGGCCGTGGACGTTGGAATCGACGACCTGACGCTCGAAGCGGTACCGGCGCTGCGTCGATTCACGAAGGTCCCGCTCACGGGCGTGATGAACGGCGAGATCGAGCTGTCGATGCCGGCGGACGTCGCGGATTCGAGCGGCGATATCGAAGTCTCCATCGAGGGCCTCAGCATCGGCGATGGCAAAACTCAGATCGACATTCCGGGTTGGGGCGGCCTCACTCTCGACAAAGCCGACGCAGGAAACCTCGAGCTCGTCGGCGTCATCGAAGACGGCGCATTGAGGCTCGAAGAGGCGAAGTCGCATGGACCCGACCTGAAGCTCGACGCTGTCGGCAGCGTCAATCTTCGTCAGCCGCTTCAGCGTTCGGACCTGAACATGATGGTGCGCGTCAAGATCGAAGACGCCTACAAGTCTCGAAGTCCCAAAGTTGCGACGATGTTCGAGCTTGCCTCGAGCGGGCTGCAAGCCGCACTGACCCCCGACGGAGCCATTCAGTATTCACTCGTTGGGCCTATGGGTAGCCGTCTTCGCGCCCGTCCTGCGGGCAGCCAGGAGTTCGAGGCGCCCAAGTAAGGCCCTGCACTGGACTTGCCGGGGGGTTGTGCTCTACAGATCGGCAGCCGGATACTCATGGTGGAACAAGAAGACGACCTTCCCGAAGACATCGACGAGCCTGAAGTCGAGGTCATCGACGAACAGCCTCCCGCGGAGAGCTCGAAGTCGGACGCATTGTCCGCGTCGTCATCGTCCCTTTCCCGACGAGATCCGCTCGCGGTGTACATGCGAGATGTCCAGCGCTACCCGTTGCTTTCGAAGGAAGAGGAACACGACCTCGCCGTCCGCTTCTTCGAAGACGAAGATCTCGATGCGGCCAAGCGTCTGGTGACTTCGAACCTGCGTCTCGTCGTCAAGATCGCGTACGACTACCGTCAGGCCTACAAGAACATTCTCGACCTGGTACAGGAAGGCAACATCGGCCTCATGCAGGCGGTGAAGAAGTACGACCCCTACAAGGGCGTCAAGCTGTCGAGCTACGCGGCCTGGTGGATTCGCGCGTACATCCTGCGCTACATCCTGAACAACCACCGCCTGGTCAAGGTGGGCACCACGCAGGCTCAGCGAAAGCTCTTCTTCAATCTGCAAAAAGAGAAGGCACGCCTCTCGGCGATGGGTATCGAGCCCACGGCGGAGGTCATCGCAGAGAACCTCAACGTCCCCGAGCGCGACGTGGTCTCGATGGACATGCGATTGGCGGCGGGCGACGCCTCTCTCGATGCACCCGTTGGCACCTCGGATGGAAGGTCCGTCGCTCGCGTCGAGCTGCTTCCCTCCCAGGACGTCCGCGTCGACGATACGCTTGCCGAGGCGCAGGTCGAAGACCAGTTCAGCGAAAAGATTCACGAGTTCGGCGCCACCCTAGAAGGCAAAGAGAAGAAGATCTTCGACGACCGGCTCATCTCCGACGAGCCTAAAACGCTGCAGGTCCTCGGTGACGAGTTCGGCGTGAGCCGAGAACGGGTTCGACAGATCGAGAAACGACTCTTGAAGAAGATGAAGGCGTACCTTCAGGACGAGCTCGGCGATACCGTCGTCGAGGTCTACGAGTCCGATTGAGTGGGTGCTTCGCGGTGGCGCACGGATGTGGTAACCGCTGAGCATGCCGGGTCGACTCTCCATCGTCGCCACGCCGATCGGGTGCCTCGAAGACATCACTCTCCGGGCCTTGAGTGTTCTTCGTGAGGCGGACCAGATCCTCGCCGAGGACACGCGTCAAACGCGAACTCTCTGCACGAAGCACGGCATCGACACTCCTCTTCGTTCGTTTCACGCCCACACCAGCGAGGAAAAGCTCTCGCACATCGTGGACGCGCTCTCGGCTGGATCGCACTACGCCCTGGTCAGCGACGCCGGCACACCGTTGGTCAGTGACCCTGGTGCCGAGCTCGTCGTGCGGGCGCAGACCGCGGGAGTCGTGGTCGAGGCGATACCGGGCCCGAGTGCGGTACTCGCGGCGCTCTCTGTTTCAGGGATTCCCGCTCGGCGCTTCACGTTCGAGGGGTTCATCGCGAGAAGCGGGCGCGCGAGAAAGGACGCCCTCCGTCGGGTTGCAGAGAACGACGCCGCGACGGTGCTCTTCGAATCCCCCCATCGCATCCGCGCGACCCTGACCGACCTCGAGACTCTCCTCGGCAACGAGCGGCTCGTCGCCGTGTGTCGAGAGCTCACCAAGATTCACGAAGAAGTCGTCCGCGGCACGTGCGCGGAGGTCAGGGAAAGGCTCGCCGAATCGCCGAAGGGTGAGATCACGTTGGTGGTCGCAGGCCGCGTCGAAGACGACGCACCCGAGGATGTCGACATTGACGCGCTGGTCGCCGATTGGCAGCGCGAAGGCCTCACGACGACCGACATGGCCAAGCGCCTTCGCGACGAGCACGGCTGGAAGAGAAGCGACGCGTACCAGGCGGTCGTCGCGCTCGCTGAGGACGACGATTAGTTCGCCGACGTCGGCAGGGTCACGCAGATTCTCAGGCTGCCGGCCGTCCCAGCTTCGGTCCAGATACGACCGCCTTGCTCCTCGATGACGCTTCGGGCGACGGCAACCTCGAGACCAAGCGCATCAGACCGCGACAAGGGCTGTTCGAGCTTCTCGACAATGGCAAGCGTATCTGCGCTTGCGTCGCTCAGGCTCGCCATCAGGTCAAACTGGACAAACCCTTTGCCGGACTGGTCTCGTCGCGGGGGCGCGACGCGGACGGAGATGTCGCTGTCGGACGAGCGGGTCACCAAGACCGCAAGGCTCACCAACGCCTGCACGGTTCGGTGCCGGTCGACGAAGACACCTGGTAAACCGTCGGAGACTCCACCCACGACCGAAGACGATTCGACTCGCGAGCGGGTGAACCGAATCATCTCGGAGACGAGCTCGTGTGGCGCGACCCATTGCTGCTGCAAACGCATCGTTCCGGCCTCGAGCTTGGCCTGGTCGACAATGGTCGAGACCAGACGGAGCAACCGCTCTGCGCTCGCGCGGATCGTTCGTACGCTACGTTCTTGCTCTGGGTTGAGAGGTCCCTCGACCCCCCCGAGGAGCATGTCAGAAAAGCCGGTCACCGAGTTCAGCGGGTTCCGGAGCTCGTGGCCAAGCGCGCCCAAGAACCGAGCGCGTTGATGCTCGGGCTGCTCCGGTTCAGCGGCAAAATCGTTCACGCTCGACGAGCTTACTGGGGCGGGTGCAGGCGCGGGTACGGGCGGACTCGGGGCATCGGCCGGACTCGACCTGCGGGTGCCCAACATCGCGGCGAGCAGACCCACTCCGAACACCACCGTCGCACCGACGATGCGGTGTTCGTGGGCGAGAAGCACCCAAAGAAGCGCGAAGTACGCCGCCCCTGCGATGGACGCTCGGCGAAGAGTCATACAGCCCCCATCCACGGCAGGCGAATGCGAAATCGTGCGGGGGCACTGCCGTGGTAGAGCGAGCCGCCGTGAAGTCCGACGAGCTCCGAGGTCACGGCGACCGGCCACTGGCGGATCGTAGTCGCATCCTCCGCTGCCAATACCTCTTCCGGGCTCGGCAGCGCTTCAAGCGAAGGGCGCTCGGTAGCCTCGGCCGTCAGCTCGATACCCAGATGGTCCTCCGAGGGTCGCAGACTCATCGAGATCGACGCCTCTCGGTGGGTCGTCGCGAGAAAATCGGCCAACACCAGGATCGAGCGTCGCAGCCGCGCCTCGTCCACGTCGGCAATACACGGTCCTTCCGGAAGCTCGCATCGCGCCTCTCGCTTGTTCGACCACAGCTGTCCGGCTTCGGTCGCCGCTCGCCCCACTAGCTCGCGCACATCGACCTGATCGACATCGAGGCGCAGCTCCCCGTCGGCGAGCTGCGAAATGTCGAGCGCGCTGTCGAGCAGAACCCGCAGTCGAATCCCCGACGCACGAATGATCTCGAGGTCCTCACGCTGGGATGCGTTGACGTCGCCATCGATTCCGCTCAGCAGTACGTCGGAAAAGCCGAGCACGGCGTTGAGCGGCGTTCGAAACTCGTGTCGAAGGGCCCTGAGGTAGTCGACCTCATCCGGGTCGCCACCCTTCACGGAATCGGTCGGCCGGAGAGTCGGAAACTTCTGACCGCTCAGTGTGCGAGACGGTGTGGGTACGGAAGGAATGAAGGTCTCTGCCGGCCGCCGGAGGGCTTTCTCCGCCGCAAACCACGCGAAAGCAGTCGCGGCCGCAAACGCGACCCAGAGAGTCGGCTCGCGCACCGCGCCAACGAAGAACAGGGCCACACCTGTCCCAATCGCAAGCAAGACGAGCCAGCCGCGGAGCCGCGTGAGCGGCTCTCGATCGAGCGAGTCGCGGTCTGAGCTCCCCCCGGCCATCACGTCAACGTCCGATGTCGACCTCCGGTACGCGCGCCGAACCTTCGTCCCGGAGGCGCAGTGCCAAGTCGATGCGCGCCGCCGCGTTGATGAGGCCTAGATGACTGAAAGCCTGCGGGAAGTTCCCGAGCAACGCCCGACTCGTGGGATCGATCTCCTCGGCAAGGAGACCAAGGTGGTTGGACGCTTCCGCGTGAGCGACGAACACCTGCTGGGCTTCGTCCAGCCTGCCGGCCATGGCGAGCACCTCCGCGAGCCAGAAGCCGCAAAGAACGAACGCCCCCTCTTTGCCGCCGACACCGTCGTCCGCGAGGTATCGATAGAGGTAGGGGCCTGCCCCGAGCTCCGCTCGAATCCATTCAACCGTTCGACGGACACGCTCGTCATTGGGAGGCAGAAACCCGTGAATGGGAAGCAGAAGAAGCGACGCGTCTGGGTGATCGTGGTTGTACGCCGCAACGAATTTCGTACCCGTCGCGTCGAGACCGTGGGTACAAACGTCCGCGTGAAGCTCGTGTGCGTAGCCTTGCCACCGCGCAGCGGCACCTTGCGAACCGAAGAGCGGCGCAAGCTCGGCGCCACGCCGGAGCGCCAACCAGTTCATGAGCTTCGAGTGGACGTTGTGCCGCTTTCCAGCGCGCGGTTCCCAGATGCCGTGGTCCGGCTCGCGCCATCTGGCGGACGCCGCGTCGACGACCTCGTGTAGGCGTCGCCACTCGCGCGCGGTCAGAGACCCTCCCCCTCGCTCATAGACGTAGGCCGCATCGATAAGCGCCCCCGCGGTGTCGAGCTGCACCTGGTCGCGTGCGCCGTTGCCGATGCGCACCGGCGCCGAATTTCGGTAACCGGCCAGGTGGTCGAGCGTCCGTTCGTCAGGGACGCGCTGGCCATCGATCGCGTACATGACCTGAAGCTCGTTGTCGTGCTCGAGCGTGTCGCGGACGAAATGGAAGAACTCGCGCGCCTCGGTCATGCATCCGAGCAGGTTCGCGGCGCGCACCGCCATCGCGGTATCCCGCGTCCAGGTGTAGCGATAGTCCCAGTTACGCTGCCCCCCGATCCACTCCGGGATCGACGTCGTCGGCGCCGCAACCATCGCTCCGGTGGGCGCGTACATCAGCAGCTTCAGCACGAGGCCGGACCGGATCACGTGGTGGCGCCAAGGACCATCGTACTCGAGTCCTCGGACCCATTCGCGCCACCGGTTTCGAGTGTTTCGGAGCGCGTCGAAAGGTCGATAGGCGAGAACGGATTCCGGCTGGGACGTGTTCCAGCTGATGACCACCCACGCTCGCTCGCCCGCTTTCAAAGGAAAGGCAGCCTGCAAACCGCCCTCGGGACGCGCCTCCCAGCGGCCGGCGCCTCCAAGGACCGCCATCAGTCGCTCTCCGCCGGAACCCTTCGCAACCGCTGAACGGCCGGACAGCTCGAAGGTCGTCTCCCCTGTCGAGTAGTGGAAACGCGGATCGAAGACGACGCTCACGTCCATCTGCCCCTCGACGCACTGCACGCGCCGATGGACCTCATGCATCGCGGACCGAGGGTCGTCGGTCCACGGCATGTAGTCCGTGAGCCGCAGGACGCCCTTGCCCTCGCGCGTGAACAGCGTTTCGAGCACGTTGGTGCCAGGGTCATATCGCTGCAGCGCTTGAAACGGAAACTCGACCGGTCGTACCGATGTTGAACCACCGTTCTCCTCATCGAGGATCGATGCGAAGACGCTCGGGCTGTCGAACCGCGGCAGACACAGCCAGTCGATCGCACCATCGGCGCGGACGAGTGCCGCAGAAAACCCATCGCCGATGAGCCCGTGGTCCGCGATGGTGAGCTTTCGGGTGGCAGCTTCATCGACGAAGTGGAACGGGCGCCCGAGTCGCTTGGCTGCGCTGTAAAGGTCCATCCGCTCAAGAGGATAGCCCAGGCGTCGGAAATTTCACCGAAACGACGGAATTCCGTAGGTTCGAGCCATGCGCTCTCGCGGAGGACTCGGTCTGCTCCTTTTCCTGTTTGCAGCCGTCTCTAGCTTGGCGAGCCCCGCGAAAGCCTGGACGCGAACCGTCGTCGAAAGCGCGCACGCCACCGTCGAAGTCGAGCCCAAAGGTACGGTTTTCGTCCTCCTGCGGCTCGATGTGGAGGTCCATGCGGGGTGGCTTCACGAGCTCGAGCTCGTGGACCTCGGCGAGGACGTCGACCTCGACCGATATCAGCCACCCTATTTCCGATCGGAGGACGGTGAGATCTTCCGCCCCGAAGCCGAGCTCCACGAAGACGGACGCATCCGTCTTTGGTTCGAGCGACGCGATGCGCCGCGTCGCGGGAAGTACCGCGTGTACATGCGGTACCGGACAGGGGCGGACGTTGCGGCGGTCGATGTCGATGGAACGAAGCGCGCTAGGCTCACGTGGTCCATGCCAGCGTGGGAGACCGGGCTTCACGACGTGTTGATCGAGTTCCGTGCCCCGAAGGGAACGCGAGTCGCGCAGCACGACGATTCACCGGGAGTGAACGTGGTGGTGAAAGACGGCCCGCGACGGACGGTCGTTCGGTGGCGGCGCATCCACGTGCCGCGAATGACCGCGTGGCCACTCATGATCGACGCCCCTGAGGGCACCATCGCCGTTCCCAAGGAGAAGCCGCGGGCGCCCACACCCGCCGGATTCCGACCACTTCCCAAGAACGACGACCGCCCGATCGCCTGGGTCACATTCGCAGTCCTCGTTCTCGTGCTCCTGAAGCGTCGAATGGTCGAGCATCGTCATGGGGCGGATCGACTCTGGATTCGTGGTCCCTGGTGGGCCGTCCTGCTCGCGGCGGGAGCCCTGGCAGTCGCCGCTCAGCTGGTCGGGCCCGCCGAGCTCGCATGGAGTTTTCCCCTGGTTTTGCTGGCACTCCACCGGCCTCTCCGGGAACCGCCGCTGCCGCAGCACCGAGCGTGGAAGCCGACCGCGCTCGCCAGCCTGGAACCGAAGCCCCTCATCGACCCGCTGGACGGGACGACGTCGCTCGGCACGTTGGCGCTGGTCGCATGTAGCGCCGGCCTTTTTGCTTTGGGTACCCCAACCGCGGCGCTGCTTCTCTTTCCGCTCTTCTTCACCGCAACGCGATGGCATCGACCACCGGCCACTCACGAGGCGAACACGCGGCTAGCGACCTTTGCTCGAGAGCTTCGCGTTCCTAGAGAGGCGCCGCCGATGGCGTTTTCGTCGGAGCAGGCGGACGATGGCAGCATCCGTATACGAGTCGAGCTGCCGAGCACGCGCGCGGGGCTCTCGAGCGTCAGCTTCGTCAGCGCGTCATCACCGATCGGTTTCGTTTGGAAGCGCCGCGTGATGTTGCTCGTCCATACGCGCGCCCAGTCGGACGCGGACGACTTGATGCGACGCAGGTCTGTAAATGACGATGCGTTCCGGACGGCGGACGGGAGCGTGCTTCGTTTGGTCGAATGGAACGAAGACGCATTCGCTTTGCTTCGCGCCCTCGCACGGCGCACGCCGAGGCCGGCGAAGGCATCGCGAGGCACGTGGCTCATCCGCGAGCTCTCGGAAACCGGAAAAAGAGCCGCCTAACTGGACGACGCGCTCAGCGCCCCACTCGGGACGCGAGCGGAGCGAGGATGCGATCGACCTGCTTCAGCTCGCGCGCGACGTCGTCGTCGTCGAAGTCGATCTCGTCGATGAGCGCTTCGTGCACGGCGTCATAGAGCCATGTGGCCGACTCCGCGTCTTCCACGCATGCCGCAGCCTGGTGGCCTTGATGGTTCAGCTTCGGGAACTTCTCCGCGGCCTTTTCTAGGACCTTCACGCGATCGCCGAGGTATTCCGCCATGACCTCGAGCTCTTCGCTCAGCGGTTCGAGCATCTCGGGCGACTGGTCGACGTGCTTCTGAAACGCATCCGGAGAACGCTCGCGGACGTCGCGTAGAATGAGGCGCATGACCAGTACGTCGCCCAGGTATCGAAGGACGCCACGCACGCCTGGGATGGCACCGCTCGACGAAATCACGTGCATGAGGCTTCCTGCGGCCGCAATACGACTGGCGTCGTCGATATCCGGGTCTTCGACGATCCGCAGCACCGACTTCAGGTCCTGACCGAACCGGGTCAGCGCGGGTGTCATGAGCTCGATGAAGCGCTCGCGCGGCATATCACCTCGGAACCAGTGACCGGCCCCGCGGGCATGTTACCTCAACTCCGGTCGGTCCTGCGTCGGTTTCTATGATCTTGAACTCGACGCGTCGGTTTTTCTCCCACGCAGCAGGGTTGCTCTTCGGGTCGACGGGGCATCGTTCGCCATATCCGGCCGACCTCAGCCGGTCCTTCAGCACACCCCGTTCGATGAGCGCGTTCATCACCGACGCCGCTCGAGCCTTGGTGAGCTTGATGTTGTACTTATCGCTTCCCCGCTCGTCTGCGTGGCCCTGAATCTCGATCAGCGTAATCTGGGGGCTCGCGTTGAGCGTCGAGGCGACCGCATCGAGGAGCGGGTAGCTTCGGGACTTGATGATCGCGCTGTCGGTCTCGAAGTAAACCTTCTCGAGAATCGTGATCTGCGTGTCCTCGAGTATGACGAGACCCTTGTCGGGACAGCCGTCTTCGTCCTGGTGACCGTTGTAGGTCTCGGGATCGTTCGGGCACGCGTCGTCGACGTCGAGAATCCGGTCCGCATCGTTGTCGAGGTCGGGACACCCGTCCCCGTCTTCGAAGCCGTCGAAGTCCTCAGGGTCGTTCGGACAAAGGTCGTTCTCGTCGAGGATGCCGTCGCCGTCGTTGTCGAGATCCGGACACCCGTCCGTGTCTTCGAAGCCGTCGAAGTCCTCAGGGTTGTCGGGACATTCGTCGATCTCGTCGGGAATCCCATCTCCATCTCGGTCGCCCTGTCGGCCCTCGGGACAGCCATCCTCGTCGCGGTCCCCGTCGTAGTCTTCCTTTACCAACGGGCAGGCGTCGTTCACGTCGAGGATGCCGTCGCCGTCGTTGTCGAGGTCGGGACAGCCGTCGCTGTCTTCGAAGCCGTCCTTATCCTCGGCAGCGTCTGGGCAACCGTCATCGTCATCCGCGATGCCATCGTTGTCTTTGTCGCCGACCGCCGGCTCATACAGAAAACCGAGCACGACCCGAGCGTCTGCCGCCTGAAAGCCCGTCTTGGGAATTCCGGCGCCGCCCGCTGCGTAGAGAAAGCTCTTGTTGGTGACGAAGTACTTGAACCCAAGCAGCGCCTCCATGGAGAGGGTGCCTTTCGTCCGAATTTCCTGGGCGATTTGGGTTCCGTAGAGCTCGAGCACGATGTCGAAGGCCTTCGCGACACGAAACGCCGAGCCAAAACCAAAAGTGATGAGGTCGTTGTAGGTGAAACGCCGGCCTGCATCCGGATCGTCAACGGGATCGACGGCGTTACCCATCGAATCGGAAGGGAACGAGCTTCCGTCCCAGATGAAGGTTGCGCCTTGCTTCGAGTTCCATCGGTACCCGCCTTCGAGCGCGAGCCGGATCTTCTCGATCGGCTGGAACTCGAGGACGACACTCGGCCACAGCGACACGCCAGGCTCGCCCGCGAGCTGCGTCGTCTTCGCTGTCGGGAAGCCGGCCCGTAACGTGACGGCAATCCCCATCGGGAACTCACCGAGATTCAGGAGACGCGCCTTTGCGTGGATCGAAAGGTCGCCGACCCCCTGAGACCGCAGGCCCGCCGCTTCGATGTTGTAGAGGCAGGTGTTCGAACCCGCGAGACAGCTGCCGCCTCGATCCGGAGTCTGCACCTCGTAACCTCGAAAGAACGTGATCGGCAACGAGATACCGAACACCAGGCGGTCGATGACGCCGAAGTTGAACATGAAGGTGCCCGTAAACGCCTGCCGTGCAATGCGGTTCTGCGTGACCGCGTCTGCGGCGGACCCGTTCGGATTGTTCAAGAAGCCGTTGTATCGAAGGATGCCAAAGCCCGCGTCGAGCACGAGACCAAAGCTGAACTCCTTGTGCGGCATTACTTCGCTGCCGTTCACGGCAAAGTAGCCGCGAGTGTCGACGGCGGGTCGAAACAGGTGAAGGTCCATGCCGCCGGTCTGGAGCGTGGCCTCCTGCGCGCTAGCGGCGCTCGTCCACGTGGAGAGGCCGAGGACGCACGCCACGACCCATGCCCCACGACGGGACGACGCCCTCTTGGTCTGTGTTCCCCCAAACACCCTCCATCAGTGTGTCATGGCGGCGAGGCATTAATCAACGATTCTGCGGCTGTGGCGGCTGCGTGAGCGCCGGAGGAGCTTGCGCGCCTCTTGTCGCTGCTTCGACGTGATTCCAGGAACGCCGAGCGCGAGCTGCGCCTCTTCGATCGCACGTTCGAAGTCTTCGTCAGCGTACGCGTCCTCACCCTCTTGGATGTGAGACTGAACATATCGATAGCGGATCTCGCCGAACTCGGGCGTTTTGCGGAGCACGCTGTCCTCCGGCAGGTCGTTGGCGATGGCGTACGCGCGGTTGAATCGCCCGCGCGCCAGCGCCCTCCGGGCACGCACGAGCTCTCTCTCCCATTCCTGAGGCTCTTCGATCTGTGTGGCCTGAGGCTCCGCCGCCGGCACCGACTCGAGCGCGGAAGCAGAGGTTTCGGAAGTCGACGAATCTGCCGGCGCCGCAGCGGCATACGCATCGGATTCGTCCTGCCTGAGGAAGGCAAGCGACTCGACATCGTTCGACCTGAGGGTGACGAAGACCGCACCCGCTCCGAGGACGGCGAGTAACCCAATCACCGAAAGAGCGAAGAGCGGCTTTTGGGGAGAATCGCTCGATTCAGTCCTGTTGACGGCCTCTTCGACATCGGGGACCAGGCTGTGTGCACCTTCAGCGGGAAGGAAACGAAAGCGGACCTCGCCCAGCTGAAGGATATCGCCGGTCTCGAGAACCGCGCGGGAAGCCTGAATGCCGTTGATGCGCATCCCGTTGGCGCTCTCGAGATCGAAGACGCAAACCTTCCCGTCGACGATCTGGAACTCCGCGTGCTCGTGCGAGATCGACTTGTGATTGATCCAGATGTCGAGACTCTCGTCGCGACCGATGCGAAGCGTCGGCTTGTTGAGCGTGAATTCCGCGCCCGCCGCAGGCTCACCAATGACGACCAATCGCGGAGGAGGTTGGCTCCGCGGCTTTGCAGGAGGAATCGTCGTGACGACCGCGGCGGCTTCGGCTTGAAACGCGAGGCCATAGTCACCGATTTCGAGCTGGTCGCCTGCACTCAACTTGGCCCGCCCGTCGATGCGCGCACCGTTGACCGAAACGCCGTTGTACGAGCCCAGGTCTTCCACCACGTAAGACCCGTTCCTCCGGAGGAGTCGAGCATGGCTGCGAGACACGTTGCGCTCGGTCAGCCGAATGGTGTTGCCCTGCTCTCTGCCGATCGTGACCTCGGCGCGCAGAAGTGGAACGACGGTGGTGTGTCCCTCGTCGTCGGAGATGACGAGCTTGTAGGCAGGTGGTTCCAACAGCTGTTTCGCTCGCAGTTCCGCGGGGTTGAGACGATGGTACTCTCGTGATCCCGCGTGTCAATCTCGCCTCTGGAAACGTTTGCACTCCGTACGAACACAGCTATGCCGGTGTCGCGCGATGAAAGGACTGTGCAGAGCGTTGAGCCTGCTCCTCGTGAGCGGCGCGCTCGCGTGTGGCGGCGGAGGAGGAGGCCAACCCACGGGCGGTATCCACGCAAAGCTCGGCTACTCCGAAGGTGGCGGGCTGCGGGTCGTTCAGGTGCCGCCGGGAGGAGCCGCCGATCTCGCGGGCCTTCAGATCGACGACGTCATCATCGCCATCAACGGGACTTCGACGCGCGAGCTCGACTACCCGACGATCGTCGAGCGGCTCCGTGGACCCGTCGGCTCCACCGTCCAGCTCGACGTCTTCAGGGACACTGAGGTACATACTCTCGTCGTCACGCGCCAGGCCTATTCGAGATGAGCTCGTCCACACCCACACTAGGAATCATCGGAGGGAGCGGCCTCTACGCACTAGAGGCGCTGACCGACGTAGAGACGATGCAGGTCGATACGCCGTTCGGCGCGCCGTCGGATTCGATCGTCGCCGGTACGCTGGGGGACGCACGACTCTTATTCCTGCCGCGCCACGGGCAAGGCCACAGGATTCCGCCTCATCGGATCAACTATCGCGCCAACGTGTTGGCTCTCAAGATGGCGGGAGCCGAGCAGATTCTCAGCATCTCCGCGGTCGGCTCGATGCAGGAGGACATCCATCCGGGCGACATGGTGGTCGTCGACCAGTTCATCGACCGGACGCGACATCGAACCGACACCTTCTTCGACGACGATGGCGTCGTCGCGCACGTCGGGTTCGCTCACCCGATCGACGAGGCGCTGGCGGCCGCGGTCGTGGGCGCCACAAAGCGGGTCGGCGCGACCGTGCACCAAGGGGGGACGTACCTCTGCATGGAAGGGCCTCAGTTTTCGACACTCGCCGAATCGAAGCTCTACCGGTCGTGGGGTGTCTCCGTCATCGGCATGACGAACTTCCCGGAGGCACGCTTGGCGCGCGAAGCGGAGCTCCCGTACGCCACGCTTGCAATGGCCACCGACTACGACTGCTGGCACGAGGACCACGACGCGGTCACGGTCGAAGGCGTCATCGCCGTCATGCAGAAGAACGTCGCCACCGCCAAGGAGATCATCGTCGAGCTGGCGTCGAACCTACCCGACCCGGCGGAAAGCCCGGCAGTCACGGCGCTTGCAGGCGCGATCATCACCCACCCCGACACGATTTCGGCGGACGTCCGACAAAAGCTGCGTCCGCTCATCGGCAAGTACATTCACTGAAAGACCCCATGAACGAGCTTCTCATCGTTGGTTCCGTCGCGTTCGACACCATCCACAATCATCTCGGCTCGCATCCGCGCATCTTAGGCGGGTCCGCGCTTTATGCATCGCTCGCCGCGTCGCAGCTGGCCCCAGTGCGCCTGGTGGCCGTCGTTGGAAAAGACTTCCCGCGCGAAGCGGTCGACATGATGCGATCGCGAGGCATCGACACGACGGGGCTCGAAGTCGCCGATGGGGAGACCTTCCACTGGGAGGGCCGCTATGCAGACGACCTCACATCGCGCGAGACGATCCAGACCGACTTGAACGTGTTTGCCGAATTCGAGCCGAAGATCCCTGCCAACTTCGTCGACAGTCCGTTCGTCATGCTCGGCAACATCGCGCCGCAGCTCCAGCTCCACGTCCTCGACCAGGTCACAAAGCCGAAGCTGGTCATCGCAGACACGATGAACCTCTGGATCGACACCGCGCTCGACGCTCTGAAAGAGCTCCTCACGCGTGTCGACATCTTGGTGATCAACGAAGAAGAGGCCCAGCAGCTCACAGGATTTCAGCACCCGCTCGCGGTCGCGGAGGGCCTGCGTGCGATGGGACCCGACACCATCATCGTGAAGCGAGGCGAGTACGGAGCCCTCTTGTTCCTCGGAGAAGAGATCTTCTGCGCGCCCGCCTACCCTCTGAAGACCGTCGCCGATCCGACGGGCGCAGGGGACTCCTTCGCGGGAGGCTTCCTCGGGTACCTCGCGGAAGCGGGCCACACCGACCTTCGGCAGGCGGTCATCGCCGGCTCTTCGACCGCATCGTTCTGCGTTCAGGACATCGGCATTGGGGCTCTGGTCGAGCTAGGACGCGACGACATCGAATCCCGTATTCGAGCCTTTCGCGCGATGACCACGTTCTGAGCGCCGTTTTCTTGACCGAAACCGGACCCCATCGACACTCGGGGCTCAGGAAGGAACGTCATGAATCTATCCGAGCTCAAGGACACGCTGCGCGGCCTCGTACGCAAGACGATCGAAACGCGCTTCAGCGGCGCGAACTACGCCACGCTTGCCCAGGCCCGAGGCTACGCCGATGGCTACATGCGCGCCCTGCTCGATGCCGGCCTCATCGACCAGAAGGAAATGCTCGCCCTGGTCAATGACGAACGGCGCCAGTATGTGAACCGAACAAACTCGGACACGACGCGCGCGGCGTAGAGGTCCGTCGCGCCTTCTTCGTGGCGATGATGATCTCGAGGCCCGCCGAGATGAACGCGTAAAGCTCCCTGCGTGAGCGATCTTCCAGGTCTCCCTGCACCAGGTACGACTCGCCGAAGTACGCCTCGCGAACGCGGAACCCGATAAGGAGCGCAGGCGCAGTCCTCAAGCCGGTCTTGTGCGAGACGGGAATGCGAAGGCCAAAGCCGAGGCTCCATCCGTACGTGAACACCGGTCGGCCAATGAAGTCGATGCGGTTGTCCTCGATGACCACGATGTCGTCGGTGCGCATCGGGTGGCTCGTGAAGCCACCGAAATCCAAGAAGGGTACGACGTAGCGGTTCTCGTAGGAGAGAATGAGCGATAGGTCCGGACTCAGGAACGAACCGCCCGCCCAGCCGCCGGCTGCGAGCCCGCCGGTGATGGCGATGTGCTCGATGAACGCGTACTTCAACCCCAATCGCCCGGTCAGCACGAACGGCCGGCTGTCGATCGCAGGGACCTCGCCGTCGGGTCGGATGCGAAGAAACGCGATCTCGCCGTTGACGTCGAGTCTGTCCACGGCGCCGTAGCGGGCGCGGGCGGTGAACCCGGGAAGGCCGACATCGCTATTCCCTCCGCCGCCACCCTCGATCTGAACGCCCACCTCTCCCGGGTTGAGCGCTTTGGCGCTTTCCAAGGGAAAGGTACGCCCAGGGGGCGAGTGGACGTATGGCGAACAGCTCGCCAGCGTCGCAATCAGGAGGGGCCAGGGACCGCGCATGCGAGACTGCAAAGCAAACCTCATGCCAGGTGAAAACCGAAGCGATCCCAAGCCCGGGCGTGCCCCAAATTCACACTACGTGAACGATTGACGCGAGCGGGCCACACCCAAGCGGATGCGAGCGGGGGGAGTGCGCGACTCCAAGACGCATAGGATGCGCTGGATAGAACGCCACGCGCCAAGTATACGGTCTCGACACGGAGGCGGCATGAAACGACGACTGACCATGGCGACGATCGCCGTGACGCTGGCCAGCGCAGCGCTCACCACCGCGGCACAAGACAGTGACGCCACCCCTGCCGCGCAGCCCTTGGCCGCGAACGACCAAACCTGGACCCCCGAAGAGCTCGAGGCCCTTCTCGCTCCGATCGCCCTCTACCCCGACCCGGTGCTCACCCAGATTCTTCTTGCAGCCAAGAACCCGCAAGAGGTGTTGGACGCCGGCAACTGGCTGGTCGAGCATCCCGACCTCGAGGGAGACGCGCTCGACAAAGCCGCAGAGGAGGCGGGCTTCACGCCGCCTGCGCGCGCGATCATCCCGTTTCGACAGATCGTGGACCAGATGTGCCTCGAAATGGGTTGGACCGCCGAGCTCGGACAGGCGTACACGAACGATGAGGCGTCCGTGCTTGCAGCGGTGCAACGACTTCGCGCGCAAGCAGAAGACGTCGGCAACCTGAAGAGCTCGGAACAGATGACCGTCGAAACCAAAAGCGAAGACGGCCAGCAGGTCATCGTGATCGAGCCCCCGAGCCCGACCGTGATTTACGTACCGACGTACGACCCCGTGACGGTCTATGCGCCGCCGCCGGAACCTGACCCGGGCCCGGATGCAGGAACCGTCGCGGCCGCAAGCGTGATCTCGTTTGGCGTCGGCCTCACCATCGGCGCGGCGATGCGCCCCTGGTATGGTCCGCGCTACTACCCGAACTACTACGGCGGTTTCATTCCACCGCCTCCACCTTACTATTACCGGCCCGTCTACGGCCCTGGCTACCACCCAAGCCATCACTACAACCGCACCAACAACTACAACAAGGTGTTGAGCGACAACAACGTGATCGTGGTCAACAAGGGCAAGAACAAAGACTACTGGGGGAAGTTCGACGACAAGCCGCGCGGCAAGAACAAGAAGGGCAACGTCGAGAGCCCCATCACGAAGGCGCGGCCCGATCGGGGCGACCTCAAGAACGCCGACCGCGGCAAAGCGAAGGGCAAGGCGCAAGACTGGAAGGGCAAGTCCAACTACAAGGGCGCCGATCCGAAGACGCGCGAACGAACGAACCTCCCGAAGAGTGGAAAGATGCCCGACTCGAAAGCCGTGAAGAAGCAGGCACGTTCGAACGCGTCCAACGCGAAAGCACGGAAGTCTTCGGGTGGCGGAGACCGAGGCTACGCCAGTAAGGCCAAGTCGAATGCCGGATCTAGACAATCGTCCTCCAGCCGCCAGAAGCAGAATGCATCATCGCGTCCGTCTTCCAAGCAAGCGTCGAGGCCGACCTCGCGCCCCCAGCGAAGCTCATCGGGTTCTTCGCATGGGCGGATCTCCGGCGGAGGAAGCGGGTCCTCGGCTCGCGCCGCGAGCTCACGAGGACGCTCGAGCATGTCGTCACGCGGCGGCGGAGGCCGTAGCGGCGGCGCGGGACGAAGGCGATAGGAGGACGTGGTCATGAAAGGAAACCCAATGCACGTTCGGTCTCTCATGCTGCTCATTGCGGTGACGCTGCTTGCGGCATGCACGAAGCGCGAGCCTACGGTCGAAGAAGAAGTCGTCATTGACGAGACCGCGGTCGAGGAAACCGCTGAAGCCGAAGCGCCCCACCAGGGCTTCGACACACCCGATGCCGCGGTCGAAGCCCTCGCGAAGGCCGTTGCGGAGAACGACGTGACCACTCTGCGAGTGATCTTTGGTCCCGAAGGCGACGCGCTCGTCGCGTGGGGCGACGAGGTCGCGGAGGCGAAAGACCGCGCGACGTTTACCGAAATGTACGAGGCGAAACACGAGATCGTCGATGGGGAGGACGGCGAAAAGATCCTCGAGATCGGACCCAACGGATGGCCGCTCCCCGCGCCGCTCTACGAGAGCGAGGGGCAGTGGTTCTTCGACGGAGCAGCGGGAGCCGACGAGCTCGCGTACCGACGAGTGGGTCGAAACGAGCTCGGTGCGATCGGCGTAGTCCGCGGATTCGTCGACGCGCAGTACGAGTACGCGTCCAAACCGCGCGACGGAAACATGGCCGGCGTCTTTGCCACGTTTCTGATCAGCGATCCCGGACGGCAGAACGGACTCTACTGGCCAACCAAAGATGGCGAGCCGCGAAGCCCGGCCGGACCGTTCGTCGCTGCCGCCGCTGGCGAGGGATACCGCCGCGCCGCAAGCGGCGAACCCACCCCCTACCACGGCTACTTCTACCGGATGCTCTACGCGCAGGGCCCCGACGCCAAAGGCGGCGCCAAGGACTACTTCGTCGCAGGTCGACTGCTCGGGGGCTTTGGTCTCGTCGCATGGCCCGCGGAGTACGAAGCAAGCGGCATCCAAACCTTCATCGTCAACCAGGATGGAGTCGTCTATCAAAAGGACTTCGGGGACGAAACGCCCGTCGCCGCGAACGAGATTCGACTCTTCAACCCCGACGAAACCTGGATCGTCGTCGAAGAAGAAGAAATCAGCGACTGAGCGCCTCGCCTCAGCGCGTGGCGCAGTCGGTCGAGGGGAGCCCGGTGCACGAGGAAAGTGCTTCGAGACAGTCGGGGTTCGCGTTCTGCAGGCAGTCGAGGCATCCAGGCGTGCACGAGACCGAGCCGTCCGCGCTTTGCAACGGGCTGCACTGCACCGACAGGCAGAAACTCTCCTGGCTGCATACCTGATGAGCGGTGTAGCAGTCCAAGCATCCCCGTGACAGGACGGCCGAATCGCCCACCCGATCGAGCAGGGTGCTCGAAGTGCAGTCGTTGAC
>CBFCWN010000011.1:0-54956 GCA_965601515.1 uncultured Myxococcales bacterium | reverse complement strand
ATGTCGCGAAGGAGGTCGTCGTCGACACCGTCGAGAAGAGGTTCGCCTTCGACATCGAGCTGCTGGTCCGTGCCGAGCTCCGCCGACGTGGCTCCATCCACCAGGTCCCCGTCGCGTGGATCGACAGCGAAGCCGCGTCGACCACCACGGAGCTTCAGCCGTACCTTTCGATGTTGCAGAGCCTCGTCCGAATCGCGCAGCGCTACCTCCCGACCGACGATGAGGCCGAGGGTTTCGCGGCGCTCATCGAGTCTCTCGACGACGAGTCTTGGGCACGTCTCTCGAACCACGTACCGACGGAAATCGCCGAGCGCGAGCCTCGGACCTTCGATGAGTTCGACGAGGTGTCTCCCGACGCGCTCTCGCGAATCGCGAGGGGCGGCTAGCGAAGCCTGGCACCGCACTGCTAGGGTCCGCCCTGCGCACGCATGATGGGATTTGCTTTAGGTGTCGCGTCGGCGTGTTGTTGGTCGGCGCTCGACGTGGTTCGAAAGGCCGTCTCAGGGAGGGCGTCCCCGACCGCGCTCGCGGTGTTCCTGCTACTCGGCCAGATCCCGTTCCTCGCGGCATGGGCCGTGTGGGACCAGTCGTGGGTCTCAGATCCGGTTCAGTACTGGGTGCCGGCGTTGACGTCGATGGTGCTGAACGCGCTCGCGAACGTGCTCTTCATGCGGTCGGTGCAGCTCTCGCCGTTGAGCCGAACGGTTCCGTTTCTCTCGCTCACGCCGGTCTTCAGCGCGCTGGCCGCGATTCCGCTGCTCGGCGAGGTGCCAGACCTCGTGCACTGGTCGGGCATCGCTCTCGTGGTCCTCGGCGCCTTCGTCCTCAACAGCGACCTCGCGGACGGGCTCTGGGACTCGCTGACCCATGAGCGTGGGGCCCCGCTCATGATCGCGGTGGCCGTACTCTGGTCGTTCTCGACCGCGCTCGACAAACGTGCGCTACCTCACGCTTCTCCGGCGACGCATGCGTTCGTCCTGACGACGGGCAGCGCCACGATTTTGGTGGTGTGGCTCGGCGCCCGCCGGCGGCTTCGGCAGCTTCGAAGCGTGCTGGATGCGCCCAAAGGCCTCCTCGCCGCATTGATAGGCTTCGCCGTCGCGGCGGTCGGGCTCCAGCTGATGGCCCTGCTGACGCTGTGGGTTTCCGTGCTGGAGACCCTCAAGCGGGCGTTTGGCGTGCTCGGGAGCATCGTTTTCGGGCGTATCTTCTTCTTGGAGGGGATCACCCCGAGAAAGCTCGCGGCCGCCGGTCTGATGATCATCGGAACCGGCATTCTTGCCCTGGCCTAGGCGTTTTCGTCGGCTGGATGTACTTGGCAAAACCCAGGCGAATCCGCTAATGCTGAAGGGTGGCTGAAGAGAAACGACTTCCGGCCAAGATCGAGGTCGCCCGGTACCTCCTCGCCCAAGGCAACCTCTTCGTCCATCTCGATCCGCGGATGGAAGGCGTCGTAGTGCCGAAGTGGTACCGCTCGGAACCTCAGCTTGTGCTGCAAATTGGGTTCGAGATGCCCGTACCCATTCCGGATTTGCAGGTGGATCCTGAAGGGATTTACGGGACGCTCTCGTTCAATCGCTCGCCCTTTACCTGCAATGTCCAATGGGATGCGGTGTTTGCGCTGGCCGGTGACGACGGGCGAGGCATGGTGTGGCCCGAATCCATGCCCGAGGAGATCTCGCAGGAAATCGAGCGAGAGGCCGGGCGCGAGCCGCCGCCGATCGTCGAAGAGCGCCCGTCGCTGAGGGTGCTGCCGGCAGTGGACGAGGCCGAGCGCAGGCCATCGACCCCCCCAGAGCCCGGGCAACGCCCGGACTATCTGAAGGTCATCAAGTAGCTCGACCCAGAGCCGGCGGAACAAAGTTCCGTCGGAAGCGCCGGTGTGTGTCAGACACGGCGGCTAGCCGCGGCAGCTGCGCGTCAATCCCGGCGAGGCGGCGACTCCGCGCGTGGAGCAAGGCGGTGACATGTCTCGGCGTCCATCCCGACCGGGAAGGGTGCGACACGGCAACCCGGTCGGAGGTCGCTCGAGCAGTGGCGGTGGATCGGGCACTTGCTTGATTTGGCCGGAAGCTACCTTCCGCGCCGAGTTGCAAACTCATGTTTGGTCTCAGGTTATGCGGCCAGTGGCCTGAGATCTTTATGATTTCCGGGCTTCGATGGGAACTTTGTTCCCATCGGTTAAAAAGTAACGGCCCGAAAGGGGGGGCTTTCGGGCCGTTAGAGAGATGGGCGGTTTAGTTGAAGTGGGGGGGAAACAAACCAAATCGCCCGGTCTAACAGCGCTACGGGGGACGTGGGGGGTACGTCTTCGCGCAGCGCTTATGTCACCAACCGTATATGCTAACGCCGTGCCAACTCCCCGTTTCGACGAATCATCAATGATCTCATAGGGGTCGTCTGATGTCCTCGACTGCGGATCGTGCAGATCTGAAAATTTTTTGAAGTTCTGAGCGTTTAACCCCTAAATTCCACCCGATCGACCGAAGGGGTACCCGCAATTGTGGGCCGGATCACAAACGAGACAGTCCATGACTCACCCTTAGAGATTAATTACAACTGTAAGAAAGCTGCACACGCGTAAGGGAGCTTACTTTTCAGATCTGAAATCGGTTTTTCAGATCTGGGACACCGGGACAGCGTAGTCGAGCAGCATCCGGTGATCGCTCGAGACCAGCAGCTCGCTCGAATGCCCCGCGGGTGGCTCCAAGAAGCGGAATTCACTGGAGACGCGGCTCGACGCCTCGTGCGCGAGGGCAGCGACCTGCGCGGGCGACCCTGATACCGACACGACCCCACCTGCACTCGTCTTCCGTGCAGATTTGATTGCAGAGTTGAAATCCGCTGTGTCTGGAACTAGGCCGTCGTCCACGCTGTGGAGCCGGACCACGACCTGATCGGGGCGCGGCGTGTAGGGCTGGCGAAGCTCCGAGCCGAGATGGCTATCGTCGTTGTGGGACACGAGCTCGACCCGCGACCCCTCGAGACGCAGCGTCGTACGCCCCGTGTTTCGCATGCGACCGAGCGGCCACGGAAACGCGTCTCGGACGCCCAGGAGCCCGGCGAGAATCGATCCGATGATGCCGCCGTGGGTAAACACGATGGCGCGGCCGCCGCTCGGGAGCTGCTTGCGTACCTGGTCGAAGGCGGCGTCCGCCCGGGCGAAGACCTCGGGCCAGCTTTCCCCGCCCCCGATCGGGAAGGGCTTCCGGTCCCGAAGCGCCTCGATTTGCTCGGGAAAGCGCTCGACCACCTCGTCCATCGACAGGCCCTCCCAGTCGCCTACGTCGATTTCCCGCCATGAGGGGTCCGCGTCGACGTCCACACCGAGGGCACGTGACGTGTGCGCGGCTCGGCTCAGATCCGACGAGATCGCAAGGTCGAACTCCTCGGAGGCCAGGCTCTCGGTGAGGGCCTCCACCTGGCTGATGCCCAGCTGGCTCAGCGGGGAATCCCCCTGGCCCTGCCAGACGCCGGCGGCGTTCGACACCGACTGCGCGTGCCGGACGAGGCAGACCTCGATGGCGCTCATGCCGCGGGCGCGACCCCGATTTCCTTGCGGGGCATGATGACGTCGTCGATGAGGCCGTATTCCTTGGCCTCGATGGCGGACATGAAGTTGTCGCGCTCGGTGTCGCGCCGGACGGTCTCGACGTCCTGGCCGGTGTGGTGGGCGAGGATTTCGTTGAGCTTCTTCTTGGTGTTCAGGATCTCTCTGGCGTGGATTTCAATGTCCGACGCCTGGCCCTGATACCCGCCGAGCGGCTGGTGAATCATGACCCGACTGTGCGGAAGAGCGCGACGCATGCCCTTCGTGCCCGCCGCGAGGAGAAACGCGCCCATCGATGCGGCCTGCCCGAGGCAAATGGTCGAAACGGGGCAGCGGACGTAGCTCATGGTGTCGTAAATCGCGAGGCCGGCCGAGACGATGCCACCCGGGCTGTTGACGTAGAGCGTGATCTCTTTGTCTGCGTCTTCGCTCTCCAGGTAGAGAAGCTGCGCGATGACCGCATTCGCCACGAAATCGTTGATCGGCGTGCCGAGGAAGATGATGCGGTCCTTCAGGAGCCGGCTGTAGATGTCCCAGGCTCGCTCGCCTCGGTGCGTCTCCTCGATAATGGTAATCGCGCTAGGTACGTCACTGCTCATGAGGGGAACCTAGTCCTTGTGGGCCTGCTTGCAACGCGGATTTCGTGACTCGCGCTTCGGCGCTATGTTCCTGAAATGCTTCCGCTCCAAGCCGACATGCTACGCCAGCTGATCGCATCGCCTTCGGTGAGCTCGCCGGACGCGCGCTTCGATCAGACGAACCGTGGCGTCATCGACCTGTTGGCGGAGTGGGCCGAGGCGCTTGGCTTCGCGGTGCGCATCGAGCCGCTTCCTGGCGATCCGACGAAGGCCAACCTCGTCGCGCGTCTCGGAGAGGGCGACGGGGGACTCGTGCTGTCCGGGCACACCGACACCGTGCCGTACGACGCTTCGCGCTGGACCGACGATCCGTTTTCGCTGACCGAGCGCGAAGGCCGACTCTTCGGGCTTGGCACCGCCGACATGAAGGGCTTCTTCGCGGCAGCGCTTCATGCGGTGGCACGCTTCGACGCGGGCGCACTGCGCAAGCCGGTCACGCTCCTCGGTACGGCCGACGAAGAGAGCACCATGGACGGCGCGAGGGCGCTTGCGGCGACGGAAGTCAATCTCGGCGACTACGCGATCATCGGAGAGCCGACCGGCCTTGCTCCGATTCGAAAGCACAAAGGCGTGTTCTACATCCGCGTGACGATCGGCGGGAGTGCCGGGCATGCGAGCAACCCTTCGCTCGGCGTCAACGCGATCGACGGGCTCCAACGTGTGCTTCCCGCGCTTCAGGCGTGGCGCGACCAGGTCGGTTCCCGTCATCACGACGACGACTTCGAGGTGCCGACTCCGACGCTGAACTTCGGCAAGGTGACCGGTGGCGATAGCCCCAATCGAATCTGCGCGGAGTGCTCGTTGGATCTCGATATCCGTTTGCTTCCAGGCATGGATCGCGACGTCGTCACCGAGGAGATTCGAAGCGCGGTGGCCGAGGCCCTCGATGGCGGCGAGTGGAGGTTCGACGTGCAGTCGACCGGCGCACACGCCGACGCGTTTGGCGGTCCGAGCGACGCAGAGTTCGAGAGCACGGTCGAGACCTTGTGCGGATGTTCAGCGAAGACGGCGCTCTTTGGAACCGAGGCGCCGTACCTCGCCGAAATGGGCCTTCAAACGCTCGTTCTCGGTGCCGGCGACATCGCCGTTGCGCACCAGCCGGACGAGTATGTCACCATGGCAGCAATCGCTCGCGCAACCGACGTGTACGCGAGTCTGATTCAACGTTTCTGTACCGAGTCATGAGCCCCAAAGTCGATCCCTTCGTCCAACACTTCCGAGCGAGCGCGCCGTACATTCACGCGCATCGCGGGCGGACGTTCGTCATCGTGTTTGGCGGCGAGGCGTTCGAGTCGCGGGACTTTCGAACGCTGCTCTACGACGTCGCGCTCCTGCACTCGCTCGGGGTTCGTCTCGTGTTGGTGGCTGGCGCTCGTCCACAAATCGATGCGGCGCTCGCGCGGCGAGGTGAGGAGCCCAAGTACGCCGGTGACCTTCGCATCACCGACGACGCGGCGCTGCAGTGCGTGAAGGAAGCGGTGGGTACGAATCGAGTCGAGCTCGAAGCGATGCTTTCGATGGGGCTTCCGAACTCACCGATGTCCGGTGCGCGGCTTCGAGTCGCCACGGGCAACTTCGTGATCGCGCAGCCGATTGGCGTCGTGGACGGCGTCGACTACCAGCACACCGGCAAGCCTCGCCGTATCGACGCGGAGGCGATCCAACAGCGCCTGGACGACGGCGCCATCGTCGTGCTGACCCCAATCGGGTACTCGGCAACCGGCGAGGCGTTCAACATCAGCAGTCACGAGGTCGCCGCGGCAACGGCGACAGCGGTCGGGGCCGACAAACTGATCGGCATGCTCGAGGGGCACGGGGTGCAGGACGCTGAGGGCCACGTGCCTACGCAGCTGACCCCGCGCGAGGCCGACCAGCTTCTGCGCTCTGGGCATGACTTCGGTCACGACGTCGAGCGCCAGCTCGTCGCGGCGATCGAGGCCTGCCAGGGCGGCGTGCCGCGTGCGCATCTGGTGTCGCGTCAGCACGACGGGGCGCTGCTTCGCGAGCTGTTCACGCGGGACGGCATGGGAACGATGGTGACGTCCGAGACGTTCGAGGGCGTCCGTACGGCCCACCAGGGTGACATCGGCGGGATTCTCACGCTCATCGATCCGCTCGAAGAGCAGGGCATTCTCGTTCGGCGCTCTCGCGAGATGCTCGAAAACGACATCGATCGGTTCACCGTCATCGAGCGGGACGGCATGGTCGTCGCCTGTGCAGCCCTCTACGCGTATCCGGACGAACGCATCGCCGAGATCGCGTGCCTCGTCGTGCACCCGGACTACCGGACGAGCGGCCGAGGGGACCAGCTCCTTCACTACCTCGAGCGGGAATGCGCGGCCCACGGGCTCGAGAGTTTGTTCGTGCTGACCACGCAGACGGCGCACTGGTTTCGGGAGCGCGGGTTCGACACATGCGAGATCGACGAGCTGCCGGCGGAGCGACGCGTGCACTACGATCAAGGGCGTCGTTCGAAGGTGCTCCTCAAGCCGCTGCGATGACGCATCCTCGCCAAAGAACTCGGCTTTCCGTTGGTGCTTGGAGACGCGTGCGAATCATGCTACTCGTCCTCGAATTCGCCTGGATGGGACTTGATTCGTCCTTGATACGGGAACATGAAGCAAGCGGAGCTCAAACGGCAGCCTGACTCGGGGGCCACCCGCGAAGACGCGGAGATGGAAGAGACCGTCGCTCAAGAGGAGAAGGTCCTCGCTCGCGTGCACCGAACCGTCGAGGCGAAGCGGCCCACGCACCGTGGCCAGCTGATCGACTACGACGCGGAGCTGATCGCCCTTCGCGACCAGATTCGAGAGGCTCGTCTCGAGGACATTCCTCCGCTGATCGAGGAGATGGAGCGGCTACAGCAGGTCGCTCAGCGCCGAGCCAAGGTCATCGAGGGCACCGTCGACGCCATGTCGCCGTATTTCGGGAGGATGGTGCTCGAAGAGGAAGAGCGGAAACGGGAGATCCTCATCGGTCGCAGTACGTTCCTCGATTCGAAGACCGGCGTGCGCATCGTCGACTGGCGCGACGCGCCGGTCAGCCGAGTCTACTACCGCTACGAAGAGGGCGACGACTACGACGAGATTTTCGGAGACCGCGAGGTGGAGGGCGAGGTGCTCGTGCGTCGCAACCTCTCGATCACCGGCGGCAAACTGCGTCGGATCGGCACGCCTCAGGGCACGTTCCGGCGCGGTCGGGACGGTGCCTGGAAGCGGGCGGCGGACCACTCGACGCAGCTTGCAGGTGGGCAGGGCGCCGCGATGCGGCCGGAGTCTTATCACCGGCCAGGCGAGCTCGGCATCGGCGAGGATGAGCTTCGAGAGGACAAGCATCTCTCCGAGATCACCGCCCTCATCGACCCTCGGCAGTTCGAGCTCATCAGTCAGCCGACGTCTGGGCTGGTGGTCATTCAGGGTGGAGCGGGCAGCGGCAAGACCACGATCGGGTTGCATCGGCTTGCGTATCTCGCCTTCCAAGACCCACAGCGGTTTCGGTCGGACCAGATGCTCGTCATCGTCTTCAACGATGCGCTCGTTCGCTACATCTCCCATGTGTTGCCGGCACTTGGCGTCGAGGAAGTGCCCGTGCAGACCTTTCAGCGGTGGGCAGAGCAGCAGCGTCGACAGCACGTGCCCCGGCTCACCACGCGCTATGTAGAAGACACGCCTACGCACGTCGTCCGCATGAAGAAGCATCCCGCGATGCTTCCCGCGATCGACGAGTACGTCGCAGAGCTGACCGAACGCGTCGACGAGGAAATCCTTGCTGAAACGAGCTCCGGTGAGGGTGGGGCGCGAGTGACGCGGGTTTGGAAGTCGAGCGTCGAGCACCCGCTCGGAGTGCGGCTCGAGCTGCTTGCTGAGTGGATGAAGGACCGCGATAGCGATTCCTCGGAGGTGGCACTCGGAACGCGCCACGCCGTCGAGCGAATCTGTCAGCGTTGGCTCGATCGCACCCGCGACGTCGTTACCGCGTGGGCCGACCTCATCACCGACGGGGAGCGCTTGAAGAGCGCTTTTGCAAGATGGGGCGAAGGCGCAATGAGCGACAGAGAGCTCGAATGGGCGCACTCGTGGTGCAGTCGGCATTCGACACGGGTGCTTCTCGCGTACGAGGACGCGCTCGAGGATGACGGCGAGCGTTCGAGCAGCGTGGGTGTGGACGGTGCGGACGAGGACGAACCGCCTGCGCTCGACCGCGAGGACGATGCGCTGCTTCTTCGGATCTACCAGGTGCTTCGTGGTCCGCTCCGAACGAAGCGCGCGGTGCTCGAATACGAGCACATCTTCGTCGATGAGGCTCAGGACATGAGTCCGGTCGAGCTCTCAGTGGTTCTCGATACGGCGTCCGAGCAGAAGAGCGTTACGTTGGCGGGCGACATCGCGCAGAAGCTTCATCTCGACAACGGGTTCACTGATTGGCGGCACGTCCTTCAACAGCTGAAGCTCGACCACATCGAAATCGAGCCCTTGAAGCTCAGCTACCGCTCCACACACGAGATTCTCGAGTTTGCGACCGAGGTGCTCGGTCCGCTGAGAAACGAAGTGTCCGGAGACGCGACGCGATACGGCGCGCCGGTCGAGCTCTTCCAATTCGGGGGAAGCGGCGAGGCGGTCGGCTTCCTGTCGGAGGCTCTTCGTAAGCTGGTGGCCTCCGAGCCGCTGTCATCGGTGGCGGTCATCTCGCGGTACCCCGAGCAGGCCGACCTCTATTACAAAGGGCTTCGCCACGGAGAGGTCCCCAATCTAAGGCGTGTCGCGGACCAGGACTTCCCGTTCCGGCCGGGGGTCGATGTCACGGACGTGCGACAGGTCAAAGGGCTCGAGTTCGACTATGTCGTGATCGTCGAGTGCAACGCGGCGACGTTCCCGGTCGACAACGAGACGCGCCATCTGCTTCACATTGCTGCCACCCGCGCGGCCCATCAGCTCTGGGTGTGCTCGACAGGGACTCCGTCGGCGCTTCTGCCCGAAGAGCTCGTTCGCGCGTCGTCCTAGGCAGGAAACCTCCGGAATCGTTCGGTGGTTGCAGGATTTCGTGGCGTGTGTAAGATCCTCGCTAAGCGGCGGTTGCGTTCTACGCCCGGGTCCTAGGTAGAACGAGCAACGACGCCGCGAGGGGAAACAGACGCAACGCGCGTAGTCCTTTTTAGGCCCGCATTTCCATTCCACCTTCTGGCCGACCCGGCCTCAGTTCGATGGCAGACACTGCTCTCCAAGAAACGGTAGACGAAGCTCAGGAACCCTCCGCCGGCACGGCGAAGGAGCCGGGGCACGGTGCGCGCGGCGCTGGCAAAGAGGCCAAAGAGGCCAAAGAGGCCAAGGCGCAGGGCAAAGACGCGAAAGAGGCCAAACACTCGGGCGACGACAAGAAAGATGCCGACGCCGCGGAGGAGGCGCCCACCTGGCGGGAGCCGACCACGCCGATCGCGAAGAAGCTCGCATCCATGAGCGACCGAGCGATTCAGCGCGTGACGGGCGGCAACGCGTTTCTTCGCGGGCGCCTCTACGCGCGGCGCAAGGCGGTCGAAAAGCTCACCGAGGAAGAGCGGCAGACCAGCGGGGAGATCTCCGTTCGCACGGCTGACGAACCGTACCGCACCGTCGTGAAGTACGACGACGGCGAAGATACGTGGGAATCGAGCTGCACCTGTCCGGGTTGGCGAGGGCCGACGGGGCACTGCAAGCACGTCGCTGCGGTCATGGTGGCGCTCCGGGACGAGGTTCGGCCTCCGCGTCCGAAGCAGCCGCAACAGAAGCAGCAGAGCAAAAAGAAGAAAAAGACCGAGCCCGTGCACGTGCCGGGAACGGTGTCGGTCGGCGGAAAGCGTCGCCGCTCGAGGCGTCGTCGTCGTGGGGGTGATGGTGGCGGCGGTCTCGAAGTGTTGTCGCCGCGGGAGCTTCAGGCTCAGCGGGGCGAGGCGCGCGGGCCGCTCGAGGCGTGGTTGCCGGCAGAGGCTTTGCCGAAGCCGCTCGACTTCGAGTACCGAATTACGGTTCGGCCGGCGTCGATCACCGTGACGCCGGTGCTTGCCGGATCGCGCAGCGCGGTGCCTATCAACGACGCGTTGGGTTCGTTCAACATGGTGTCGATCGACGAGCGACCCCTGTTCCGTGCTCTGTCACGCAATGCCAATCGCGGACAGGCCACTACGGCCGAGCTTCGCGGCGAGGACGCGGCTGAAGTTCTCGAGATGCTGAGCGACAAGCGGGTGTTGCTCGAGCCCGCCTCCATGGAGCTGCGGTTTGCGAACGAGGCCCTCAAGCCTCGGATCGAGCTCGACCCCGTGGACGGGGACACGCTTCGGGTTCGCGTCGTGTTCTACCTCGAGAGCAACAAGCGTCGTTTCGCGCTTTCGAGCGGTGCTTGGTTCGAAGGGACACCCGGATGGCAGATCGACACCACCGAAGGTGTGGCACGCCCCGTAAGCGAGCTGGTCACGCCAGCGTGGCTCCAGCGTCTCTATCGCTCGCCTGCGGTGGTTCAAAAGCACGTTGAGCTTCCCGCTCTGTTGAGCGAGTACATTCCGCGGGTTTCCGCCTCGCTTGGGGCGGAGCTTCCTGACCTGAACTCGGTGGCCGACCTGGTCGACCAGAAGCCACGGTTCGAGCTCAAGGCCGACGGCGACATCATCGACGCGCGCGTGCGGCTGTACGTTCGCTACGAAGACCAAGAGTTCGACGTGCCTCCCGACGAGATTCCGTCGCCTCTTGCGGTGCTGCCTCCGAAGAACGGGCGTGGGCGTCCACGTGTCGTGCGGCGTGACGTGGGTGCCGAGATGTCGGGCGTGCAGGCGTTGCTCAATCAGAACTTCGAGGTGTCGGAGTCGGGTGAAGAGCTGGTTGCATCAGGCGACGACGCGATTGCGTTTTGGACTCACGGTATCGGTGAGCTTCCAGAAGAGTGGGACCGCTTCATCCCCGACGACCTCGTCGACGTCACCATTCGCGACGAGTCAGTGACTCCGCAGATGCGAGTGTCCAGTGGAGTCGATTGGCTCGATCTCGACATGGCATTTACGTCGGGTGGGTCTGCCGTTCGCGAAGAGGAGCTTCGGGCGTGCCTCGAGCACGGACGACGTATCGTGAAGCTCGAGGACGGCACCTATGCGCCCGTCGATCCTGAGAAAGTCGGCGACGTGTTGACGCGCATGGCGGAGATCTACGCGACCGCGGGCAGCGACAAGCTTCCGCTTTCGCAGGCCGGCCGCGTCCAAGACCTCTTGAAGATGGTCGAGAACGCCAAGGTGTCGGCGTCCGCGAAGACACTCTTCAAGAAGATCGAGAACATCGATGAGATTCCGAGCGTTGCCAAACCTCGCACGCTCAAGGCAGACCTGCGTCCGTACCAGAAGGAAGGCTTCTCGTGGCTGGTGTTCCTTCACGAGATCAATAGCGGCGGGATTCTCGCCGACGACATGGGGCTCGGAAAGACGATTCAAACCATCGCGCTGCTGCTGTGGGCGAAGGGCAAGTACAAGCGAAAGCTGAACCTCGTCGTGGCGCCGACGTCCGTCGTGCCGAACTGGGAGCGCGAGATCAACAAGTTTGCACCGTCTCTGAAGACGGTGGTGTGGCAGGGGCCGAACCGGCATCAGCGAGTGCCCGAGCTCGAGAAAGCCGACGTGATGATCACGAGCTACGCGCTCCTTCGTCGCGACGAGGAGATGCTGCAGGAGCTCGACCTTCGCTACGTGATTCTCGACGAGGCGCAGCACATCAAGAATCCGATGAGTCAGACGGCGCGGTCGGCCAAGAAGCTGCGCAGCGAACGGCGACTGGCGCTGACCGGCACGCCCATCGAAAACCGGCTCAGCGAGCTGTGGAGCATCTTCGACTTCGTGTCGCCCGGGCTTCTTGGGGAGCTCAAGCAGTTCGAAGAGCGTATCGCCCGTCCCATCGACCGTGGAGACATGGAAACCGCGATGCGGCTTCGAAACACCATCAAGCCGTTCGTGATGCGTCGCGTGAAGAGCGACGTTGCCGAGGACCTGCCGGACAAGATCGAGCAGGAGATGATCGTTCCGCTCTCCGAGGAGCAGGCGAAGCTCTACAAGCAGATTCTACGCCAGGTGCGGAAGAGCGTGCTCAGCGAGGTCGAAAAGCAGGGCGTGGCGAAGTCGCAGATTCAGATCCTCGCCGCGCTCACCCGTCTTCGCCAAGTCGCGTGCGACCCGCGTCTCATGAAGCTGCCAGACACGGAGTTCGGTGCGGAGGACAGCGGCAAGCTCGGTGCGCTCCTCGAGATCATCGACGAAGCCATCGACGGCGGACACCGCACGCTGGTCTTCAGTCAGTTCGTGACGATGCTCGACTTCATCCGCGAGGCGCTGGACGCCGAGGGTGTGAAGTACGAGTACCTCGACGGCTCGACGAAGGACCGCATGGAGCGAGTCGACCGGTTCAACGACGATCCGAGCACACCGGTGTTCCTCATCTCGCTCAAGGCGGGCGGCACCGGCCTGAACCTGACCGGGGCGGACACGGTGATCCACTTCGACCCGTGGTGGAACCCTGCGGTCGAAGACCAGGCGACCGACCGCGCCCACCGCATCGGCCAAACGAAGAACGTGAACGTCTACAAGCTGATTGCCGCGGGTACTGTCGAGGAGAAGATCCTCGAGCTCTCCCAGAAGAAGCGCGAGCTCGTGAGCAACGTCCTCTCGACCGAGGGCAGCCCCCTGAAGGGCCTCACCAAGGCCGACGTCGAAAACCTCTTCAGCGAATAGGGGACACGCGGGGCCCCCAAACCCCCAACAATCCCGCCCCCTTACCGATCGACCCGCGCAATTCGCAAGAAACGCTGGGTTTTCGGCACGCGCCATCGCCCCTCACGTGGAGATCGGGCTGCCAACACCCAGAGTGTAATTTCGGGAGTTGCGAATTGCGCGGGTTGGTCTGTAAGCGGTTGGGATTGTTGGGGTTTTAGGGGGGCTGCGTGTCCCTTAGGAAGGTGAGGAGGGCGGTCCAGGCTTTTTGTTCGGTGGCGGGGTCGTAGGCGGCTCTGATGGGGGTGTGTCGGCCGAGTTGGGCTAGGCGCCCCTCCAGCTGGTTCATGAACGAGTGCCCCGCGTTTTCGTAGATGAGGACTTCGTGTTGGACGCCCAGCTCCTCGAGGTGGCGGGCGAGGCGTTTGGCGTGAGGGAGGAAGACCGAGTCTTTCTGACCGAACTGAGCGATGGTCGGGCAGATGCCTCGGAGGCGTTCCGCCTTCTTCGGGACCGCGCCGTAGAACGGGGCCGCGACGGCGAAGGATTGATCCGCCGCTGCGATTAGCGCGAAGCTGCCCCCCATGCAGAACCCCGCGACGGCGATCCGTGTCTCGTCGACGTCGTCTCTCGTCGCGAGGTGGGTGCGCGCGGCGGCGATGACCTCGTAGGCGAAGCCCTCGTTGGTCGCCATCGACTGGAAGACTTTGACGACGCAGCTCGGTGCGCCACCTCGATAGAGGTCGGGTCCAATCGCTGCGTACCCCGCATCGGCGAAGCGCTTGCAGTGACGCTTGAGGTCGTTCGTGAAGCCGTAGATATCGTGAAGTACGACGACGGCCGGGAAGGGCGGCTCCGCGTCGTCGGGCAGCGACAGCGCCGCCTCGTGCTTCCGACCCCGGACTGTGAGGTGAATCGTCTCCATTTCGCCGCCCTGTCTCAGCCGCCGAACATCTTCTTGGCGCGTTCGGCGACCTCCTCGGGTGACACGTCTTCGATGCGGGTCGCGATGGACCACACGTGCCCGAAGGGATCCTCGAGCTTCGAAGACCGATCGCCGTGGAACTGGTCCTCAGGCTCCCGCATCTCGTTCGCACCTGCCTCGAGCGCCGCCCGATGCACTGCGTCGACGTCTTCCACGTAGATGGAGATGGTCACCGGGGTTCCACCCACGGACTTCGGTCCAAGCACGCCCATGTCGGGGAATTCGTCGGACATCATGATCACGCCGTCGCCGAGTGCGAGCTCCGCGTGGCCAATCGTTCCCCCCGGCATCGGGATTCGCATGCGCTCCTCGAAGCCGAAGATCTTCGAGTAGAACTGAATCGCTGCGTTGCAGTCGCTGACACACAGATAGGGCGACACGCGGGGGTAGCGAGACGGAATCGGGCTGACCATGGACACCTCCGAACGGCGCACTCTACCACCAGAGCGGTGACGCCGGTGCCCACACCCACGGACCGCGACGCTACAACCCTGCTTCGCGTCGAAACTCGAGGCACTGTGGGCTCCCTCTTTCGAAGTCGCGACAGGTCGTTCCTCGCACATCGTAGATTTGGCACGCGTTTGGGCTTTCGGCCGTGCCGAGGTGAACGCACGACCCGTCAGGCCTCGTTGCGAACCCCACCATTCCGAAATGGCCGGGCTGGACCGCGTCCGCGATGTCGTTTCGTCCCATCGCTCTCCAGCGGGTGAGGTCTTCGGGCGGGATCAGAATGCGGCCATCGGTTCCCGTCCGACAGCATGCACCGCAGCTCAAACAGTCGAGCTCTTCCGACATTCGAGACGAGCATGCCACATTCGACGTCCTACGGCCGACGCCGTATGCTCGCGCGCCATGGCCACCCAATACTTCTGCGCGCACTGCGACGAAGCCTTCGTCCCCGAAGGCAGCAAAGCTCGCTGCCCGACGTGCATGCGAAAAGGCGTCGTCCTTGCCGAACAAGAGACCAAGAAGAGTGCAGAAGGGTCTCGGCGCGGCCTTGCCATCTTGGCGGCGCTCGTTGTCCTCGGTGGGGCCGCGTTCGCGTTCTATCGCTTCCGCACGCCTTCACTCGAGCCCACTCCGCCGCTCCGGCCGCTGTCGAACCAAGAGCTCGCGGCCTATCTCGATCGGGATGAGATCGAAGCCGGGGACTACCGGTCGATGTTCGCGCTTCCGGCCAACGTAGACGGCTTCCCGGACGACATCGACGGCGCGGTGAGCGCGTTCCGCGGGCGAACGTCTTCGTGGTCCCTCGAGCAGTCGCTGCCCCGCGAGGTGGCGACCGCCGACGCAACGCTGGCCATGCTGCGCGATGACGGAACACGGGAGCGTGTGTACCCGCTCGAAGCCGCAACCGCGCTCTCGTCCCTTCTTCGCCAGCGCGGGGTCGTCGCGATGGTCGCCGACGCGGGCGAGTTCGCGGGGGAGCGTACGCCAGCGGACCCGTCCGGCATGCTCGGCTACTACGTCGTTGCCCTCTACGAAGACGGTGGAGACGAGCCCTCGCGATACGTCGATCCCTGGGGCGGACGGGCCGACCCGACGCCTGACCCGGTCCGCGTCCTTCGCGACACGGAGGTGGTCGGCGCAGCTCTCGGCATCGAGGCGACCCGCTCGTTCTCGAGCTCAGGAGACGCCAAAACCGCGCTTCCCATGGTCGAGGCCGCGCTGGCTCTCGACCCGGTATCTCCGACGCTTCGGGTGACGCACGCGGTGATTCTAGCGGAGTCCGGCGGGCTTCCCCAGGCTCTTCAAGAGCTGGACGCCGCCCTTCAGCTCCGCCCCGACGGGCCGCGAAAGCTCACGCAGGTGCAGCTCACGATCGCGCAGGGCGCAATGATGCAGGCCTCGGGAGAGCCCGAGGGTGCAGGGGCAGCGTTCGCTGAAGCCAACGGGCTTCTGACCGGCATCCTCGAGGAATGGCCGCGGTACGGCCGCGCGCATCTCACGATGGCGACGATGTACCTCGGCGGCGGCGAGCTCGACCGTGCACGCGTCGAGCTCGAGACCGTGCAGGCACTCGGCGTGGAGTCGCCGATGCTTTCGGCGGTCTGGGCGCAGTACCACGTCGCGAAGGGCGAGCCGACCGAGGCGGCTGCACGGATCACTCGTGCGATTGCACTGGACCCGGACAACTGGCAGCTGCGCGCTCAGGCGGCAGGCGTGTTCCAGGGCCTCGGCGATACGGAACGTGCCCGCGAGAACGCAGAAGCGACCCTACAGCTCGTTCCCGAAGCGCGCGCACGTCAGCTTCGCTCGTACTTCGAGGAAATCGGTGTGAACGGGGGCGGACCCAGCGCGGCGGCCGACGCCCCCGACCTCGAGCTTCCCGAGCCGACGGTGGGGGACACGCCGGGCGCTTCGGACGACGGTAGCGGTCCGGCCCTGATGCTGGGCGATCCGTCCAATGTCCGGCTTCGCGAGCCAGGCAAGAAGCTCGAGCTCAATCTCGACGACTAGGTCGCTGCAGCACTCTCTTGGTCTGGCCTGTCGATGCTGCTCACCGACAGCAGTCGCTTCCAAAGACGCTCTCGACCGTCGCCGGTCACGGAGCTGTATGGGATGACGCGACAGCCTAGCTGTGACTCGAGCTTCTTCACCGCGAGCTTTCGCTTGCTCACAGGCAACTTGTCGACCTTCGTCGAAACCACGATTGGTGTCACCCCGACGCTCTCGAGAAACTCGAGAAGCTGAAGATCGTCGTCCTGAGCCCCACGGCGGATGTCGATGATGACGACGGCGCCGCGAAGCCCGGGGCGCTCCGAGAGGAAGCCCTCGATCAGAGGACCCCAGGACAGGCGCTCGGCTTTGCTTCGCTGCGCATAGCCATAGCCCGGCAGGTCGACGAGGTCGAGATGGGCCTCGCCGGCATCGGTTCGGAGCCGAACGCGAAAGATGTTGATCGCCCGCGTGCACCCAGGTGCGCTACTCGTTCGAACCAGCTTCTTTCGCTGAACGAGGTTGTTGATCAGGCTCGACTTACCGACGTTGGAGCGACCCGCGAACGCAACCTCCGCGAAGGTCGGTGCGGGAAGCTGCCCGAGGCCGGTCGCCCCGGCGATGAACTGCGCGTCGAGCACATCCATGACCGCGTTGTAGCGCCCCTCGTCGCTCACGCACGTATTCGGCGTCGAAGCGCGTTCCGAAGATCGACGAGCTCTGGCGAGCGGAGCACGGCTGCCGTCCCGAGGTAGACGAGGAGTCCCGCGACCGCGGTCACCGCAAAGACGACGAGGTTTCGCGGGTCATTGCCGCCGAGTTGCCATTTCCCGAAACCCGCAGCCCACCAGATCACCAATCCCATCACGGCGCTCGCGACGATCGTTTTCACGAAGCTGCCGTTGATCTCTTCCATCCCGAGCGGCCCGGTGCGCCGGCGTAGAAGCCAGAGCAGTGCGACAAACTGTGCGATCGATGCGGCCGTCGTCGCAAGCGCGAGACCGGCGTGCTGCATCGGCCCCATCAACGTGAGACTGAGCGCGATGAAGGTGACGAGGTTGAGCGCGCTCGCGACAACCGGCGTCCGAGTGTCGTTGTGCGCATGAAACATCGGAACGATCGTGCGGACCGAAGCGACCGCCCAGATCCCGGCGGCCTGCCAGACGAACGAGCGCACCGTTTCCTGAATCGCGTGCTCGTCGTATTTCCCGCGCCCGAAGAACACCGTCACGGCCGGCTCTGCGAGTACGACCAAGGCGACCCCCGCCGGCACCGCAACGAACAAAGAAAGCCGCAGCGCATGGCGGAACAGTCGTTTCGCTTCGTCCTCGTGCCCAGTCGCGACGGCTCGACTGAGCGAGGGAAGAGCGGCTGACGCGATGGCGAGCGCAAACATTCCCTGCGGAATCTCTGCAAGGCGTTGGCCGTAGTAGAGGTAGCTCACGCTGCCGGTGGGCAAGAACGAGGCAAACAGGCGGGACAGCAAAACGTTGAGCTGATAGACGCCAAGGCCCGCGAGCAGCGGGACCATCAGGCGCGCGCACTTCCGCACGTAGACGTCGTCGAAGCCGAGCTTGGGTCGAACTAGAAGTCCTTGCCGCGCGAGCGCAGGCGCCTGCGCCAGAATCTGAAGAGTCCCGCCGAGGAGCGCACCGACCGCCAGCGCAAAGATTGCAGGAAAGCCTTTGGAGATGACGACCGGTGCGATCAGGAAAGCGGAAGCGATCAGCGCAACGTTCAGGAGCGCCGGAGCAAAGGCCGGTGCGGCAAAGCGTCTCCGTGCGTTGAGCGCGCCCATCATCAGGGCCGAAATGCCCATCAGGAAGATGTACGGAAAGAGGACTCGAGTGAGGCCCACGGTCGTGTCGAACAGCGCCGCGTCACGCTGGAACCCGAAGGCGTACGCCTTGACGATGAGAGGCGCGGCGAGGATGCCGACGACCGTCACCAAGAGAAGGACGACCGCCATTGAGCCGACGAGGTTCTGGAAGAACTCCTTGGCACGAGCTCGCCCAGCGCGTTCCTCGGCTTCGGTGAACACCGGAACGAACGCGGCGGACACCGCACCTTCGCCTAGAAGAACGCGAAGGGCATTCGGGATCGTAAACGCCAGCCAAAACGCATCGGTGGCTGCAAGAGCGAAGACCGACGCCACGACCGCGTCTCGCACCGCGCCTAGAATGCGAGACGTCAGCGTGCCTGTCGCGACGATGCCGGCACGGCGCACGATCTCGCCACCGGAAGTCTTCACAGGCGTTTCAGACATCGGCGGAAGGATGCGCACGGGGGGCGCGTCCCCGCAAGAAACCCGGGCGATTCAGCTCGCGCTGAGCAGGCCCTGAAGCTGCGCGACTTCGACGGTGTACGAAGCGCCGCAGTAGTCGCATCCGATGCTGAGAGGCTCGCCTTCGTCCACGAGCTCCTGAATGTCGGAGCGGTCGAGCAAGCTGAGGGTCGTCATCACGCGGATGTCGCTGCACTGGCAGCCGAAACGGATGTCGCTCTCGTGAAGCCACGTGAAGGGCATGCCCTCGAAGATGGCCTCGATGAGCTGCTTCGGAGAACCGTTGGTTTCTTGCAGACGCTCTCGAATGTCGACGAACCCTTCGAAACGCTTGGTCATGAGCTCGACCGCGGCTTCGGCTTCCTTGGCTTCGGGCAAGAGCTGCACGACGTAGCCGCCGACGGCCGGTCGATCGCCGTTCAGCACCGAGCCAAGTGAGATCATCGAGACGATTTGCTCCGATAGCTTCATGTAACGCATGAAGGCGTCGGAGAGATTCCCGCTGTTGGGCACCTCGACCACACCGCGGTGGAGCTCGGAGTTCGGCAGTGTTCTCATCATCTCGAGCGTCGCAGCGGTCTCGCGGATGTCCGGCGGAGAATCGGAGTTCGGCGTTTGCAGGAGGCCGCGGCTCCAGCCGTCCGGGTGTGAATCCGCCACGAGCTGTCCGCCCTGGTCCGCGAAACGCACGATGGTTTGGACCCGAAGCGAGGGGGCCATGGTCTCGCGGTAGAGCACGGCGGCAGTCGCAAGGTCCGCCATATCGTGCGCGATGGGGCCCGAAAGCCCCTGCGCGGCGACAATGCCTTTCGCGGTATCGGTCGTGCGCGCCGCGACGATTCGGAAGGCTCCGTCGTCCGTCATCGCTCGCATCACCCGGTCTTTTTCCGACATCATTCCCTTGAAGCGCATTGGCGAACCGCGCGCAAGCGCTAGTCTTGGGGTCGGAGCTGGAAATGACAACGCACCAAATCGTTCTGATCCCGGGTGATGGAATCGGCCCGGAAGTTGCCGCCGCAACGACAAACGTTCTCGAGGCGGCGGGCGCACCCGTCGAATGGGTCGAGCATCACGCGGGCGTAGCCGCGCTCGATACGCTCGGCGAGGTCTTGCCGGAAAGCACCCTCGACGCGGTACGCGAGAGGGGACTTGCCCTGAAGGGACCGTGTACGACCCCGGTTGGCAAGGGGTTCACGTCGGTCAACGTCCAGCTTCGGAAGAGGCTCGACCTCTACGCTGCCGTTCGACCCGTTCGCAACCTTCCCGGAGTTCCGACTCGCTACGAAGGTGTGGACCTCGTCGTGATTCGAGAGAACACCGAGGGGCTCTACAGCGGAATCGAGAACGTAGTGACCGAAGGCGTCGTGACGAGCCTCAAGGTCGCCACCGAGAAGGCCTCGCGTCGCATTGCCCACTGGGCGTTCCAATACGCCCGCGACCGCTCCCGCAAGAAGGTCACCGTGATGCACAAGGCCAACATCATGAAGATGACCGACGGCATGTTCATTCGCTGCGCCAAGGAAGTGCACGAGTCGGAAGGCTTCACGGACATCGGGTACGAAGAGGTCATCATCGATGCAGGGTGCATGAAGCTCGTTCAGGACCCAACGCAGTTCGACGTGCTCCTGCTCGAAAACCTCTACGGTGACGTCCTCAGCGACCTGTGTGCCGGTTTCGTCGGCGGGCTGGGCGTCATTCCCGGCGCGAACATCGGCAATCAGTACGCGGTGTTCGAGGCCGTGCACGGTTCAGCGCCCGACATCGCGGGGAAGGGCGTCGCGAATCCGCTCGCACTGATCATGTCGGCCGTCATGATGCTGAACCACATCGCGGACACGCGTCGCGACGAGAGGTGTCGTGAGGTCGCCGCTGCGATTCGCGAGGCCTACAACAAGGCGCTCTCGGAGGGGCAGAAGACGCGCGATCTCGGCGGCTCGCTCGGCACGGACGAGTTCGCGTCGGCGCTGATCGACCGGCTGGGAAGCTAGGCGTTTTCTTTGACGCCGCCGCTGCCTCCGGCGACGCGGAGCAGAGGTGGCAGCACGACGAGGGTCGCCACGAGGCAGCCGCCGATCGTCACGGCGATCAGCTCGCCGAAGCTTCGAACCGGCACGAACGAGCTGAACAAGAGAACGCCAAAGCCGGCCATCAGCGTGACGCAGGAAATGACGATGGCTCGTCCGGTTCCTCTCGCCGCGTTCACCAGTGCCGCTTCGCGGCCGATCCTGCGGTGCATCTCTTCACGGAAGCGTGCGAGCACGTGAATGGTGCCGTTTACCGCGAGGCCCAGGCTGATCGAGAAGATGATGACCGTCGACACGTTTAGCGGGATCTCCCGCCAAACCATGTAGGCCATCGTTGCGACCAGAGGAATGAGGTTCGGTGGGATGCTGAGCAGCCCGAGACGGATGCTGCGGAAGAAGAAGGCGAGCAGCAGGAAGATGACGACCACCGCGACGAGCAGGCTGCCGAGGAGGTCGTTCACCACGGCGGCCTGGCCCCTCGACCCGGTGTACGCTTCACCGGTGAACGACGCTTTGATGGTCTCGTCGTCCGCGAGCTCTCTGTCGATGACCGCTTCGATCTCGTCGAGGAAACGCATGGTGGCCTGTGCGCCAACGTCACGAAGCTTGAACTGCACTCGAACCTTCTCACCGTCTTCGGTGAGCCACTCGCTCAGCGGACTCGGCTTCCGCTGACTCATCATCGTGACGAGCCCCTTGACCTGCGTCTTGCTCTTGAAGTTCTCCGACCGCACAGTCGGGTCGTCGGTGAGCAACGCGTACGACTCCCGTAGGATGTCGCCGTAGCTGAGCGTGCGGATGATCTCGGGGCGGAGCGCGGCCCAGTTGCGAATGTTCTGGATGCGCTGGATCATCTCCGGCTCGAGGAAGTGGTCATCTTCATCGCTGACGAGCACCAGTTCGAGTGGCCGGACGCCCGAGAGCTTCTCCTCGATGAGGATCGTGGTCGTGTAGACGGGGTCGGTCTCGTCGAACTGGTCGAGGAGCGCATGGTCAACCGTGATCTGACTGGCGACGTAGCCGGCCCATGCAGTGAAGACCGCGGTTGCGATCAATACCGGCCAACGCCATCGAAGCAGCTTCGCTACCATGCTGCTCGTGACGGTCGTGAACATGCTCGTCCGTTCGCGTCGTATCGACTCGCGCTTTGGCGGCGTAACCCATGTGAGAATCGCCGGCACGAACGTGATGATGACGACGTACGAGACCATCACACCGATGCCCGCAGTGACGCCGAAATGGCGAAGCATCACGGTCTTCGAAACGACCAAGGACGCGAGACCGACGGCCGTGGTCGCCGAAGTGAGCAGCACCGCGACCGCAATGGCTTTGACCGTGCGCTGACCCGCGTGCTTTCGGGTTTCGGCTTCGTCCGAGTCTACCTCGTCTCGATAGCGCTGGATCAGGTGCGTGGCGTCGCTAATGCCGATGATGATCAACAGCGGCACGATCACGTTGTTGAGGATGTTCATTGGCTCGCCGAACAGCCCCATACCGCCCACGGTGATGATCGCCGTGATCGCCACGGCGCCGAGCGGCAGCAACACGCCGGCGAGCCAACGGAACGAGATCGAGAGAAGAAGAAGGCACACGAGCACGGTCAGCGGAATCAGCCGAAGATTGTCCTCCCGCATCTTCTGTACGATGACGCTGCGCAGATAGGGTAGACCGCCCACGTGAAGCTCGACGCCTTCCAACGCCTCGAGCTCTTCGAGCGAAGTGCGGAGGTCCTTCATCGCCCTTTGCATCTGGCGGGGACCCAGCTCAGGAAGCTGCAGCGCGATGCCGGCAAGCGTGTGGTCGTCGTCAATGAGACGTCCCACGAGAAGGGGGTTCCCCTCGATGGCCAGAGCGAGCTGCGCAGCCTCTTCGTCGGTGACTACGACGCCTTCGACGATCGGGTCGGTCTTGAGCTCCTCGGACAGGGCAGGGCCGACGGAGGCGATGCCTCCCGGAAAGCGCTCGGGGTCCGCTTCGATGATGTCGAGCAGGGCGTTGAACTGCGCGTCTTCCAGATCGGCCTGAGCGTCGACCGTCTCGTCCTCGATCGAGTCGAGGTCGTCCAAGCCGAGGTCATCCAAGTCGTCGAGATCGTCGAGGTCGGCGTCTTCCCCGTCCTCGACCTCCTCGAGGCCCCCCAGATCGTCGAGGTCACCGCCCTCGTCGGGGGTGTCTTTGACGCGGCGGGGGATGTTGAGCGTCGTAAGCCCCGCGACCTTCTCGACCCAGGGCTTGTCCTGGAAGTAGAGCGAGATGTCGTGGATCTTTTGGAGACTCGCCTGAGATAGGACGTCGTCGGCCTCGACCAGGATAAGCACCGCTTCCCGACGCTTTCCAAACCACTCCTCAAAGCGCTGCTGGATGAGCGCGTATTCTTCACCCTCGAACGATGACAGCAGGCTCTCTGGGGCTGGGTCGGCTTTGAGCTTCGGGATCTGCGTGGCGAACGCAAGTGCCGTGAGGACCGAGACGACGACGACGAGCCTGCGGCGCTCCGTGACGAGCTTTGCGAGCCAATTCAGCGTATCTTCGCGTCGGGACACGAGCGTCTATGCCTGCTGGGAGCGCGGGCTGCAAGGCTTTCCGCCCGGCTTGACAGTCCCAGCCGACGAGGCTACCACCCGCGTCCCCACGGGGAGGATATCAGAGTGGCCAACCACGCTTCAGCAAAAAAGCGAGCCCGTCAGACGATCAAGCGAACCGCGCGCAATCGGCACATCCGCACCCACGTGCGCACCTGCGTGAAGCGCGTTCGGACTGCCGTCGAGGCTGGTGATGCCGATACGGCGAAGAAGGCGCTCATCGAGGCGATCAGCCGTATCGACGGCGCCGTCTCGAAGGGCATCTACCACCGCAAGACCGGCTCCCGGTACATCTCGCGACTTACGCATCAGGTCAACGAGCTTCAGAGCTGATTACGCGCCCCTTTCGGGCGACGATCGGCGCAAAGCTCGAGCACGGCGTGCTGCAGGATCACGTCCGGCGGTCGCTTGCTACTCTTGAGCGCACGGTCGGTTTCCGCGATGAGAGCGAACGCCTCGCCGAGACTGTCGGCGGTGAATCGTCGCGCGCTTTCGGTGAGGTCGGCCGCCTTGAAGGGTGGAGCGCCGGCTCGTTTGGCAGCTTCCTGAGGTCGCAGCCCTTCCGACAGCGCCTCACGCATTCGTGCGACGATGCGGAGCTGGCGCGCCACCATCGCAAGCAGGCGAAGAGGCGGCTCTCGATCGTCGAGGAGCGACTGGGCGGCGGCGATCCCCTGACGCTTGTCCCTGAGACCGATCGCATCGACGAGGCTCCATATCGACTCCACGCGAATGCGGGTCACGCATTGCATGACCGAGTTGGCGTCGATTCGTTGCCCCGGCCCGACGAACAGCGACAGACGCTCGATCGCATCGTCGATGGCGCCGAGGTCGTCTCCCACGGAGTCGAGAAGCGTTTCGATCGCTTTCGGCTCGATGTTGTGGTCCCGGGTGGTCGCCTCCGCGCGAATGAACTCGCGAAGCTCGCGACCACGGAGCGGTTTGGCATCGATCACCGAACCCGCTTTCTTTGCGGCTTTTGCGAGCTTTCCGCGGCCGTCGAGCTTGTCGGCGGTCACGACGACGCATGCGCTTTCGGCTGGGTCGTCGAGGTAGGCTGCGAGCTTGTTCTGCTCGGTCGGCGCCATCGAGTCAGCGTGCCGCACCAGGACGAATCTCTTGTCGGCCATCATGGGGAGCGTCCGCGCGGCGGAGATGACGCGCGACGCGTCGAGCCCTTTCCCGTCGAAGACCTCTACGTTGAAGCCAGGAGCGCCCATCTCGTCGACCGCAGAACGAATCGCCTCGACCGCCCGTTCGACGAGCAACCGCTCGGTCCCGACGAACACGTAGACCGGGTCTAGTGAGCCTTCGTTGGCTCTCTTCGTGACGTCATGAAGTGTGGGCAATGATCAGCGGGCTTCGTCATCCGAGAAGGTGACTTCGCCGCTGTGTTGTACCTGGTCGCCGAGAATTTGAAAGCGGTATCGCCCGACTTCTTGTCGCCGTACCGTGACCACCATTTCCAAGCGCCGGTTCGGCTCGAACTGGGGCCGATTGAGACGGAGCTTGTGCACGATCGTTCGCTGGTTCCGATCGTTGACGAACACGGTCATCGCGGGTGCGATGAACTTTCGGTTGTCGGTCTGAATGTCGTAGAAAAGCACCTCGAACTCCGAATCGCCGACGGCGCGGTTGAAGTTCACAACCAGGTTGGCTCGCCACTGCCGGTCCTCGATTGGCGCGTCGCTCGTCTCGCGGAGCCGCGTGGCCTTGTTTCCAGCCGCGAAGCGGACCACCCCAGACTCGGAAAGCGAGCGAGGGATTCCCTTTTGGGTCAGAAAGATCTTGGCGCGAAGCCCGGATGCCGCGTCGGCGTCTTGCCACGGCGTGACGGCCGCGATGAGCGCGGCGAAAAGGGTTGCGAAGAATGCATGACGTGGGTTCACGGTGTGCTCCTGAGTGCGAGTCCACGATCAGGCTAACAACTGGAACTTTACAGTGACAGGGTGATAAGGTGGGGTGATGTAGGTCCGTAGAAAAGTTGTGCCCACAGGCGGGGACAGTTACGTCCGACGCTAGGAGCCAGGGGGCGATGACGACGGTGAGCGGGGGGGTCAAAGGACTGGTCGCGCGGGCGCAGCGCGAGGCCCAGCGGCGCGGGCACAGTCCGTCGACGGCGTATCTACTTCTGGTGATGCTGCAGTCCGGCGGCCCGATGGGGCAGCTGCTGTCGGGACTCGGGGTCAAGGAAGGTGACCTGCTGAGCGCCATCCGAGTGGTCGATAGCGAACCGGTGAGCGCGCTCGAACGCGCCGTCGAGCGGGCGTATCGAATCGCCAAGGCGATGGAGTCCGCCCAGGTGTTGCCCGCACACCTCCTCTTTGCCATTGCGCGTGACACGCGAAGCGCGGCCCACCGAAGTCTCGAAGAGATCGGCGCTGGTTCGAAGCGTGTTCAAGAAGCCGTTCGAGGCACGCTCCAGCCGGTCGATCGAGACCCGCCAAGTGTCACTTCGACGTACGTACGTCCGCCGGAGCCGTCGCAGGACTCGCCTTCGGCAAGACCCTCACGCCCGTCTGCCCGGGGTCCCGCGAATCCGGCGCCGCTGATCGAGCTGCGCGTCGACCCTCCAGAAGAAGACACCGAAGAGACGCTCATCGAAGCGCCGATCAAAGGGAGGTCTGTCGTCGAGGAGGACGAGCTGATCGTCCCGGCATCGCCCTTCAGCTTGGACGCCGGTCGATATCCGACGCTGGCGAAGCTTGGGCGCAATCTTACCGAGATGGCATCGCTGGGACGCATCGACGACGTCATCGGTCGCGACGACGAGATCGAGCGCCTCCTCGACGTTCTGGCGCGCCGTCGGTCCAACAACCCGATTCTGGTAGGTCCGCCTGGCGTCGGGAAGACGGCCATCGTCGAGGGGCTCGCCCGTCGACTCGCGAAAGGCGGAACTGGAGTGCGCGGCCTCGAAGATACCATCGTCGTCGAGCTCTCCGCTGGTGGCCTCGTATCCGGTACGGGCGTCCGTGGGGCGCTCTCCGAGCGAATGCGCCGTTTGCAGTTCGAGGTGAAGCGCGCGGATGGCAAGATCATCTTGTTCATCGACGAGGTCCATGCGCTCTTCACCGGCGGGGACTCACCCGACGACCTGTCGCACGAGCTCAAAGCTTCGCTCGCGAGAGGAGAGCTTCCCTGCATCGGTGCAACGACCGACGCGGAGTACCGCAAATACGTCGAACGCGATGCGGCCTTGGCAAGGCGCTTCTCTCCCATTCACGTGGCGGAGCCCGACTCCGACGACGCGATCGAGATTCTTCAGGGCATCGCGCCTCGCTACGAAGTGCATCATGGGGTCGAGTACGATCGCGCGGCCGTCGAAGCGTCCGTGGAGCTATCCGTGCGTTACCTTCCCGAACAGTCGCTCCCGGACAAGGCGATCGGCCTTCTCGATCTCGCGGGCGCACGGATTCGGCGACGAGGCGGATCGGTTGTCGACCGAGAGGCCATCGCGCAGGTGGTCGCCGAAAAGGTGCGAGTCCCGGTCGAGCGGCTGCTGGTGACGGACTCGCAGAAGCTGCTCGAGCTCGAGGCTCATCTTGCCGACCATGTGGTGGGTCACGCCGAGGTCATTCGAAACATCGCCGACGCGCTTCGGAAGGGAGCAGCGGGTTTCCACGGACATCGACCCTTGGCGACGTTCTTGTTTCTCGGTCCGACCGGCGTCGGAAAGACCGAAACCGCGCGCGCGCTGAACGAGCTCTTCTTCATGGGGAGCCAGATGACCCGCATCGACATGAGTGAGCTGAGCGAAGCGCACGCGGTCGCGAAGCTGGTCGGCGCACCTCCAGGCTACGTAGGGCACGACTCCGGCGGACAGCTCACGGAGTCGATTCGCCACCGGCCGTACCAGCTCGTACTGCTCGACGAGATCGAAAAAGCCCACGTCGACGTGCTTCAGTCGCTCCTTCCGCTTCTCGAGGACGGACGGCTCACCGATGGAAAAGGACGCACCGTCGACTGCACTCACACCATCGTGGTGATGACGTCCAATCTCGGGGCCGAGCAATCCGATCGTCGCTCAGGTGGAATCGGATTCCGAGGCGACTCCGAGTCGGAATCGAGTGGTGTGTCGGCGGCGGTGGCCGCCGCCCGACGCGCACTGCCGCCGGAGCTGTGGAATCGCATCGACGAACCGCTGTTCTTTGGCCGCCTTGGTCGCGACGAGGTGGCCGAAATCGCGCGCCGCATGGTCCGAGGGGTAGCTGGCCAACTCAAAGAGCGACAGGGCGTCGAGCTGGTCGTGGATGCGACCGCGATCGACGCGCTCCTTCAGCACGGCGGCTACGACGCCGAGCTCGGCGCGAGGCCCATGCGTCGGGTCATTGGGCGGATGTTGGAGGCGCCGCTCGCCTCTACGATCCTCGCCGGTGACTTCGAAAAAGATGCCCGCATCGTTGCGTTGGGCGATTCGGACGGCATTCGATTCGAGGCTGCAGACGGCTCGGTCGAAGCTGCGGAGTAAGGCTAGCGGTTCACCTGCGAGAGGATCTCCCGGGCCTTGCGGGCGGGGAGTCCGGCGGCGCGCGCGCATCGAACGATGACGGGCAGGATCGCGTCGTAGCTCTCGAGTGCCGGTTTGCCGCGGCGTCGCATGGCAGACCGGTGCCGGGCGACGGTCTCCGGCTCTCCACGCGTCACGGGGCCGGTGAGCGCAGCCGGAACGCCAAGCTCCTGGACGTTGTCTGCGACGGTGCGGAGTAGTCCTCCGATCGCGCGTTCAGCGTCGCGACGGCTGAACCCCAGCCCCTCGAGCACCGCTACCGCTGCGAACGCGAGGCCTGCAGCGCCGTTGGCCGCCATCGCGGCCGCGGCATGATAGGCGGGGTTGCCCGTCTTGCCAGGCACGGCCCGGGCGCCGCATCGCTTCGCGATCGAGCGGGCCTCAGCGACCGCGCGGGGGTCGCCGTTTACCGTGAACGTCGTTCCTTCGAGGGAGGGCGTCTTGCGGTTGCTCGGAAACGAGACGAGCGGATGCATGACGCCAACCGGGCAGCCTCGTTCTTGGCACGATGCAAGCTCGCCCGTACCCCGGGCCCCGGCGCAGTGAAGGACGACGGTCGTAGGTCGGACGTGCCGCGACACCTCGGCCGCCGCGGCCTCGATCGAATCGTCGGGGACCGCCAGCACGACGACGTCGGCGTTCGTGAGCTTGGCGGCGGGTGTGCGGTGACCTCCAAGCGCGACGACGGTGTCCTCCGCCGAGCCGAGCGAGCGCGCGAGGCCGCGGCCTACGCGCCCTCGACCGACAATCGTCACGTTCATGGATCGCTCGAGTAGAGCCCGTGCTGGCGGATGTAGTCCGCGACGGCGCCCGGCACGAATCCTTGGATATTGCGGTCGCTGCCAAGCGCGGCGCGAACGTCGGTGGAGCTCACGTTCGGAATCGTGATTGGGCAGCCCGCGGGCTGGGGATACCCTTCGCGACCGACGATCAGAGGTGGAGCCAGCCGTGCGACTTCGTCCCAGCGATGCCATCGATCGGTGGTAGGGAGCACATCGGCCCCGATCAGCAGGCGGAACGACGTATGCGGATGGGCCTCCTGAAGCGCTTCGAGGGTCCGCAGCGTGCGGCTCGTGCCGCCGAGCTGGCGCTCGATGTCGAGCAACTGGACGTCGCGAAATGGCGCAAAGGCCGCTTCGCAGAGCTTCGTGCGATGCTCGTATGACGCCTGGTGCGATTTCTCGAACACGTGTTCCCACGTCGGGATGATCCACACCTCGTCGACGTCGCCGGTCGAGAGCGCCCATGCGACCGAAAGCACATGCCCGAGGTGCGGCGGGTCGAAGCTTCCTCCGTAGACCGCGACGCGCGCAGCGGTCACGGAGCCACCATGACCTTCGCGCCTCGGCCTTGGATGGCCTCGGTCCACCAGGTTTCGCCGCTCAGGTCGAAGGCTTTCAGCGCCACTCCGCCAGACTCCGAGTGCTCATCGAGCAAGCCGATATGTCCGGCGACAAGGGGCCCAGGAGAAAAGAAGCAGCGCGGGCCGAAGCGCTTGAAGGTGAGCTCACTTCCGTCGCCGTACACGACGACGTTGGAGTTCACGACGTCTTCCTCTCCGATGCTCGACTTCTCCCGCACGATGAGCACGATCCGGTCGTCGAGCATTTCCATGGCGCGGGTGGGAGGCCTCGGCGCAACCCGAAGCTTCGAGAGGTAACGTGTGCCGCGAAGCCGGCCAAGTACGGCATCGATGTCGGTAGGGGAGCCGGTGGCGGCGACTCGGGCCACCTCCCGTTCGAGCTCGGCGCCGCTTCCCTCGGTCTCATGGCGTGACACGAACTCGCGAAGGGCATCGTCTTCGCCGAGGTAGACGACCTGATCGACCTCGAAGTCGACGATGAGCATGCGCGCCGCGCGTTCGAGCGCATCCGCGTCGGAGCCGGCCGGGCCGATGAAACCAAGTCGCATCGTTCTACCGATCTACACCAGCTTGGGCCCGAGCTTCAAAATGTGCGTCATCGATCGCAAAACGAAGCAGCGCGAGAGCCTCCGGCGTCTCGACGATCGCGTCGAGCCGGCCTGCGCTGTGTGCCGGGACTTCGTGACCGGCGATCTTCAGGAGCGCATCGACGGCAGAAGGCACGTTGCCGGTCAGCACCAGGGCAGCTCGGTCGCCGAGACTGCTCACCGCGAAAGGTACCAGCCGCGTGGAGAACGAGCGGTGAGCTTGCAGCTCGAGTACGAGGCTCTCGAGCTCGTCGCGCCACCGTCGTGGTACCGCTTTCATGAGCTTCTTGCGAAGCTCGTGGAGCTGTTGGGGCTCCGGGGCTGCACCGCGGCTTGGGTCGTGGCCGTGAAGCAGGGCGAGTAGTGCCGCGTCGAGCTGCTCGGGGCGGGCGCGAAGAGCGGGCGCCATGTGGCTGGACGCGACCTTCAGCGCGCGCGCAAAAAGGAAGAAACGCTCCTCGGCGGTGGTGAGCTCGTGAAGGCTGCTTCCAACGACGAGCGTCGGGGGGTCACCGGTGATCGGCATGCACGCGGCTGGAGCGACCTGGGTGACGCGGAGCTTTGGTTCGCTGACTCCGAGAGCCTCGGCGACTGCGCTTGCTTCTTCGACGAGGGCCCGATGTGGGCCAGACGGTCTCTTGAGTCGCCACGCACCCGAGTCGAAGGGCAGTAGCTTGTCGAAGGCGTTCTCGCAGATCGCGAACAGGCGCCGTACGGTCTGCGGAAGTTCCGGCGGCGCGACGAGGTCGTCGACCGCGGCCGTGAGAGGGAGCGCCGCTTTGCCGAGCGACTCGCCGCCGTCGCGGACAGCGCCCTCGAACAGCGTACTTGGGTGTCCTGCGGCGATCGCCGCGCCTGCGATGCACGAGGCGGCATGCGCCCCGTGCTTTCGGCTCACGACGCGGACGAGTGTCGACCAAAGATTCTCGTCGCCCGGCGTCCGTTCGATGGCCTCGCGAAGGTCGTTCGCCGCGCGGTTGAGGTGCATCGCTTCGGCAGGTCCCGCGCCTTGCCGCGCGTAGTAGTCGGCCATCGCCAGCACGACGTCGGGATCGGTGCGACGCTCGTTTCGAAGCTGCTCGAGGACGGCTTCGGCCTGCCTCGAGTTGCCCGCGAGCTCGACGGCGCGGGAGAGTCTGATTCGGTAGTCGCGAGCTCGAAGCGTGTCGGTTTCACGTTTCGCGAGGACCTTGAGGAGCCTTGCGGCTTCGTCGGACTTGTCGAGCTGAACCAACACGGTGGCGAGGCGGTCGAGGGCTTCGGAGTGCGTCGGCGCGAGGTGGAGCGCGCGTCGAAGGGCGGCTTCGGCGCGGGACAGATCTCCAAGATGGTCCTGATACACCTCGCCGAGCGTCGTGAAAGCCCAGACGGTTTCGTCGGTGGACTTGTTCGCGCGCGCGAGTCGGATCAGCCCCTCCGCGGCTCCCTGCCAGTCTTGGCGTTTGCGCCGCGCACCTACCAGCTCGCGAAGCGCGACCGAGCTGGTTGGGTCGAGGTCCAAGCACTCCTCGAGCGCGATGAGCTGGCCGTCGATGTCTCCCTGTTCGCTTAGCTGCTGGGCCTGTTCGAGCAGGAAACCGACAAGGGTGGGGCTGTCCGCCCCGGCTTCGATTCGCGCCTCGGTCAGCTCTGAGAGCGCCTCGAGCATTCCGTGTGCGCGATAGGCCTCGGCGAGCCTCCGATACACGTCGAGGTAGGTGATGTCGCATTTGGACGCCGAGACCCAAGCGCGGAGAGCGAGTTCGTCATCCTCGACGTGCTCTTCGAACAGGCATGCCGCTTCGCGCCAGAGCGACGCCGCACGCTGAGGATCTTTGGCTCGACGAGCGGCGTCCTCGTACGTGCTCGCCGCGTCGTTCCAACGCTTTGCAGCGCGGAGCAAACGAGCCTCGGCTTCGAGGGCGAGGGGATGGTTTGCCGCGGTGGTCAGCGCCTCGAGGGCCCTTCCTGGGTTGCCGGCTTCGCGCAGTGCGTGCGTCGCCTCGAGTGCGAGCGCGGCCCGTTCGAGCTCGCTTTCGACCGAGGCCTGAAGTGCCTCGAGGGCCTCGACGGCGCGCTCGGTTTCTCCTTTGGCATAGGCCGCTCCAAGGATTTGTCTGGCGAGTCCGGGATCCGCCTCGACGGTCTCCTCGACGCTCCGAAGCGCGCGGTCGATGTCGTTCTGAAGAATGTCCGGGTCGGTCTTCAGGAGCTCGACGACGAGTCGTTTCCGTGCGGTGCGCTCGGGGGTGCCTTCGGGCAACGCGGCAACCAAGAGACGCGCGCTCCCCCGAATTCGTTCGACGTCGTTTTCTCGAAGGGCATCGGCCTCGAGCGCTCGGGCGGTCGGGATATGGTCGGGTCGAGTTTCCGCGACCGACTGGAGCGAGAGACGGGCGCTCTGCATGTCGCCCCGAGCGAGTCGGTCGACCTCGGCCATCGCCTTAAACGCCTGCGTTCGTTCGAGATCGTCCGGGGCCTCGCGCGCTCGATGCATGGCGTCGTCCGCGAGGCGTGCGAATTCTCGAGCGCGAAGCTCGGCGTCTTTCCGGAGCGTCCGGAGCATCGAATCGGCTGGAGAGGTGGTACATGCCGTTCGGAGGATACGCGCAGCCTCGGTCGGTAGATCGGCTTCGAGAAACGCCTCCGCGGCGCGACGCGCGTACCCCACGTCGTCAAGCCTTTCGAAGGCCAGGCGGAGAAGATGGGCGTCGTCCTCTCGGGACGATGTGGGTTGAGCGATGTGGTGCTCGACGAGCAGAGGATCGAGGGCGTTTCGGTCGAGCTCGAGGACAGAGCCGTCGAGGCGCGGCGCGTCGTCCTCCCGCTTCCATCGCGCAGGCGGATAGTCGTCCTCGGCCTCGCTGATCATCGACGACAGCTCCCGTCGCGCGCGCTCCGCGTGCCGCTCGAGATCGGGATCGCAGAGCAAGAGAGCCCCACGAATGAGTCGATCGTTCGGGTTGCGTTCTTCGGCACGAAGCAGCGGCACGAGCTCGTCGCGACTCTCGGCCTCGACGTGGGCTAGGGCCCACCCCGGAAGCGCTTCATCCTTCGCGAACGAGCGCTCTCGCTCGAGGTCGGCGGGCAGGGCGAGCCGCGCGTCGTCGTCTTCTGTCGAGTCGGCCTCGACGTGTCCGCCCGTCCAAGCTTCGGCGTACGGAAGCAGCGCCGGGTGGACGGACGGGGTGGCGCCAACCGATTCGCCGAGTTCGGCCTCCAACCGCGCGCCGCATGCCGCGAAGAGTCCCTCGGCTTCGGGCGTCCGATCGGCCGGAGCCGAGCGCAGCGCGCTCTTCGCCGTTTCGAGCTTCCCTTCGAGAGAGGCGACCTGGGCCAAGGTCCAAGCGGAAGCGGTGCTTTCCACCTCCTTCAGAAGCTCGCGTTGTCGTTCGGCGCTTCGGGTCGTGACGGCGGCCGTGCGCCGCAACGCGTCGGCGACAGGGGGTGGGGCATCCTCCGCCGCTTCGCGAAGGTGTACGACCGCGGTCTCTGGATCGCCAAGCGCGAGCGCTGCACGGGCCACGCCGAGTCGTGCAGGAAGCAGCGTCGGACGAAGCTCCAAGAGTCGCTCGTACATCGACTTGCTTTCGGCAGGCTCGCCGCCCGTCTCGAGGAGCTCCGATGCATGCAGGAGGATGACCGCCTTTGCTTCCTCCGTCGGCCACCGTTCCGCCGCCGCGGCGAGTGCGCGACCTGCACTGGCTCGGCGCCCGCGCGCCAACCGGGCATTTGCCGCGATCATCCAGGAAGCGAAGTCCGTCGGCTCGAGCTCTGCGGCGTGCAACGCAGCCTGTTCCGCTGCCGCGGCATCACCAAGCTTCGCGAGGTGTGTCTGCGCGAGAAGCTTCAACGCAGCGACGCGCTCGGCGGGAGCGATATCGAGCCCTGCCTCCTTTTCGAGCGCGTCGACGACTTCCTGCCAACGGCCTCGGCGAATCGCGTGGCGGCGGAGCGCCCGCACCACGACGACGTCACGTGCGTCCGCCACCTGCGCGTCTTCATACCGAGAGATTGCACCTTCGGGGTTGCCCAGCTGTTCGCAGAGCTCCGCTGCAGCCGTCAAGAGTCGAGCCTTTGACGAGCCGACCGAACGAGAGGCCAGAGCATCGAGCAGCTCGACGCGGCGACCCTTGGTGTCGGCCGTATCGCCCACGAGCGGTAGGTCGGAGTGACGGTGCGCTCGCTCGAACACGGTGCGCTGTGCGGCTTGAGCACCGGTGTCATCCGGATCGGGGGGGTGGCTGTTATTTTTGTTCTGCGGGCCGGTCTGCGTTTCGACGAAGTCGTCGAGCAGGCTCGAGATCGCGTCGTCGTCGAAATCAAACGACGCGGGGGTCGAACCGCGGTTTGCGCCACTCACTTCGTCAGCCATGGGTCCCCCAAAGCGGTGAGTCTGCGCCCGCCCAGAACCGAAGAAGGTCGAGTGCTCGCGGGGATGTGCGAAGCGCGGTCATGGTCGGGGTGGAGCCGAACACCACGGCCCAAGACGCTGCGATGTCTCCGGACGCGACCAGGCCCGCCCGGTCGGCGCTCCTTTGGAAGCGCCGTGCGGCGTCGAGGAGCGATGCTGGAGCGATCGCGCGGTCTCCGAGAACGTCCCGAACGGCCTTTCGCGACGCGCGCCGCAGTTTGACCGGGACCGCAGGCAGTGTCGGCCCACCGGGTGCGACGCTGCAGCGCGCTGCGAGGATGATGCCTGCAAGGAGGCCGGCGGCCTTCTCGGGAGAGGAGTCGACGAGCTCGGCGCCGCCTCGCGGCGCGGCCCACGCCAGGCGCCCAGCGACGAACCGTTGAACGCTGTCGAGGCCGTCGCGCGACGCGGACGGGATGAACCACTGTAGTGCGCCATCGCGATCCACGAACGCCTGCGTACGGTCGATGGACTCCTCGGCGCTCGCCGAGGCGAAGCGCGCACCGAATCCCTCCGAGATCTGTTGAAGCTCTCGGGCGACCGCAGAATCGGCAGGGAGCTTCTTCCCGCGAGGTCGGGGATCGGACAGGGACGGTCCGGCGGCGCGGACCATCTCTTCGATCGTCGAGTCGCTCTCGCGGTCCCAGAAAGCGGCGGTGGAGACATGAGAAAGGTCGGTGGTCCCAGATTCGAGCGCGCCTCCTGGCTCGATCGCATCTTCCACCGCGGCGATGGCGGATGCTCGCTCGAACGAGCCCTGCCAATGGGCGGACTTGCGCAACGCTTCCAGCAGCGCGGCGTCGAGGTCGCCGCCGTCGATACGCGCCCAAAGCGCGGCTTCATACGAAGCGAGCACCGTCGCTCGCTCATCGTCCTTCATCAACGACGCCAGGCGTTCCGCGGCGCGAACGTGTGTCGGGTCCTCGAGAAGCACCGCCCTGTAGGCGTCGATGGCCGCCTGATCGTTGCCGAATCCCTCTTCGAGGGACGCGACCCGTAGGCGGCTTTCCATGTCGGCAAGGCCGAGGGCGTCGATGGCCCGCAGCTCTTCGAGTGCATGTTCGAGGCGACCCAGACGGTTCTCGAGAAAATCCGCCGCGCCGAGATGTGCGAGCCGGCGCTGTTCGTTTGGGATGTCGGACTTCGACAGTCGTTGAAGACAATCGACGGCTTCCTCCCACTGTTCGAGCGACACGTGAACCTCGGCAGCGAGCGCGAGCGCTCCCGCGTGCTCCGGCTCGGCGATGAACAGCTCGTCGAGCGCCTCGAGGGCCCCCGGCCGATCGCTGAAACCCCGAAGAAGCCGAGCGCGCGCGTAGAGCAGGTCGGGTCGGTCGTCGGAACCGCCCTGAGAGAGGCGTTCTGCGATGAGCGCGTCCAAGGCCTCACCGTCCTCTCGGTCGGCGAGCAGTTCGTGGAGACGCCGAAACGCGATGGAGCGGGAGGGATCAGCCTCGAGCGCCGCCCGAAAGAGGTCTTCCGCCGCCTGCTGCTGATCGAGGTGATCGAGTCGGACGGCGCCGGCTTCTTCGAGAAGGTCGGCGCGAAGCTCACCCTCGACAAAAGGGGCGAGGCGTTCGCAGGCTTGCGCGACGAGCGACCACTGTCCCGCCTGCCGTGCCGCGCTTCGAAGGGTTTCCCAGACGGCAAGGTCTTCCGGACGTTCGTCGAGCTCCTCGCTGATGCGTGCAACAGCGTCCGCGCCTCGATCGCCCTCGACCAGGGCACGACATCGCGCCGCTTCGAGCCCGCTGCGCCCGAGGGCAGTGCTGTGCTGGAGCTTCCGCTCGAGCGCGGCGATGCGGAGCTCAGGGTCGTCTCCCGGTGCCAGCACCTCTTCGATCGCGACCGCCGCTTCGGGATGCTGCGCTGACAGGTCTCCCGACTCCTGGGCCAAGATGAAGAGGTCGTCGATGGCGTCCTCGCCGCGTGCGAGTCGAACCTCACGCAGCCCGTGAAGGAGCGTGCCCGCACGAAGCGCATCCGTCGGTGCGAGCCTGGCGAGCTCGACCCATGCAAGGCCTGCCGTGGAGCCTTCACGACCGAGCGCGGCCCGGAGGGCGGAATATGCCGTACCGAAACCGTTGTCACTTGCTTCGAACGACACGCCTGCGTCGACGAGAAGCTCTGCTGCCGATGCGCGCTGCTCCTCGGTCGTCCGAGCAAGCGGGAGCGAGAGTAGGGCGACTGCACTCGAGAGCGTCGTCGCAGGGTGCTCGAGCGCGCGTTCGTATTGCCGACTGGCTTCACTCGAATCGCCTTCGAGGTCGCGAAGCATGTCTGCTTTTCGTAGCGCGAAGAGCTCGGGTACACCGCCGCCGAGCTCGATGTGGCTGAGGGTCTCGTACGCGCCGAGAAGGGCCCCCATGTCCTTTCGGCGGCGCGCTAGCTCCGCCATGGCGAGTGACGCCGAAGCGGATTCGGGAAGACGGGCGAGCGCCTGTCGATAGGCGCTGCCGGCCGCTTCGAGGTCTCCGTCTCGCTCCGCGGACACTCCGGCACGCAGGAGGGCACGCTCTCCGCGCATGATGTCGTCGTCGGTCCGAGCACGCTCGCGGGCGAGCTCGACGACCGCGTCCGGGCGGCCGGCACCTCGAAGAACGCTTTCCAGCGCCTCGACGACACGCGGATCGTCGGGACTGTGTCGAAGCGCTGCCCGCACCACTCGTTCGGCGTCGGTCCATTGCTGGTTTGCCGCAAAGGCGGCGCCGGCAGAGAGCAGGTGCTCGGTCTTGGAGTTTTCTCGCGCCAAGTCCGCAAGCAACTCGTGCGCCTCTCCGAGGAGCGCCGCATTGCCCTCGACCGCGGCTCGAGCGCGCGCGACGTGCGGTGCCCAAATGTGATTGAGGGGGTCCTGCAGCGCGTCGCGGAGGATGCGCAGCGATTCGTCGGCCGAGCCGTGCAGTCGACGCGCGACCGCGTAGCGGCAATACGCGACGAACGCGCGATCGGCAGGTTCCAAATCGGCGTCGGCGAGAGCGTCCGCGCGAGCGAGGATCGCGTCCGCATGCCGCGCTTCGACCGCGGCGCGAAGCGCGTCACGAAGGATGTCCGTTCGCCAGGGCGTCGCGATCTCCGCGCTCTCGGAAAAGAGCGACTCGGCGGCCTCCGGTGAGTCGTCTTCGGCGAGAAGTCGAGCCGCCCGCCAAAGGAGGAGGGCCCGGGCCTCGCCTTCGAGGTCTGCGGCGCGCGCCTGCAGCCGGTCGACGCGCTCGTCGACGCTTCCGGTCGTGAAGAGCGTCAAATCGAAGACAGCCTGCGCGTACGCGGACTCCGGGTAGCGCTCCGCGATGTCTCGCAGCGCATCGAGCGCATCGGCGTCCCTCCTGCCGAGCGACGCCCGAATGACGTAGGCGGGAAGACGGGGATCGGCAGGAGCGGTGCTGTGGAACCACTTGGCCGCTTCCCGAACGGCGTCCGCGTCCCCGGACTTCTCGCCGAGCTGGAGGAGCTGCCAGCGAAGCTCCGCGTCGTTGGGCGTCTGGCGAAGAGCGGCTTCGAGGTACTCGCGCGCCTTGCTCGAGTCGCCTTCCCGCGCCAGGCGAATCGATGCGGCCTCTCGCCAAAGCCATGCCGCCAAGGGGAGCTGCTCCTCGATGGGGGTAGACAGGTCGAGGGGGTCGAGCGGCACGTCGCCCTCGAGCTGACGCGCCATGGCGACGGACGCCGTCTCCCAGGCGTCGAGGCGCTGGTGCTGCTGCGCGAGACTCCGCTGAAGCGAGCGAGCCGGCCAGGCGAGGGCCTCGGATTCCGCCGCAAGATCGAGAGAGGCGAGAGCCGCGTCCACGTCTCCGGCCTCGTTCTCGGCAAGCGCATGGTCGAGCCAGAGCGACGCGCGAAGCGACGGCTCTGAGGCGGCCTCCGCCTGAGCTCGGAGCGCATCGCGGAGCGCATCGTGATCGCCGTTCCTGTCGGCGAGCCATTCGAGCAGGAGCGCGGGGACGGAGGGCTCGGGACTCTGCTCGAGCGCATCGCGGAGAATGGAGGCCCACTCACTCGATCGCAGCGCAAGATCGACCAGAGCGGCCCCGCGCGCTGCGGGGTGCCGAGCGTCCCTGGCGAGCTCTTCGAGGAGTGAGGCGACCGTTCTCGCGTCCGCGGTTCGCTCTTGGATGCGCAGCTCGGCAATACCCGCAGGGTCGAATCCCGTTCCGTGACGCCGCGCCTCCCGATAGCTGTCGAGTGCTTCGTTAGACTGCCGAAGCTCGTGCTCGTACACGAGCCCCATATGATAGAGAATCGCAGAGCGAGTCGCGGGGTCGTCCTCGGCATCGAGCTCGCGACGCAGATTTCCAAGACGAAGCTCGGCAGCGCTCGGCTTGCGCACAGCCCCTGGAGGGCGCGGTGGCGGCTTCCCCATCATCCGCCCCCGATTTAAGTGAGTGTCCAGCCGCCGTCGATTACCATGACATCCCCCGTCACGTAGTCTGATTCATCCGAAGCCAAAAAGACCGCCCCCCCGGCGATGTCGCGTGGCTGGCCGACTCGGCCTGCCGCCGTTCGATTCACGATGCCGTTGCGGATGTCGTCGTTGTCGACCAACACCTGCGCGAATTTCGTCTCGACCAGTCCTGGCGCGATGGCGTTCACCCGAATGCCCGCTGAGCCGAGCTCCATGGCGAGGGTCTTGGTCATCGAGATGACCGCAGACTTCGTCATCGCGTAGACCCCCTGCATTGGCGCCGCGATCATGCCGACGACGCTCGCGACGTTCACGATGGAGCCCTTTGCCTTGCGCTGCTGAAGGTGGGTCGCCACGAGCTGGGTCATTCCGAAGTAGCCCTTCACGTTGACCTCGAACGTCTTGTCCCAGGCGCCCTCGTCGATGGTGAGCATCGGTCCAAAGTGAGGGTTGGTCGCGGCGTTGTTGACCAGGATGTCGACCTGCCCGTACGCCTTCAGCGCCTGGTCGAGCATAGCCTCCCGCTGGTCGCGATGGCCGACGTGGCAGGCGATCGGGGTGGCATCTCCGCCCGCCCCCCGGATCTCGGTCGCCGCCGCTTCGAGCCCTTCGAGTTTTCGCGAGACGAGGACGACTTTGGCGCCCTCTTCGGCCATCATGGACGCGATCGCCGCGCCGATCCCCCGACTCGCACCCGTCACGATCGCTACCTTGCCCTGCAGCCGCCCGCCCATTGCGCTCCCTTCCACTAGTCTGGATGGGTATAGCGCTCTGGAGGGTGGTTTTGCCAGCGCGAACTGCACGGCGCTTGCATAGAAGCTCCTCTGCGCAAGACTGGGCGGTCGCCGAAGCCTCGGAGAAGAGATCCTGCCGTTGTTCTACGCCATTGCCGCGATCATCGTGGGGTTCGTTGCCGTCGTCTGGGGAGCCGATCGCTTTGTCTACGGAGCGGCGGGCCTTGCGGCCAATTCCGGGGTGAGCCGCGTCGTGATCGGCCTGACCGTCGTGGCGTTTGGAACGTCTGCGCCCGAGATGCTGGTTTCCGGGATGGCGGCCGCAGCCGGGAGCGGCGAGATGGGGATCGGAAACGCCGTAGGTTCCAACATCACGAACGTGACGCTCGTACTCGGAGCAGCCGCGATGGTTGGGCCGTTGAGTATCCACTCGCGATTGCTTCGGCGGGAGATTCCGATCCTATTCGTCGCGATGGCGCTGTCCTGGGGGTTTCTTTGGAACGGAGAGCTCACGAGGACCGAGGGGCTGATCCTCTTCGGTGGGCTGATCGTCATGGTGATCTGGCTGGCCGCTCAGGGAATGAGGGAGGCCGATGACGACGCCGAGCCCTCCACGGTCGCGTTGGAGGATGACGACATTCCGAACTCGCTACCTACCGGCAAAGCCCTCGCGCTCTTCTTCATCGGGCTCGTTTTCTTGCTGGTGGGCTCGCGCGTGCTCGTCTGGGGCGGCGTCGAGCTCGCGATGTCTCTTGGAGTGAGCGAGCTCGTCGTCGGCCTCACGCTCGTCGCGCTCGGGACTAGCCTTCCCGAGCTCGCTGCGTCCGTTGCCGCGTCTCGCCGCGGGGAGTCCGACATCGCGGTCGGCAACGTCGTCGGTTCGAACATCTTCAACCTACTCGGCGTGCTCGCCCTGCCCGGCATCATCGCGCCTGGACCGGTGTCGAGGGCGATCGTCGTCCGCGACTACCCCATCATGCTCGGAGCGACGCTGCTCCTGCTCTTCATGGCCGTGAGCCGAAAGAACACGCTCGGGCGCAAACGGGGTGCGACGCTGGTGTTCATCTTCATTTTGTACTTCGTGATCCTGTTCGGACAGCCGTCGTTCTTGCCGGAAACGGCTCTTTAGGCCTCACGAAGCCAAACGAGAGTCATGTTGTTGGCCGGCATCTCGAAGCGCTTGTCGAGACGAAAGCCCGTCTGCCGAGCGAGATCGCTGAGCTCCTCGAGGTCGCGAACGCCCCAGCTCGGGTTTCGGGAGCGAAGACTGAGGTCGAATGCCTCGTTGCTCGGAGCGGTGTGTTTTCCGTGCATTCGGTAGGGCCCGTACGTGACGAGGGGGGTTCCCGAACCGAGCAAGTCCGACGAGCCTTCGAACAGCGAGACAGCGGCTTCCCACGGCGCGATGTGAAGCATGTTGATGCAGAGCACCGCCTCGGCTCCGCTCACTGGCCACGGGCGGGAGCGCACGTCGAGGGACAACGGCGCGTAGAGGTTGTCTCTCTTGGCCTCCGAGACCCAGCCCGCGATGCTCTCGATCGCCTCGGGCGACGGGTCGCTCGGCTGCCAGCGAAGCCTCGGAAGGTACTCGGCGAAGTAGGCAGCGTGCATGCCGGTACCGCTCGCGATCTCGAGGACCGTGCCTGTGTCTGGGAGGACCTGGGCAAGGACTTCGAGAATCGGCTGACGGTTTCGCTCCGCCGCGGGCGCGATGCGCTTCACTATGGAGGGCCGGGAGGCCGCCTCAGCTCTCGAGGAGGCGTCGGGCGACGACGTGAGCCTGGATTTCGTTGGCGCCTTCGAAGATGCTGAGCACGCGCGAGTCGACCAACAGTCGGGACGCCGTGTACTCCTCCGCGTAGCCGTTGCCGCCGTGGATTTGCACGTTCGCGTCGGAGGCCTCCCACGCGGCACGTGTCGCCAGAAGCTTCGCCATGCCTGCTTCGAGGTCGCAGCGCTTCTCCTGATCCTTCTCGCGGGCGCTGAAGTACGTCAGCTGACGGCCTGCTTGGATTCGGCAGATCATTCGGCCGATCTTCCTCGCTACGCGCGGGAACTGGAAGATCGGGCCACCGAACTGCTCGCGCTCGGTCGCATAGAGCATGGCGTCCTCGAGCGCCGCCTGAGCAAGGCCGACGCCGCGGGCCGCCGTTTGGATGCGAGCGCTCTCGAAGGTGCGCATGAGCTGCTTGAAGCCGGCGCCTTCTTCACCTCCGAGCAGCGACTCGGCCGGGAGCTTGAAGTCCTCGAAGCTGAGCTCGTACTCCTTCATGCCTCGGTAGCCGAGCACCTTGATTTCGGTGCCGGTGAGGCCTTCGTCGACGAACTCCGGCTCGCCCTCCTCGCCGGTGAGGCGAGTCTTTTCTGCGAGGAACATCGACAAGCCCTTGTACCCGGGTTCGTCGGAGTTGGTGCGTGCGAGAAGCGTCATCAGGTCGGCGCGGACGGCGTGGGTGATCCAGGTCTTCTGGCCGTTGACCACGTAGCTTCCGTCGCTCTGCTTCACGGCACGCGTACCGAGATGTGCAAGGTCCGAGCCGATGTTGGGCTCCGTGAAGACCGCAGTGGAGAGAACCTCTCCAGCGGAGATCGCCGGGAGCCAGCGCTTCTTCTGCTCTTCGGTGCCGCCGCCTAGGATGAGCTCCGCGGCGATTTCCGCCCGGGTGCCGAGCGAGCCGACTCCGATGTAACCGCGCGAGAGCTCCTCGGTGACCACGCACATCGCAACCTTGGACATGCCGAGCCCGCCGTATTCCTCGGGGATGGTCAGCCCGAAGACACCGAGCTCACTCATCTGGTCGACGATGTCCATCGGGATGAGAATGTCGAGGCGGTGGATGTCCTGCGCGCGCGGAATCACCTCGGCGTCGACGAACTTCGCGAACTGCGACTGGATCTCCGACAGCATTTCGTCGTCGTAGCCGGGGTTCGGCATGCCGTGGTCGCGCGCGTGCGCGGCGATGTCGAGATACACCTGCCCGTTGGAGTGCTCGGCCGAAAACGCGACGACCTCGGGTGAGAGGATGGTCTCTCGGAGGTCGCCTTCTTTGATGCCCAGGTCTGCGAGGCTGATGCTCTCGCAGGCGCCGAGGTCGACACCGCCGGTAAGCGAGCGCGCGACCTCTCCGATGTAGGCGCGCGCGACTTTCGCTTCGTAGTCGCCTCCGGCGCGCTCGGCCCAGTGAGCCATTTGCCTGCAGGCCTCGAGCTCCGTCGCCAGGTACGCGACCGCGTGCGCGGCGAGCTGGTTCTCGTTCATCTTCCTGGCGCTGATACGGTCGCCGTCGGTGACGGTCGCCTTCACGTTGTCGTGCGCGCGCTGGTAGAGACGTTCGATGGCTTCGATGACTTGCTGCATGGCTGCTCCTAACCGTTGGCGATCGCGGCCCGGGTCTCCTCGAGGTTCTTGAGGCCGGGGCGGGGGGCGCCGACGAGTGCCGACACCGTGCCGTAAATCTGATTCTCGTACATGAGCTGGTGAGCCTGCGCGATCTCATCCCACTGGAAGAGACGCGTCATGACGGGCTTGACCTTGCCCTGAATCATGAGGCGGTTCGCGCGACCCGCCGAGTCGGCATCCGCGAAGTGGGAGCCGATGATTTGCTTCTGACGCATCCAGAGGTGGCGAACGTCGAAGTTGAGGTTGTAGCCGGTGGTCGCGCCACAGATCACGATGCGCCCAAACTTCGACGCGAGGAACACGCTCGCGGGGAAGGTTGCCTTTCCGACGTGCTCGAACACGACGTCCGGCCCCTTCTTTTCGCCGAGGATGTCCCAAATTCGCTTTCCGAAGCCCTTGAGGTCGGCCTTGTGAGCCGCCTGCTCTTCGGGCGTCATTCCATCCTTGTATTGAAGGCCGGGGAACTCCTTGCGGTTGATGACTCCGTGCGCGCCGAGCTGCATGCAAAGCTCCGCCTTGTCGTCGCTCGAAACGACCGCGATGGCACGCGCGCCCATGACGGCGCAGAGCTGGATCCCGAAGACACCGAGCCCGCCGCCTGCGCCCCAAACGAGCACGTCTTCTCCAGGCTGCAGCTTGGCGCGATCGACGAGCATGCGGTGCGCCGTGTAATAGGTGAGGCCGTAGCTCGCGGCCTCTTCCCAGTTGAGCTGCGGGGGCTTGGGGAGCACCTGCTGGCCCTGAACTTTGGTGAACTGGGCGAACGACCCGTCGGGCGTCTCGTAGCCCCAAATCGTCTGAAGGTCGTTGGTGCCCGGGTAGACCAGATGGTTGCAGTGAAGCACGACCTCGTCACCAACCTTGTGGTCGGTCACGCCCGGGCCGACTGCCCAGACCACGCCGGACGCATCCGAGCCGGCAATGTGGAAGGGAAGCCCATGCCCCTTCAGGATGTCTACCGGCTCGCCGAGGCCCGCCCAAATCGCGTTGTAGTTGATGCCGGCCGCCATGACCTGGACGAGCACCTCGCCGGGCGCGAGGTCCCAAACGGGCATCTCTTCGAGCGCGAACGCTTTGGTCGGTACTCCGAAGCGCTCGGGGCGAATCACCCAGGAATGCATCTTGTTCGGCACCACGCCGAGCTCAGGGATTTGGCCAATGGGTACGATGTCGGGGCGTTCAGTCATGTCTTCCTCATGCAGTTTTCCGGAGTTGTTCTACATACTCGCGGCTCAAGTGTTCGCAAAGGCTCAGCGGCGTCTCGCCGTCTTCAAAGCCTCGTTCTGCACGAGCTTTCAACGTTCCAACCCCGCCTAGGGTCGAAACGCCGTGCTCGCCATGCTTGCGATTGAAAAGGTCGAGGGTCCATTGGACCTCCCCTTGTCTTCGACGCGCCGCAAGCGTCGCGTTCATGTGCGCTCGATGGTCGTCGAGCGCGTCGATCAAATCGTCGATGCCGGTGCCCTTCGTTGCGCTCGTGGCGACGATGGGGGTCTCCCAGCTCTCGCTTTTTCCGGCCGCTCCGGCCGCATGCGCCGTTCGAAGGGCGCCCTGTAGGTCGGCGACGGCGCGTCGCGCGAGCTCGTCGTGGTCGGCTTTGTTTACAACAAGTATATCGGGAATCTCCATGATTCCAGCCTTGAGAAACTGAAGCACGTCGCCGCTTCCGGGTTGGATCACGAGGACGACCGTGTCCGCGACATGCACGATGTCGATCTCGGACTGGCCCACGCCCGTCGTCTCGACGATCACCATGTCGTAGGCAGCGCCGAGCACGCGGACCGAGGAGTTGGCGGCGTATGCGAGGCCTCCGACTTCGCCAGCGGTTGCTAGCGATCGGACGAAGAGGCCTTCGTCGGTCGGGTCGAAGCTCATGCGCGCGCGGTCACCCAGCAACGATCCGCCCGAGCGCACGCTCGAGGGGTCGACCGCGACGACGCCCACCGTGCGGCCTCGCGTCCGGAGACGTCGAGCGAGCGCCGCGGTGAGCGTGCTCTTGCCGACGCCCGGTGGGCCCGTGAGCCCGACTCGATGGCCAGCTGCGGCCTTTGGAGCGCCCTTGAGAGCGCCGAGGAGCTGCGCGACGCGCGTGTGGGCCTCCGGACGGCGGTCCTCGACCAGGTTCAACGCACGGGATACCGCAGCCTTGTTCGCAGACATCACCTCGCCCGCATCGGTTGTGATGTCACTCGGCGGCATGCTCACGGTCGACCAGATCGATGAGGTCGCTCATGATGTTATCGAGCTCGAAGTCCTTCGGCGTGTAGACGGCGGCCACGCCTTCGGCCCTCAGCCGTTCTGCGTCGGCCTCGGGGATGATGCCGCCCGCGACCACCGGCACGTCGCCGAGCCCCGCCTTGCGCAACCGCTCGACCACTTCGGGGACCAGCGCCAGGTGCGAGCCGCTGAGGATGCTGAGGCCGATGAGGTGGACGCCTTCTTCGAGCGCAGAGGCGACGATTTGCTCGGGTGACACGCGAATGCCCTCGTAGACGACGTCGAAGCCGACGTCGCGCGCCTTGATCGCGATCTGCTCCGCGCCGTTCGAGTGCCCGTCGAGACCGGGCTTACCGACCAGCAACTTCGGGCGACGGCCCATCCGAGATTCGAGCTCGTGAAGGCGGCCGCGAAGACGCTCGACGGTTTCGACTTGGGCGGCGTTGCCCGAGGCCTTGACCGTGGCGCCGGCGACACCGGTGGGGGCGCGGTACTCGCCGAAGACCTCGCGGAGAAGACCGGCCCACTCGCCGGTCGTCACGCCCGCGTGAGCGGCCGAGATCGACACCGGCATCATGTTCTCCCCGTTTCGCGCAGCACGTTCGAGCTCCGCCAACGCCTTTTGGACGGCGTCGTGGTCGCGATCCTCTTTCCAGCGTTTCAGTGCGGCCCGCTGGTCTGCGTCGACCTGGGGGTCGACGGTCAGGATGGCCTCGTCGAGGTCCTCGATGAGGGGGGAGGGCGCGCCCTCGATGTACTTGTTCACGCCGACGACGGTCTGCTCTCCGCCTTCGATCGCGCGCAGGCGCGCCGCGTTCGACTCGACGAGCTTCTGCTTGATGTAGCCGCTCTCGACGGCTTCGACCGCGCCGCCACGCTTGAGCACCTCCTGCACCTCGGTCCACGCGGAGTCGACCAGCGCCTGCGTTTCGGCCTCGACGACTTCGCTTCCCTTGAACAGGTCGGCGTATTCGAGAAGGTCGGTCTCGTAGGCGAGGATCTGCTGCGCGCGAAGCGACCACTGCTGGTCCCACGGTCGGGGAAGGCCGAGCGCCTCGTTCCATGCAGGAAGCTGAATCGCGCGCGCCCGTGCGTCTTTGCTGAGCGTGACCGCAAGCATCTCGAGGACGATACGAATCACGTTGTTTTCGGGCTGCTGTTCGGTGAGGCCGAGCGAGTTCACTTGCACCCCGTAGCGGAAGCGTCGCTGCTTCGGGTCCGTGACACCGTAGCGCTCCTGAGTGATGCGGTCCCAAAGCTCGACGAAAGCCCGCATCTTGCAGAGCTCCTCGACGAAGCGAATGCCGGCGTTCACGAAGAAGCTGATGCGCCCAACGACCTTGCCGAACTCCGCCTCGGGAATGCGGCCGGTCGCCTTCACGGCGTCGAGCACGCCCATCGCGGTGACGAGCGCGTAGGCGAGCTCCTGAGTCGGTGTCGCTCCCGCTTCCTGGAGGTGGTAGCTGCAGATGTTGATCGGGTTCCACTTCGGGACCTCATCGACCGTGTACGTGATCAGATCGGTGATGAGGCGCATCGAAGCCGCTGGCGGGAAGATGTACGTGCCGCGCGACAGGTATTCCTTGATGATGTCGTTCTGCGTAGTTCCGCGAAGGACGTGGCGGTCCGCGCCCTGGTCTTCGGCAGTCGCGATGTAGAGGGAAAGCAGCCACACCGCGGTCGCGTTGATCGTCATCGACGTGTTCATCTGCTCGAGAGGAATGCCTTCGAACAGCCGCTTCATGTCTCCGAGGTGCGAAATCGGAACGCCGACCTTGCCGACCTCGCCTCGGGCGAGCGCGTCGTCCGCGTCGTATCCGGTCTGCGTGGGCAGATCGAACGCCACGCTTAGACCGGTCTGACCCTTGGCGAGGTTCGTCCGGTAGAGCTCGTTCGAAGCGGCCGCGGTGCTGTGACCCGAATAGGTTCGCATGATCCACGGTCTGTCGCGCTCGCGCTTGCCGTCGTCCGCCATTGGCCGGTCCTTTCCTGTGTGCTGCGCCCGAGGGGCGACGAAGCGTACCTTCTTTTGAGCTGTCCTGCGTCCCAGACCCGTGTGACCGTTGCGGTGCTCTTTACAGCTTCACACGGTCGAGCCCAGTCCCAGTTGATTATCATACCGCCGAACGGGGTCAAGCGGCTTCGAAACACCGGTTTTCTCATTCGTCCGGAGCTCTGGAAGATTTTGTAAAGTTGCGGTAAAACAGTGGGATGGCGGAGACGAACGCGGCGATGGGACAGCGGCTACGCGAGCTGCGGCTCCGCCGCGGCCTCCAGCAAAGCGAGGTGGCGCGGCGCCTCAAGATTTCGCCGGCGTATCTCAGCCTCATCGAAAAGGGAAAGCGCGTGGTGCAGCTGCCGCTGCTGTTTCAGGCGCTCGAGCTGTACGGTGTGCCGGTCGAGGACTTCATGCAGAGTCTCGGCGAGCGCCACGTCGACGACGGGCTCGCGCGGCTTCTCGACGAGCCGCTGCTGCGCTCGTTGAACCTCACCGAGGAGGATCTTGCGAGCATCAGCTCCGAACCTCGGATGGTCACCACCATCACTGCGCTCTTCAACCTGTACAAGAACACACGAAGTCAACTCGATCACGTGATGGCGCGGATGGCGCAGCGCGAACGGCAGGGCGACGACGACTCCCTCCGGTTCGACTACAACCCGTACGACGAGGTCACCGACTTCCTCGAGCAGCACGACAACTGGTTCGGCTCGCTCGAAGAACGCGCGCAGCAGTTTCGGCGCGACTGCGGGTTCGGGCGTCGAGTGAGCAGCGAGGACCTCGAGCGCGGCTTGCTCGAGCAAGCCGGGGTTCGTGTTCGGCGCATTGCCGACCGGGTCGACAGCTCGGTGATCCGCTCGTGGAACGCCGACGAACGCGTCCTAACCGTGTCGGGCGAGCTCTTCGAGCAGCGGATGAAGTTCCAGTTGGCACACACGGTGGCGCTCGCGCTCTTCGATGAAGAGGGCCTGTACGAGCCCATCGTCGAGGGATACGCCGGCCAGCACGCCGAGACTCGGAAGCTCATCAAGATTCACCTGGCGAACTACTTCGCTGGCGCGCTCTTGCTGCCGTATCCCGAATTCTATCGTGAGGTGATGGCCACGCGGCACGACGTGGAGCTGTTGGCGCAGCTGTTCGAGAGCTCGTACGAGACGGTCGCCCACCGCATGTGCAACCTCTCCGATCCGCGCCGCCGCGGGGTTCCGATGCACTTCCTGCGGGTCGACGTCGCGGGGAACATCTCGAAAAGGTACTCCGGCGACGGCATTCGATTCCCGCACCACGACGGGTCCTGCCCGAAGATGGCCGTGCACCTCGCGTTTCTCACGCCCAACGTCGTCGCAAAGCAGTACTCGTCGTTCCCCGATGGCTCGACGTATTTCTGCTTTGCGAAGGTCGTGAGCGAGCCGCTTCAGGGCTCACTCGTGAAAGGGACGACCTACAGCATCGGCCTCGGCACGCATGCCGACAACGCGAAACACTTCGCATACGCCGACGACATCCCCTTCGCGGACCCAAAGAAGATGGCGGTCCCGGTCGGAACCACGTGCCGGTTCTGCGAACGTGCGGATTGCAACATGCGCTCGGCTCCAAGCTACAAGTACGCGTTCCGCGTCGACGAGTACACGAAGAAGGACAACTTCTTTTCGCCGCTGGTGAGGGCGGACGCAGACTCGGAGCTGCCGAAGGAGGCTCGCCGCAAGCCAGCGTCGTGATATGTTGCGCCCCGGAGGAAATCATGCCGTCGTTCGATGTCGTTTCGAAGGTCGACCAACACGAGGTCGACAACGCCCGCACCCAGGCCAGTAAGGAGATCTCCCAGCGATACGATTTCAAGGGCACCGACACCACCGTCGAAAAGACGGAAGACGGCATCGTGATTCGATCGAACAGCGAAGGCCGCCTCGATGCGGCGCGCGACGTGCTCGAAACGAAGATGGTGCGCCGACAGGTCTCGCTGAAGTCGCTCGACCCACAGGAGCCTCAGCAGGCGGGCGGAAGCACCTGGCGCCAGCTCGTGAAGCTCAAGGAAGGCGTGTCGAAGGAAAAGGCAAAGGACATCGTCAAAGCGATCAAAGACAGCAAGGTCAAGGTGCAGGCGTCCATCCAGGGCGATGCGGTTCGAGTGTCCGGCAAGAAGCGCGACGACCTTCAGCAGACCATCTCTCTGCTGAAGGAAAAGGATTTCGACTTGCCCCTCCAGTTCGTGAACTTTCGGGACTAATCGTACGTTGACCGACGCGTCCAACACAGTCCGAGTCGGCTACCAGGGCACCGCGGGCGCCTACAGCGAGCTTGCCGCCAAGCGTCATTTCGCGGGCCGAGACGTCGCTCCGGTCGGCTACCACAGCTTTCGAGAGATGCTCGAGGCGCTTCGTGCAGAAGAGGTGGCCTACGCCGTGCTCCCCATCGAAAACTCGATCGCCGGCTCGATCAACGAAAGCTACGACCTGCTTGCGAACATGGGCCTTCACCTGGTGGGCGAGGAGTTTCAGCCAATCGCCCACTGCCTGATCGGCGCCGCGGACGTGCCCGTCTCCGATCTGCGCCGCGTGTACTCGCACCCAGTCGCGCTAGCGCAGTGCCGGGAGTTCCTCGAGACGCTCGAGGATTGCCACGTCGAGGCGTTCGTCGACACGGCGATGTCGGTCGAGAAGGTGAAGCGCGATGCAGATCCCACGCAGGCTGCCATCGCGAGTGAGCAGGCGGCTGCGCTCCACGGGCTGCCGATCCTTCGTCGAGACATCGCCGATCACCCGGAGAACTACACGCGAATGGTGATCGTAGCGGCCGAGCCGGCGCACTATCCCGAAGGCGTGCCCTGCAAGACGTCGCTCATCTTCTCGACAATCCACGAGCAGGGAGCGCTGGCGCGATGCATCGGCATCTTCGCGGAGCGGGGGCTCAACCTCACCAAGATCGAGTCGCGACCGAAGCCGGACACGCCGTTCGAATACATTTTTTACATGGACTTCGAAGGCAACATCGATGCCGCGGCCACTCAGGCAGCGCTCGACGACCTTCGTGCGGTGACGACCTTTCTCGTCGTTCTCGGTTCGTACCCGATCGGGCGCCCGAGCGTTAGCTAGCGACGGCCTCGGCGACGTGTGCGAGTCGGTCCGCATCACTTTCGAGGCCGGCCGCAAGACAGGCCGCAGATACCATCTTGAGCGCGGCGGCCTCTCCGGGGCCGTCTTCGTGCTCACGCGCAGTTCGTAGCGCCTCGAGCGAGTCGATCATCGCGTTTCGTGGCTGTTGATAGGCGAGGTGAAGGCACGCGGATGCGATGGACAGGCGAATCTCCCCGGGGGCGCCAGGCGTTGGGGCGCGCTTTGCATCTTGGAGCGCCTTCTTCGCGGCTCGAAGGTCTCGGCGGGCCACGTGCGAAAGCACCCGCAAACAGTGGGCTCCAACGAGGTCGCCTCCAGAGGCGATCGAGGCGGCGATCAGGTCGTCGAACTTGGCGTGGTCTCCCGTCTCGAGCGCGGTGACCACCGAAGGCTTGGGGCGTGCGGCAGGCACGGGAACGGGAGTCTTCGGGTTCTCGGCCGGTGCGGCTTGTGGCGGAGCCGATGGCATGCGAACCGACTTGCTGATCTCGGAGGCAACCGAGCGCGTATCCTTGTCGGGCTGGTATTGAACGGCGGCGGCAGCCAAACGGACCGCAGCGCCGTCGTAGCCGAGGTCGGCCGCCAGGGAGCCCGCTTCCAGTAGCGCGTGTGCGCCGCGCTCCACGTCGCCGCCTTCGCAGAGATACGCGCCGACCGTCGCCGCCATGGAGGGGCCGACGAGAGGTTCCGCGCTGTGAAGCGCTTGGGCGACGAAGCGGTAAACTTCGGTCCGGCGGCCCGGCGGCATGCGCTGAACCACGGCACGCCGGAGGAGCTCCGACTCGGGCTTTGCTTGGGATGAGAGCAGCCCGTCGTTCACCAGCGCCTCGAGCGCGCGCTTTCGGGTTCCTTTCGGGACTCCGTCGAGTGCGACCGCCGCGTCGATGACCTGGGCCGACGAGGCTGGCAACGCGGAACACGCGACCTCGAGGAATCGCATGGATGACGTGTCGAGAGTGGCGAACCGCTCCTCGAGCAGCGCGCGCGGGCCGAGATACTGGCGACGCTCCGAGAACTCGTCGCGCCAACGGAACGTCTGACCGTCATGCACGAGGTCGCCGGTGGCGATCATCGTGCGAGCAGCCTCGACGACGCCGAGGACCGATGTGCCACCCGTGATCACGAGCTGCTTCGCGACCTCGAGGTCCGGAGCGCGGCCGAGAATCGCCGCGGCGACCACGAGGGCCTCGTTGGGCTCCAAGCTCTTGATGTCGATGCGCGCGGAGCGAGGGACAGGACGAAGACTTGCAGGAACACTGCTCTCCGTAGCTCGAACGCAAAGGAGCGCGTTTCCTCTCTCGGCGCTCAGCACGGCGCCCAGCACATCGAGCGTGGCCGGGTCGACCGCTGCGATCCGATCGATGTAGATCCAGGGCAGCGCGCCACCGCCGACCGCTTCGAGCGTGACCTTCAGCGCGTGAACCACGGCGTCGCGGCGCGGTGGGTTCGCGCACGCCACCGCCTTCAGCGCATCAGCGACACCGGGTTCGGTAGCCTTCAACGCTTGCCGCGTGGGTTCGAGCGCACGCCACGCTTTGAGCAGCGCGAGTCGAAGGCCGCCAAGAGGTTCGAGGCCGCCGGGGACGGCGCCGATCTCCAAGAAGAGGGGAGGCCTGACTTCGTCGCGAAGTGCGTATACGGCGTCGCGCGCTCCGGAGCCGAGAGGTCCCTTGAGGTAGAACGCGCAGGTCTGGGAGCCGGCGGCGGCTTCCTTCAGTGGCTCGAGCGAGTGGCGGAGGCTAGCCGGAACTGGCGCCGGCTCGAGGAGACCCACGGCGCGGCGGCACTCCTCGAGGAGCGGCCCCGAGCGATCGATCGTCTCGCCGCGGAGCGCGAACGACTGCGTGCTGACGGTGCGCCCGAACAGATAGGTTCTCGAAGCGGCCTCGCGAGACTCGACGTCGAGCACGACCTCGCCTGCGCGCGCCTGATTGGCGAGCAGCTGCGCGCGGTCGACGGCCGTGCCGCTGCCGCTCAGGTTGCCCGCGTCGTCGCGCGTGCTGTCCACTTCACCGGTCGCGATGCCGAAGGCGATGGGCAGGCCGCCGGCGGGAACGGGCTGGCCTTCGGCTTCGGACAGCAGGCGTAGCGCGAGATTGATCGCTCCCTTCAGGTCGCGGAGCTCGAACGCGGCGACCACGGTTCCAGCGAGTGACGAGACTACTTCGCCCCCCTCCGCCTCGATCTCGTTGGTCGCGTACCTCGCCCACTGACCCGCCGCGGCGGTGGTTTCTTCCGCCTCGAAGGCGGGTGGCAAGATGCGGTGCCAAAGGACGAAGCGTTCCATGAGTACCGGTGGGTTCAGTCGTCTAACTTCGCCTTGAGCGCAGCGAGCTCGTCTTCGATGCCGTCGTCGCCCTGTTCACGTTCGAGCGCGTCGAACCGGGCGTCGAGATCGGCGCGTTTAGGATCTTCTAGCAGGTGATGCGCTTCGACTTCCGCATCGAGCTGGTCGATTTGGTCGCCCATGCGTTCGAGATCCGCAAACGCGCCGCCGCCGAGTTTCTCGCTTACCTGGAGTCCAGCGCTCGGCTCCAAACGCGCCTGCCGTACCTGGGCAGCGAGGGTCTTTTGTCTCGCTTTCAGGTCGTCGAGCTTCGCCTCGAGCAGCCCGAGCTGGTCCTTCATCGCCTTGGCGGCTTGCTCCTGTTCGGCGGCTCTTCCGCGCGTTCGTTCCGCTTCAGCGACGGTCCTTGCTTTGCGGCGCAGAGCCTCGCGAGCGAGGTCTTCATCGTTTTGCTCGATCGCGAGCACGGCTTTTCGCTCCCAAGTTCCCGCTTCTTCGTCGAGCTCCGCGGCCTGCTTTTCGAGGCGCTTGGCGGTGCCCATGGCCTGGACCAGCTCCGATCGTGCACGGCTGAGCCCGGCTTTCATATCGGCGACGGTTTGGCCGATCATCTTCTCGGGGTCCTCCGCCTGGTCGATCAACGCGTTCAAGTTCGATTTGATCACCCGGTTGAGGCGATTGAAGATACCCATGATCCCCCTCTATTCCTCAAGATCCCACGGGAAACGGCCCCTGTAAAGGGACTGAGGTTTCTCGACGGAGCGGGCCGCCCTGTGTACGCTCGACCAGATGATTGAGGGGGCACGAGTCCTGATTACGGGAGGGGCGGGGTTCATCGGCAGCTCGCTTGCCGCGAAACTCGCCGAAAAGAACCAGGTACGGGTGCTCGACATCCTCCGGCGGAATGCGCTCTCGAGGGCGGGGCTCGACCACCACCCGAACGTCGAGCTGGTCGTCGGGGACGTGCGTGACATGACCGCCGTCCGGCGCGCAGTCACCGGCTGCGACTACGTGATCCACATGGCTTCGATCGCGGGCGTGGATACGGTGTTGAAGAATCCCGTGATCACGATGGAGATCTCGCTCGAAGGCACGATGAACGTGCTTCGAGCGGCTCACGACTGCACCGGCATCAAGCGCGTCATCGACTTCTCGACGAGCGAGGTATTCGGCACGTACGCGTTCCGAGTCCGCGAGGCAGACGTGACGAGTCTCGGCGCTGTTGGTGAAGCGCGATGGACGTACGCGGTGAGCAAGCTCGCGACCGAGCACCTTGCGCACAACTACTGGAAGCAGTTCGACTTGCCGACCGTGTCGATTCGGCCTTTCAACATCTACGGACCCGGCCAGGTCGGGGAGGGCGCGGTACACGCGTTCGTGGTGCGAGCGTTGCAGGGCGAAAAGATCCTCATCCACAACGAGGGCGATCAGATTCGGTCGTGGTGCTACATCGACGACATCGTCCACGCGATTGAGCTGGCGATGGTGCGCGACGAGGCCGTGGGGGAAAGCTTCAACATCGGCAACTCACGCAGCACGGTGACGATCTATCAGCTCGCGCAGCTCATCGTTCGCTTGACGGAAAGCAAGTCGCCGATCGAGTTCATCGAGTGGGACTTCACCGATGTCGAGCTTCGCATCCCCGATGTGAAGAAGGCTGAGAAGCTGCTCGGCTTCCGCGCGAACGTGGACCTCGAGGAAGGTCTGCTTCGAACCATCGAGTGGTACCGCCGTAAGCTGAGCGGCGAGGGCTGACATGGGAGCCGGTTCGCCCCGGTTGTACGACCTGGCGGCCGCCCGACCCGAGGGCTGGTTCGACCAAGTGCTGAAGCAATCGCCTGACTTCGAGCGCGCCTGCCAGATCATCGGGCGGAGCACGCTTGGGCTTGCTCTCATCGCTGGTGCCCGGATCGCGAGCCTCACGCCAAGCGCAACTACGCAGTCCGAGACGATCGTCGAGTTTTCGATCGGGCCCGACGGCGAGACACACCAGGTCTCCCTGCCGGAGTTTCGCGACATCGTTGCGCAATACCTGTCGATGCCGATTCAGTCCGTGGGCTTGCCGGAAGAGCCCGAGGTCGAGTCGCTCCAAGCGCACATTGGCGGTCGCTACATGCTCGCGGCATCGCTCTTTCAGGTGAAACCGCTCGAGCTGCGCCACGAGCTCGGGCTCTCGGAAGTTGCGCTCGAGTTCAACGGGGTTCGCCACGTGCTTTCGCTCGAGGACTTTCGCGAGGTAATCGACGAGCGCGTCCGCGCGGAGCTCGGGCTCGGCGAGGCGGGCAACGAGGTCGCGATCGACCTGGCGCTGGTCGATCAGGCGGAGCGCGCGAACGAGAACGGGGAGTGGGGGACGACGATCGCGCTGCTCGCGCCGTGGCTCAATCCGATCTCGATGCTGATGCGCACCGGGGAAGCGGAGGAGCTTGCCGATGAGGTCCGAGGCAGGCTCTCGCACGGTCTCGACTTGCTGGGCACCGCGTTCGCGAATGCGGGCGATCTCAACGCCGCCAACGAGGTCCTGCGGCTCGGCGTTCAGTGGGCCGGTGAAAGCAGCAAGGCGGGAGACCTGTTCTTCGCGCTCGGGCGGGCGTCGATTCAGTCGGGCAAGCACGGAGAGGCCATCGGTCTTCTGAGGCGTGCGATCGGTCTCGGCGTCGACCCGAAGCTCGTCACCCCGATGCTGGCCGAGTCGCTCCACGCGCGCGAACAAACCTTGGCTGCCATGGTCTGCCTCGAAGA